>NZ_JBQEPU010000051.1:0-37954 GCF_052045835.1 Paraburkholderia sp. 22099 | reverse complement strand
TGGTGGAAGTTGCCGGGTGTGGCCTGCCCACACCGTGCGGCTCTGGCAGCGATGCTAACCCGCGTTTATTCCCCACACGAGGCCAGCCCGTACGTCACGGAAGTCATACTGACTTACCCCGTTCGCGACGGTATGTCGAGAGGTCCGCCATCATCTCCAAGGTGGCTGGCACCAGCGGCTCCCTTGCCGCCTTTGCCCAGCACCTCCAGCCACCAGAGATCTTCGCCGTTTACGACCCGGCGGCGGAAGAATCGGCCCATCGTGTTTTCACCCACTTCAGTGATCCGTAAGCCACCCAGATAGAGCAGGGTGAACAGCCAACACGTGCGCGAGTAATGCTCGCGCTCGCGGTCCGTTTCTTTCGGCACCGCCTGAATCCAGGTTTTGACCTCAAGCCACAGCTCGGGCGACAGATAGCGTGTGATGCGCGGCTTTTCCTGCCTCGAAGCTCTCCCGCACCATGCCAGTTTCTCGTCCATCGACCAGCGCCGCTGACGCTGCGGCCCCCTCAATACTTCCATCACTTCTTGCTTGTTGTTAGTCATGTACACAGTCTTATGCCTACGGCCGTAGATCGATGTCCGCCACGGAAGGCAGCATCCGAGCCCAAGCAAGGATGGCGTCTGACGACTTCCATTCCGCGAGTAACGCGCTTTCTGATTTGGCCTGCACCACGCCACTATTGGCCTCAGTCGCATCCGCCTATTTGGTCTTTGCGGGTGATTTGGAGCTCTCGGGCGTGTCGACCTTTTCCAACATCGCCAGATCCGCGCAGTGCTCCTTCGAATCTGTCACCGCGACAGTAGCAATCTGATCGAACAGACTAGATAGAAACCGCTCAGCGAACATCAACTTCGCCAGCACCGGCAGCTTGATTCCTTCGCCAAAACCTGGTCCGATGCCGCTGACGCCCTTCGGCTTCCTCGGATGCCAGTTGACGGGCGACAACAGTCCGGACGCTGTCACGTCGTCACCGGTGAGGTTTGCCTGGCATGGCGCCGGGCGAGATGGGCAGAAAGGACGAACCAGCTATACCTGTCAGCTTGTTGACGCGAGGCAAAGCATCGCGGCGCACGAACAGATCGACTTGCGCCGCGCCGGCTTCGAGCGCGGTCGCGGCATTGTCGAACGCCGATGCGCTTGCGCTCACCACGCCGACTCGCTTGCCAGCTGGAACACATTGTCGCGCTGCGTCCAGATCATGATCGATGCATACATGATGTCGCCGACGGAGCCTATATTCTCCTGCGATTGCAATCCCTTATCGAAGAGCATGGCCCGTTCGCTGGAAACGCCTTTTCGGACCGAAGCCCCGCGGCTGTTCTTCCGTCAGAGACGTATCTCGGCGCCACCTCCTCCGACAATAGCGTTTCATAAGCGTTTCCTATTGCGCAAGAACGAACCCGTCTTGGCGCGATTTGCAGGAACGATATACCGTTATAGCCGTGTTGCAGCGGTGTCGTGCCTACTCGTTCCTGATCTGCATGAGCCGCTCCCCTTACATCCGGAAGCGAAGATCGACCATGTACAAAGCCATCAGGAAGAACCCGTCGGCGGCTCAGGCTGCCGAAGCGATCCTTAGCGCATTGCGAGACATCCCCGTGTCCGCGCTCAGCGACAACATGCACCGCAACGTCGGCAGCGTGGGCCTGCACCCGTATCAACGGCCTGGCAAGAAGACGATGGCCGGCACCGCGGTCACGGTGCGCTCGCGTGGCGGGGATAACCTCACTTACCTGCGCGCGCTGGAGTTTTGCCGGGCAGGTGATGTCCTGGTCGTGGACGCGGGCGGCGATCTCAACAACGCCGTGGTTGGCGGCATCCTGTCGTTCTACGCAGCAAACATCGGCGTTGTCGGTTTGGTCATCGATGGCGCGATCCGTGATGTCGCGGAAATCCGCGACCGGGATTTCCCGGTTTATGCCCGTGCGGTCACACACCGGGGGCCGTATAAAGACGGTCCGGGTGAAATCAATGTGCCGGTATCGGTCGGCGGAATGGTGGTCAATCCGGGCGATATCGTCGTCGGCGATCAGGATGGCTTGCTGGCCATTCCACAGGACGCCGCCGAGCTTGTCATCGAAAAAGCGCTGGCCGTTCTGGAAGCCGAGGCTGAGACGATGCGGGCGATGAAGGAAGGCCGCTGGAACCGCGCGTTTATCGATGCGCTTGAAGCGCGATGTAATAACTGAGCCCCGGGTGGGGAAAAGGAAAGAGCCGACGTCTGCATCGCAACGTCGGCTTTTTTATGGGCGCTTTCTTTTATGTATGGCGACGAACGCGGCTTGCCGCGCCATCGTCGCCACACGTGTGCGATCAATCGAAGCTCACCAGCACCTTCATCGATTTTGAGCGATCGGCCGCTGTCTGGAACGCCTTGACCGAATCCTGATACGGGAAAATGCCCGAGATCAAGGGCTTCACGTCGATCAATCCCTTGTTCAGCAGTTCGACGGCAATGGCGAATTCTTCGTGGAAGCGGAATGCGCCGCGCAGATCGAATTCCTTGGCAACAATCACGTTGATCGGCAACGAGATGTCGCCACCTAGGCCGACCTGGACGATCACGCCGCGCGGTTTGAGCACGTCGAACGCACCGCGCAATGCTGCTGCGTTGCCGCTCGCTTCGCACAGAACGTCGAAGCTGCCCTTGTCGATGGCGAATTGCTGAAGCGCGTCCGGCGTCTCCGCGATGTTAAACGCGAGGTCGGCGCCCACCTTTTTCGCGCTGTCGAGCGGCAGCGCATTCACATCAGTTGCCACGATCATCGCCGCACCGGCTCTGCGCGCGGCCGCCACGATCAACGCGCCGATCGGCCCACATCCTGTGACGAGCACCCGCTTGCCGAGCAGCGGACCCGCGCGCCGAACGGCGTGAAGCGCGACCGAGAGCGGCTCGGCCATTGCAGCTTCGGCATCGCTCAACGAGTCCGCCACGACATGCGCCTGTGAACGGTCGATTACGATCTCCTGCCGGAATGCGCCCTGCACGTGCGGCGTACGCATTGCGCTGCCGTAGTAGCGCATATCCAGGCAGTGGTTCTGCAGCCCTTGCTGACAGTATTGACACAGGCCACACGGCCGGCTCGGGCTGATGGAAATCCGTGTACCGACCGGCATATCCGTCACGTCGGATCCAACGCGCGCAACGGCGCCCGAGACTTCATGGCCCAGCACCATGGGCTCCTTGATGCGAATCGTGCCGAAACCGCCATGGTTGAAGTAGTGAAGATCCGAACCGCAGATACCGCCGGCCCGAACCCGTACGAGCAACTGGTTGGCTTTCGGTTCGGGCGTGGGAACGTCCTCGATGCGCAGATCGAGTGGGGCGTGAATGACAAGTGCATGCATGGTGAGGGCCTATAACGGTGAATGCGGGATCAGCACGCTATACGGTAGCGTCTCAGGGCCTAGCCGACAAAGATCAAAGTTGTCTGGGCCGATAGTCGACGCTTATGGATGCTCATTCGAGCGCTTTGGTCATATTCTCGATGACCTTCTTGGTATCCAAGAACATCATCATCGTTTTGTCGATATAGAACAGATCATTGTCGAGACCGGCGTAACCGGACGCCATCGACCGTTCGTTGACGATCACGGTGCGCGCCTTATAGGCCTCCAGAATCGGCATGCCGGCCATCGGCGAGGCGGGGCCCGTCTTTGCGGCGGGATTGACAACGTCGTTGGCGCCCAGCACGAGCACGACATCGGTCTGGCCGAATTCCGCGTTGATGTCGTCCATTTCGTAAACCTGGTCGTACGGCACTTCCGCTTCGGCGAGCAGCACGTTCATATGTCCCGGCATCCGGCCGGCCACTGGATGGATCGCATAACGCACGTCGATGCCCTTGTTTGTAAGCTTATCGGTCAATTCCTTCGACGCATGCTGTGCGCGCGACCGCGAGGCCGTAGCCAGGAACGATCACCACGCGCGGGATAGACGACGAGTGCGCCCTGAAGCAGGCGGAACTTATACTTGCCGGACAGCTTGCCGAACGCGATCACGGATCCGGAGAACGTAATCGCGCCGATGAAGGTGCCGATGAACAACTCGACGCGATTGCCATAAGGCAGTTCGCTGCCGGTTGCCGCCAGTCCGAAAGCGGACGGCTCGGAGACTACCGCATAGGCAATACAAATGGCGGCAAGACCGATCAACGAGTGCATGGCTGCAATGAGGTCGGGCATCTTGGTCATCTCGACGCGGACTTCGGCTAATTCGACCAATGTCGCGCCGGCCTGTGCGTAGGCGCTATCGGGGAAATGGGCACGCTCGCCTGCAGTGCTTTGCACCTGAACGGTATGCTCCTGCGCGGTGAGTTTTTTGACTGTTTTCCGGTGTGCCGGCGACACGCGTCTCGCCGGCGCGGCTTTCGGCGGAGATGCCGATTCTCATGAGTGTTCCTCCAGGAATCGATAGACGGAATTGGCGGATCGAGGCCCGCCTTTTGATGCCGGGATCGTGCATGGACGATCGGGACAGGATTTGGCGTCCCGATGCTGTTTGGCTTTCGGCGCGTTCTGTTGGGCGTCGGGCGACGCCCAACAGACCGTCAATACCGCAAATTAGAACTTGTGACGCAGACCGATCGTGGCTTCGAACAGCGAGTTGAAGCCATAGAACGGCTGGTTCGAGCCGGAGGCGGCGGCGAGGGTCGTCCATGCGCCGGTCAGGTGGTTGTAGTCCACGCCGACATAGACGTCGGTGCGCTTGCTCAGGAAATAGTCGAACGTCGGACCGGTCGTGATACGCGTGCCGCTCCGGCCTGCGTGATGGACGAAGTCGATGTAGAACGGCAGATCGAGCACGAGTGACGGCGTGATGAAGTACTGGACCGCCGTGGAGAAGGAGTCGTTGCGATAGTCGGCCGGGTAGACGTGGCTGTAGATATACGAGCCGAACACCTTCGCCGCGCCGAACTTATACGTTGCGCCCGCGGTGAAGATCTTTTGCGAGCTGTCCGGGATCGTCACGCCGAAGTACGTGCTGCCATAGGTGCTGGTCGCAGGCGTCAGGCCGCCGATGTCGTTGACGATCTGATAGGCCGCGCCAACGCTCAAGGGGCCGTGGTCGTAAGAAAGGCTGACGGCCGGCGACGAGTTCTGGTGAGTATTCCCCGCTACCCCGCCAAAGGTATACGAGCCCTTGAGGGTGAAACCGGCAAGCGCCGGCGAGGTATATCGCACGGAATTGTCCAGACGGCCGCCGCCAGTCAGACCGGCGCCCTGAAAGCCGACCGTGCCGGTGTAATTAGCGAACGCATAGATATCGTGCGTCCAGCCCATTTCATGCACCAGCGTGTATTGCCGGCCCATCGTCAACGTGCCGTAGTCGGTACTGCGCAGCCCCACCATCGCGGTGCGGCCGAACAGGCGGGCGGTGCCGGACGGCGTAGATTGCTGTGTCACGCCGGTATTCGGTGTAAAGCCGCCTTCGAGCTGGAAGATGGCGGCCAACCCGCCACCGAGATCCTCGGTTCCCTGCAGACCCCAGCGGCTACCCTGAATCTCGCCGCCGCTACCCATCGTGAAAAGCTTCCCGCCGGATTTGTTCTGATGGGTGTCGTAGCGCACCGCTTCGTCGATGATGCCGTACAGGGTGACGCTCGACTGCGCGTGTGCGATCCCAGAAATTGCCAGTCCAAGTCCAGTTAGTGTGCCTAATGCATGCTTTTTCACGAGTAGAACCCCTTGCAGATTGACGAAAAATGGAAAACTCCAAACCGACTGCCACGTCCTCTCAGCGCGGCATGTTTTTTTTATAAAGCGACGACGCGACATATTCGCTTCATCGCCGTACTCTCAGTTCAGTGCGGCGACCGCGGCGGCAATCTTCCTGCAGCCCTCATCGATATTGTCGATGCTTGTCGCAATCGACATCCGGAAGAAAGGTGAAACGCCATAGGCCGATCCGGCAACCAGTGCGACGCCGGCGTGTTCGAGCAGGTACAGAACGACATCTACGTCGCCCTCGATGCGCTTGCCTTGCGGCGTGGTGCGGCCGATCATGCCGCCGCAATTGACGTACAGATAGAACGCGCCGCCCGGTGTTTTGCAACTGATGCCGGGAATCGCGTTAAGCGCTTCGAGTGCGTGGTCGCGGCGTTCCTTATAGGTCCGCACCGATTGCTGCACGAATGTCTGATCGCCGTTCAGCGCCGCGAGCGCTGCGGCCTGGCTGATCGAACTGGCGTTGCTGGTGGATTGGGACTGGAGCGTGTCCATGGCCGCGATCAGGTCGGCGGGGCCGGCGGCGTAGCCGATGCGCCAGCCGGTCATCGCGTAGGTCTTGGACACGCCGTTGACGACCAGGGTACGTGAGCTGAGTTCGGGTTCAATCGACAAGAGGTGCTGTGATGCCTCGCCGTCGAACCGGATGTGTTCGTAGATGTCGTCCATCATCACCAGCATCTGCGGGTGACGCAACAGCACATCCGCCAATGCGCGCAGTTCGGCGGCGCTATAGGTTGCGCCGGTGGGATTGGTCGGCGAATTGATGATCAGCCAGCGCGTGCGGGGCGTGATCGCCGCTTCGAGGGTGGCGGGCGTGAGCTTGAAGCTGTCTTCCTCGGTGCAGGGCACGACGACCGGCACGCCGTCACAGGCGAGCACCATGTCCGGGTAGGACACCCAGTAGGGCGCGGGAATCAGGACTTCATCGCGTGCTTCAACGGTGATGGCGAGCGCGTTGAAAATCGCGTGTTTGGCGCCGCACGTCACGATGATGTGTTTGGGATCGTACGAAAGACCGTTCTCGCGTTGCAGTTTTGCCGCGATGGCGGCGCGCAGCGCCGGCGTGCCCGCGGTTTGCGTATAGCGTGTTTCGCCGCGCTCCATCGCGTCGAAAGCGGCTTGGCGAATATGCGCGGGCGTGTCGAAGTCGGGTTCGCCGACCACGAGGTTGACGATGGTTTTCCCCTGCCGCCGCAGTTCCGCGGCCCGGTCCGCGGCGGCACTGCTCGGCGAAGGCTTGATTCGCTGGACGCGGGCGGCAATTCGCGATGCACTCACACTTGACTCCTCAACGGCATTTGATGACGCTTCACCTTAAGCGCGCGAAAAACTTCAAGCCAAGACGTCTTTCCGCTGGCGCAATAACATCCACTTATGACAGGGCGGTACGCGTGCGCGTCCGGCATTTACCGATCGGGGGCCATGCGGGAATACGCTGACAGGCCACGCTTTTAGCGTTGCAGGAGCGGGAGCGAAGTTTTTTTAGGCACTGTGCGCGGCGTGGCGCTTGCCCTATCATTGTCGCCATCACTGAACGTTGAGACGCGACTACCGTGAACCTGCGGCGTTTGAAGTATTTCGTGAAGATCGTCGATATCGGCAGCCTGACGCAGGCCGCCGAAGTGCTTCATATCGCCCAGCCGGCGCTGAGCCAGCAGTTGATCACGCTCGAAGACGAGTTCCAGCAACAGCTGCTCGTGCGCACCAAGCGGGGCGTCACGGCCACTGAGGCGGGCGCCACGCTGTATCGCCACGCCCAGTTGATCCTGCGCCAGTACGAACAGGCTCAGGCCGACGTGAAGAGCGCCGGCCAGACGCTGTCAGGCCAGGTTTCTGTGGGGCTCGCGCCCGGCACCGGCGCGTCGGCGCTCTCGCTGCCGTTGTTGCGGACCGTGCGCGCCAGGCATCCGGACATTCTTCTCTACATCAACGAGAACTTCGGCACGACGTTGAGCGAGCTGATCATGAACGGGCGTATGGACATGGCCGTGCTGTATGGCGACAAGCCCGTCCACGGCCTGTCGTTCCAGCTTCTGATGAACGAGGAACTGTTTCTCGTGGCGCCGCGCAGCATGGGGATCACGCTGGAGCAGATCGCCGTGACGGAGTTGCGCGACGTGCCTTTGCTCCTGCCGCGTCCGTACAACTATCTGCGCAAGTACGTCGACGAGGGTTTCGCGCGCGTGCAGATGATCCCCAAGGTCGTGGCCGAAATCGAATCCGCGTCGACCTTGTCGGCCGCCGTGAGCGCCGGGATCGGTGCGACCATCCTTCCCGATTCCACCGCACGGGTCGTGGCCGCGGCGGGCAACGTCGTGCAATGCCGGATCGTTTCACCCGTCATCAAGATCCCGCTTTCGGTGTGCCTGTCCGACCACTTGCCGCTTTCCGAGCCCGCCGCGGCCGTCAAGGACATCCTGTTGGAACTGGCCGGCGACCTTGCGCTCGACGTGCGCTTCGAGTCCGGTGCCGATAGCGCCGATACATAAGCGCGCCTTATCGCTACAAAGCCAAACCGTCTTGGCGCATTTTTTATGCGCCGGATACATTGAGTCCATCGTCGATCGCCCCGGTTCGCAGTGAGCCGGCGCGACGAGGCTAGCCGTCACGCGGGCGAGGCAACGGGAGATTGAATCTGGTTGCCGTACAGCCCCAGCGGTGCTTCGCGCACGCCAATCGACCGGCGCGCGTCCAACCGGCTACGGACTCAAAGATGGATCTCCAGAAGATTAAGGCGCTTATCGACCTGTTGGCGGATTCTCCGCTGGCCAAGCTCGAAGTCATCGAGGGCGAGGAACGGGTCAAACTTGTGAAGGCGAAACGGCGCGGCAAGCGGGCTGACGCGCCTTCGGGCGATGAACGTGTACCCGTGAGATCCCCCCCGGGCACCCAGGGAAGCCAAGGGGCTCAATCACCGCACGCCGGGCCTTCGCCATCCATCGACACTCCCAAGGCAGCCCCCGCAACCGCCAGTGAGGCGCAACTCGTTCGTGCGCCCATGTTCGGCGTCGTTCATCTGACGCCGGCGCCGGGCGAGGCGCCCTTCGTGAATCCCGGCGATACGATCAAGGAAGGACAGGTGCTCTGCACGATCGAGGCAATGAAGATGTTCAACGCGATCGAGTCCGAACTCAGCGGCGCCGTTGTGGGGATTCTTGTGGCTCCTGGCAGCGAAGTGGAGTCCGGGCAGCCGCTGTTCCGGATCGGTTGATCGACCATGTTCAACAAAGTACTGATTGCCAACCGCGGCGAGATCGCGCTTCGAGTCCAGCGCGCCTGCCGTGAACTCGGTCTGAAAACCGTCGCCGTCCATTCCGAGGCCGACGCCGATGCACGGTATGTGCGGCTCGCCGACGAGGCGCTGTGCATCGGTCCTGCCGCGCCGGGGCAGAGTTATCTGAACCGGGCCGCGATCCTGTTCGCTGCGCACGTGAGCGGCGCGCAGGCGATTCATCCCGGTTATGGCTTCCTGTCGGAAAACGCGGATTTTGCGGCGCAGGTCGAAGCCGCCGGCATGGCCTTCATCGGCCCCGAGCCCGACTCCATCCGCACGATGGGCGACAAGGTCGCCGCCAAACGGGCCATGCGTGCGGCCGGCGTGCCCTGCGTGCCGGGCCCGGACGGCGGTCTGCCGGACGACCCCACGGAAATTCTGCGAGTCGCGCAGGAGATCGGCTATCCGGTGATCGTCAAGGCGGCGGGTGGTGGTGGCGGACGAGGCATGCGCGTCGTGCCGGGCCCGGAGCAGTTGCTCGAAGCCGTGTCGGTGACGCGCGAGGAAGCACGCCGCGCCTTCGGCAAGCCCGAGCTCTATGTCGAGAAGTTTCTCGAGCATCCGCGTCACGTCGAAATTCAGGTCTTGTGCGATACGCACGGCAATGCCGTGTGGCTCGGTTCGCGCGACTGTTCGCTGCAACGGCGTCATCAGAAGGTCCTGGAAGAGGCGCCCGCACCCGGCATCGACCCGGAACTGATCCGGCAAGTTGGCGAGCGCTGCGCCGAAGCCTGCCGGCAGACGAATTACCGTGGCGCGGGTACCTTCGAATTTCTGTTCGAGAACGGCCGGTTCTACTTCATCGAAATGAATACGCGGCTGCAGGTCGAGCATCCGGTGACGGAAATGACCTCGGGCATCGACATCGTGCGGGAACAGATCCGGATCGCCCAAGGACACGCGTTGACGATCCGTCAGTCGGACATTCGCACGCTTGGTCATTCGCTGGAATGCCGGATCAACGCCGAGGACCCGTTCACCTTCGCTCCGTGTCCGGGGAAGATTTCCGTTTGGGAGCTGCCGGGCGGCAACGGCGTGCGGGTGGACTCGCATATGAGCAGCGGTGCGGTCGTGCCGCCGTATTACGACTCGCTGATCGCCAAGGTCATCACCCACGGCGCAACCCGTGAAGAGGCGCTGGTGCGTATGCGCATCGCGCTCTCGGAGATGCGCATCGAAGGCCTTCGCACCAACGTCCCATTGCATCAGGCCATGCTCGAGGACGAAGCGTTCCGTGAGGGCGGCGTCGATATTCATCATCTGGAGCGTTGGCTCGCAAAGAGGAAACAGACATGACGCCGACTGTTGAGCATGCGTCGATTGCGCACGGGGATGTAGTCGAACGGCTGCGTCCGGATTCACAGAGGACTGTCCTTGCAATGAAACAGGATGAATCGGAGCAGGCGCTTTGCATCAGCATGCTGGGTACGACGGCCATGCTGTTCGAAGCGCCGGGCGCGCTCGATCTGCATGCCCAGCGCCGCATCTGGACACTCGCCCGCGAGGTCGAATCATGGCCGGGCGTGCGTGAGGCGGTGCCGGGCGTGACCAATCTGATGGTGACATTTTCCACGCCGCCCGCGGATCCGGTCTCGCTCGGCGCCGCGTTGCGCGACGCTTGGGCCGCGGCGGGCGAATTGCAGATCGAAGGGCGGGTGGTGGACTTGCCGGTGGAATATGGCGGCGAGTTCGGGCCACATCTGCAGGACGTGGTGAATCACACTGGCTTGTCCATCGACGAGGTTGTGCAATTGCACTGCGCGCCGCTCTACACGGTCTATGCGCTCGGTAGCCATCCAGGTTACTGCTATCTGGGCGGCATGGATTCGCGTATCGCCACGCCGCGGCGCAAGGTGCCGGTTCTGGGCTTGCCTGGCGGCGCGGTGTCGATCGGCGGGGTGCAGACCGGCGTGTCGGCATCGACGGGACCGAGCGGCTGGAACACGATCGGTCATACATCGATGTCGTTCTTCGACCCCACGCGCGATAACCCAGCCACGCTCGCACCTGGCGACCTGATCCGTTTTCGGGTCGAGAGGATTGTTCCATGATCGAGATCTTGTCGTCGTCCGCGCTCGCGACGGTGCAGGACCAGGGGCGTGAAGGCTATCTGCGCTACGGCGTCGGAACGGCCGGCGCGATGGACCGCTTGGCGCTTGCGGTCGGCAATCTGTTGCTCGGCAATCCGGACGACGCGGCCGGCATCGAAATTCCGATGTTTCCGTTCCGCATCCGCTTCCTTGAAGATCTTTCGTTCGCCATCACCGGTGCCGATTGTTCGGCGCGCTTAGGCGACCGGCCGGTGCTGCCGTGGTGGACCGTGCAGGCGAAACAGGGCGACGTGCTGACGATCGGCGTGCCGACCAGCGGCACGCGCTGCTACCTGTCGCTCGCGGGCGGCGTGGACGTACCGGTAGTGCTCGGTTCGCGCAGTACGCAATTGCGCGGCCAGTTCGGCGGCTACAACGGTCGTCAGTTGCAGAAGGGGGATGTGGTAAAGGCAGTGGGTCTCGCCGGGCGCATCGTGCTGCAAGATGCGGTGCTCGCCGCGGGTTTCGGCACGGTGCCGCCTGAGTATTCGTTGCCGGCACCGTTATCCCTGCCCGCAGCCGACGCGGGCGAAACCGTGGTGCGCGTGCTGCCCGCCGCGGAATACGATTGCTATAAGCCGGAGTCGCTCGAAGCGTTCTGGCGCGACGGGTGGAAAGTGACGCCGCAGAGCGATCGCTACGGATATCGTCTCGCCGGTCCGACCCTGGTCGCGACGCATTCCATTGAAAAGCGCTCGCATGGCATCGTGCCGGGCGTGATCCAGGTGCCGCATAGCGGACAGCCGATCATTCAGCTTCGGGATGCGCAGCCGTCGGGTGGCTATCCGAAGATCGGCACCGTGATCGAAGCCGATTTATGGCGGCTCGCGCAGGCGCGCATTGGTACGAAGATTCGCTTTGTTCAGACGACGTACGCGGAAGCCGTTACGGCGCTGGAAGAACTGGACAGTTATCTCGTCAGGGTGCGCAATCTCGTTGCACTGTTTTGCCCTTCCCGACACTGACACATGACACAAAAAATCGAAGTGGATATCGGCGAGCTTCGGCAGATCACGTCGTGGCTTGCAGAAGTCGATATCGAGTTCATCGAAATCAGCAAGCCCGGCGCGACGGTTCGGTTGACGATGGAGCAGGCGCCTGGCTCTGCCGGTGCGGATGCGCCGGCGCAGGCGGTTTGGGCTGTGGTTCCCGGCGGACTCGCGCGCGCAGCGGAAACTACGCAGACGCAGGCCGTCAGCATCACCGCGAAGTCGGCCGGCATCTTTCTATCGACGCATCCGGCGCGTTCCACGCCATTGGTCAGCGCGGGCGATCACGTCAAACCGGGCGACATCGTCGGCTTGCTGCAGATCGCGCAATTGTGCGTGCCCGTGGTCGCGTCGGCGGATGGCGTGGTCATGCGGTTGTGCGTCACGCATGGCACAACGGTCGGTTACGGAACGCCCTTGCTCGAACTCTCGGCGTCGGCGTAGACGCATATCGATAGATAGACACTGAGCCGGTGTGGTCCGCTGCGGATAGCCCGGCACAGACCGCTTAAAGAATGGAGAGTGCAGAGTGGAAATCGACCTGAACGCTGACCTGGGCGAAGGCTTTGGACCCTATCAAATGGGCGAAGACGAAGCGATGCTCGATATCGTCTCGTCCGCCAACGTCGCATGCGGCTATCACGCGGGCGACCCCGTCATCATGGACAAGACGGTGCGGATGGCCCTGGCGCGCCAGATCGACGTTGGCGCGCATGTGGGCTTTCCCGACCTGATGGGCTTCGGCCGGCGGCAGATTCAGGCGGACCCGCTTGAACTGGCGAATTACGTGGTGTATCAGATGGGCGCGCTTGCGGGCATCGCGAAGCGGGCCGGACATCGCGTCACGCACATGAGCTTTCACGGCGCGTTGGGCAACATGGCCGCGGCATCGTATGAGCTGGCCGAGCCGCTGGTGCGGGCGCTCGCCGAATTCGATCGCGACCTGATCATCAGCGTTTCGACGAACACGGAAATCGAACGGGCCGCGGATCACATCGGGATGCGCACGGCCAACACGTTTCTCGCCGATCGTGCCTACGACGATCAGGGCGCGCTCGTGTCGCGCAAGCTGGAAGATGCGGTCATCAAGGACCGCGCGGCCGTCCTGGCACGCGTCAAGGAGTTGCTCGAAGACGGCACGATCACGACGATCACGGGCAACAAGCTCAAAGTCGCGGTCCAATCGATCCTGCTGCACGGCGATACGCCTGGCGCCGTCGAACTCGCGCGCACGGTGCGCGGCGTGATCGAATCCGCGGGCGGGCGCGTCGTGCCGGTGTCGAAGCTCGTACGCTAGGCGCGCGTCGGTCAACCTGCATCGACCAACCATAAGCCGGCCTTATAGCCACAAAGCCAATCCGTCTTTGCCCCACGTTTTCACGACGTATACATTGCTAAACAGGCTTATCGCACGCCTCAAAGAGCGACAGTCCAGAACTACAAATGGAGGTCATTCATGCCGTTTTCAGACTACAGGACCGCGCTGGTGACGGGCGCTTCGACCGGAATGGGCGCTGCGATTGTCGAGCGCTTCTGCCGTGAAGGACTCGAAGTGCATGCGCTAGCTCGCAACGCGGAACGTCTGAACGAGCTGGCGGAGCGAACTGGTTGCATCCCGCACGCGATCGACGTGTGCGATCTGCCGGCCGTCACGAAGCTGACGCAGGACGTGCAGTTCGATATCGTCGTGAACAACGCCGGCGTATCGACCAAAGGCTCGATTCTGGACGCCGCTGCCGCAGACATCGACCTTCAGGTGGAAGTCAACCTGCAGGCCGTTCTGCATATCGTGCGGCTCACCATGCCGGGTATGGTTGCCCGCGATCGCGGTCACATCGTCAACATCAGCTCGATCGCAGGGATCTACAACTTCAACGGCAACTCCATATACTCCGCGACGAAGGCCGGCATCCATGCGTTGTCGCGTCAGTTGCGAGTGGATGCGACCGGCAGGCGCGTACGTGTGACGGAGATCTGTCCGGGCCGCGTCGCCACCGATATTTTTGGCCACGTGCATGGCGACATCGAGGCGGCGCGCAAGCAGTTCATCGACGGTTTCGAGCTGCCGTTGCCGTCGGATATTGCCGACGCCATCGCCTTTGCGATCGCCGCGCCGCTCGCGGTCAACATCAGCAGCATGGAAATTCTGCCTACGCTGCAGGTGCCGGGCGGGCTGACGACGATCAAACGCGATTCCGCCGACCAGAACGAGTAAGTGCAATTCAGAGTTCAACAAGGAGGTTTTCCATGCGTGCATCGGTACTGGTTACCCGTGCGTCATTTCCGGATATCGTCGACCGCCTGCGCGCGAACTTCGACGTGGCCGACAACCCGGACGACACGATCTGGACGCAACCAGAGCTGATTGCCAGGCTGCAGGGCAAGGTGGGGGCCATGACGGCCGGCAGCGACCGGATCGACGCAACCTTGCTCGACGCTTGCCCGCAGTTGAAGGCGATATGCAACATCGGCGTGGGCTACAACAACGTCGACGTGGAAGCCTGTACCGCGCGTGGCGTGCTGGTGACGAATACGCCGGACGTCCTGACGGATACCACCGCCGACTTCGGCTTCGCGCTGATGATGGCAACGGCGCGGCGCATCACCGAGTCGGAACACTTCCTGCGCGCCGGCGAGTGGACCAAAACCGGACGCTACGACATGTTCGTCGGCAACGATGTGCATGGGTCGACGCTCGGCATTCTCGGTATGGGACGTATCGGGCAGGCCATTGCGCGACGTGGTGCGTTCGGTTTCGGCATGCGCGTGATCTATCACAATCGCTCGCAACTGGCGCCGGATGTCGAGGAGAACTGCCGGGCGCGCTATGTCGACAAGGAAACGCTGTTGCGCGAGTCGGATCACCTGATCGTCGTGATGCCTTACTCGGCTAGCTCGCACCACGCGATCGGTGCGGCGGAGTTCAAGCAGATGAAATCGTCGGCCACGCTGACCAACATCGCACGCGGCGGCGTGGTGGACGATACCGCTTTGGCGGTAGCGCTGAACGAAGGCAGCATCGCGGCGGCCGGTCTGGATGTGTTCGAAGGTGAACCGGTTATCTGCCCGGCGCTTCTTGCGCAAAAGAATGTGGTGCTCACCCCCCATATCGGCAGCGCGTCTGTCAGCACGCGGCGCGCGATGGCCGCACTTTGCGCAGACAATCTGATTGCCGCTCTAGGGCACGGCGCAGCGGCCGGCAAGCCGCCGACACCGGTGAACCCACAGGTACTGACACGCCCGACAGCCGCAGTCTGAACGATGACCAGCGCAGCATGCTGCGCCGGCGTAATTCCGCCGCCGTCGTTTCTCAAGCGCGAGCGCTCCGATAAAGGAGCGCGCCGACCGATGAGGCACCCGCAGAGGCGCCACATGCTGGAGACAAACACCATGCAGAACCACGCCTGTCGCCCTGCCGGACGCCGTTCCGATTCATCATTCCCGAAACTTATTGCACCAGAAGAAAGGCATCTGAAACGGTCTTTTTTCGCGGGCTAGTATCAATTCAACACGGGAGTCAATGACGGCTTCCGGGGGATGACGATGGCGCCGTGGGTCGAGTCAGACCGGCATCGTCGCTTCGATCCGAATCATGGGACGTGTGCAACATGAAACTTCACTTTGACCTGGCGACGGTGCTGCGAGGCGACTATGGGGCGCTGTTTCTCCATGGGATCGAGCTCACCCTCGCGATGGCCGCGCTGGCGTGGCTACTCTCGCTGGTGGTGGGCATTCTTCTCACGCTGATCCGCCTGACCAACAATCGCCTCGCGAAGGCGTTTGTCGCGTCATTCGTGGCCTACCATCGCAATGTGCCGATGCTGGTCCAGATCCTGTTCTGGTACTTCGGCATTTCGAACATTCTGCCGGAATCGTTGCAGACTGTGCTGAACCACTACAACGGCCAGTTCATTTTTGCGGTCGTGGCGATTGGCTTGTGCAGCGCGGCCTATCTCTCCGAAGATATCCGCAGCGGATTGCGCGCAATTCCTTATGGTCAGTACGAAGCCTCGCGTGCACTGGGTCTGAACTTCCTGAACGGCATGCGTTTCGTCGTGCTTCCGCAAGCGCTGCGCAATGCAATTCCGCCGATGGTCAATCACGCAGTCCTGCTGTTCAAGAACACCAGTCTCGCGATGGCGGTCGGTGCGGCGGAGCTGACCTATGTCACCCGGCAGATCGAGAACGAAACCTTCCTCTCGTTCGAGTCGTATTTCATCGCCACGGCGGTGTATCTCGGGCTCTCTCTCGTCATCATGCTGTGCGGCGCCAGGATCGCGATGCACTACCGCATTCCGGGAGTGAAGTGACATGCTCGATATCCTGCGCGACAACTGGACACTGCTGCTCATCGGGCAGTATCCGCATGGCCCGCTCGGCGGCATCGTACTGACGATCCTGCTGTCGCTTTCAGCACTCGTCATCGCATTTCCCCTGGGTATCCTGGTCGCCTTGGCACGCATCAGTCCTTTCCGGGTTCTGCGGGCGCCGGCCACAGGTCTCGTCTACATGGTGCGGGGCATCCCACTCCTGATGGTGATTTTCTGGGTGTACTTTCTCGTGCCTGTTCTGACCGGCTATCCGGTTACAGGGTTTGTCACGATGCTGTGCGCACTCGTCATCTATGACTCGGCCTATCTCGGGGAAATCATCCGTGCGGGCATCGAGGGGCTGCCGAAAGGACAGACGGAAGCCTCGCGAGCGCTCGGCATGAGTTACATGAAGACCATGCGCGCAGTCATCCTGCCGCAGGCGCTTTACAACGTCGTGCCGAGCATGGTCACGCAGTTCGTATCGACGATCAAGGAAACCTCGCTGGGTTACATCATCAACGTCCAGGAAATCGCCTTCGCAGCGGACCAGATCAACAACCGGCTGCTGACGAAGCCCTTTTCCGTGTACCTGATTCTCGCCTTGAGTTACTTCGCGCTGTGCTATGCGCTCACACAGCTTGCGCAGTATCTGGAGCGGCGCGTAACGCGCAAGCGGGCCGGTGTTGCATCGAGGACCCGGAAGGCGGCCAACGTTGCGCTGACCGATCCGCTACCCACCGAGAACTAGGCGCTCAATCACTTCGAGGTATTTCGCATGATCAAGTTTTCCGGCGTCAACAAATGGTACGGCGAATATCACGCTCTCGTGGACGTGAACGCCGAAGTTCGCAAAGGCGAAGTCGTGGTGGTCTGCGGACCGTCCGGATCGGGTAAGTCGACACTGATTCGCACCGTCAACCGGCTCGAGGAGATCAACCGTGGGCAGATCTTCTTCGACAGTCAAAATATTCACGACAAGAAGCTGGGTCTGAATGCTTACCGCAGCCGCGTCGGCTTCGTGTTTCAGCAATTCAACCTGTTTCCGCACTTGTCGGTGCTGGACAACATCACGCTTTCGCCAATGCGAGTGCACGGCCTCAAGCGCGCGGATGCGGAACGTAAAGCGGCGGATTTGCTCGCGCGCGTCGGTCTGTCGAACAAGGCCAGTGCGTTTCCGCCGCAATTGTCCGGTGGTCAGCAGCAGCGCGTCGCTATTGCGAGAGCACTGGCGATGGATCCGCCGGCAATGTTGTTCGACGAGCCCACCAGTGCGCTCGACCCGGAGATGGTCGGCGAAGTGTTGAACGTGATGAAGCGCCTCGCGCAGGAAGGCATGACGATGATGTGCGTCACGCATGAGATGGGGTTTGCACGCGAGGTTGCCGATCGCGTCTGGTTTATGGATGCAGGGAAGATTCTCGAAACGGCGGAGCCGGCAGAATTCTTCTTGCGCCCGAAACACGAGCGGGCGCAGCGATTCCTGTCCGATCTTCGCTCACATTGAGGCAAGCAGGGCGGTATGGCTTTCTCGGCGCAGATACAGATTCAGATTCGGTTTGACCACCGTTGATCAGCAGTCGATTGCTTTACACATAAACTTCAGGAGCATCACGATGCAGGTAAAGAAGATTTTCGCGGGGATGCTGGTCGTTGGCGGCGCGGTTGCGTCGATTGCCCCGGCGCATGCTGATCAATTGGCCGATATCAAGGGCCGCGGCGAGTTGAGCTGCGGTGTGTATTCGAACGTTGAGCCGTTCTCGTATCCGAACGCGCAGACGCGTCAGCTCGAAGGCATGGACGTGGACCTGTGCAACGCGGTGGCGAAACAGTTGGGCGTGAAGGCGAAGCTCGAACCGTTGGCTGTCGAGGCGCGGATTCCGCAACTGAAGCTGGGGCGTGTCGACATTGTAGTCGCCAACCTGGCCTACACCAAAACCCGCGCTACGCAGATCGCCTTTAGCGACTCGTACTACTCCACCAAGGAAGTCCTTGTTGTGAAGAAGGCCGACGCTGGCAAGAAACTGATCGATTTCGCGGGCCAGAAAATCAGCGCTGCCGACGGCTCGACATCCGCTCAGTCGATTCCAATTTCGATCAAGGATGGCCAGGCGGTGACGTTTCACGATACCAGCTCGGCGTTTCTCGCACTCGAGCAGAACAAGGTCAAAGGCTTCGTGACCAATCAGATGACGGCCACGAAGATCGCGAAGCAGGTGGACGGCACGGACGGCGCGGTGGCGATTGCGTCGGAGCCGATGCTGATCGAGCCGATCGCGGTGGGCTTGCGCCAGAACGAGCCGGCCATGCTGAGCGCGGTCAACAAGGCCCTGGCTTTGATGGAGCAGAGCGGCGAGATGAGCGGTATTTTCGACAAGTGGCTAGGACCGAAGACGCCTTATGGCCTGACCCGGACCGACAAGGTCACGCCGATCGACCAGCTCAAGTTCACGCCGGTATCCTGAGGCAGAAAGTGTGTGATGCAGCGGTGCGCAAAGCCGCGACAAGATGTGTCGCGGAGTCGCGTTGTGCGATAGTGACCGCGAGCCGTGGCTGAACCGCCTCGCCGATCGGGTGGATGATATGCATGGGACGGCCGTGCTTTCCTGTTCCGCGTTGAGACGTTGCTATCGGGAGCGCATGCGGCGGGTCAATTCGCAACGCCGGAGTCACCGGTTGGTGAGGATGGTGTGCTCCACCTTTCCGCTTCGCTGCACAGCGTGCGCAGTCGGACAGAGGTCATGCAATGGCTGGACGCGCCAAACGGTACTGGATGGAAGTCGGACGAATCATAGAGTCGAAGAGGAGTCGAGTTGAACAACAATCTGAAGATGTTCGATCTGTCGGGGCGTCGTGCTCTGGTTACCGGGTCGAGTACGGGTATCGGTTATGCGCTGGCCAAAGGATTGGCAGGTGCCGGCGCCGAAGTGATTCTGAATGGTCGCAACGCGGCCAGGCTGGCTGAGGCTGTCAGCCGGTTGCGCGATGAGGGGGCGACCGTTCACGCCGCGAGTTTCGATGTGACGTCGGCCACTGAGGTCGACGCGGCGATCGCCGATATCGAACGCGAAATCGGTGCGATCGACGTTCTCTTCAACAACGCCGGCATGCAACGCCGTGCGCCGCTCGAACAGTTTTCCCATGCCCAATGGGAAGAGCTGATGAAGACCAATGTCGACAGCGTGTTTCTGGTTGGCCAGGCGGTCGCACGGCACATGATTGCTCGCAAGCGCGGGAAGATCGTCAACATCTGTTCGGTACAAAGCGAACTGGGCCGTCCCAACATCGCGGCCTACACCGCGAGTAAAGGCGCGGTGAAGATGCTGACGAAAGGCATGGCCATCGACTGGGGGCAACATGGCATCCAGGTCAATGGCCTTGGGCCGGGCTACTTCAAGACGGAGCTAACGGAAGCGCTCGTCAACGATGAAACGTTCAGCAACTGGCTGATTGGACGCACGCCATCGCGACGCTGGGGCGATGTGGAAGATCTCGTCGGCGCTGCTGTGTTTCTGGCGAGCGACGCTTCGAACTTTGTGAACGGCCACATTCTTTACGTAGATGGCGGAGTAACTGCCACGTTGTAACCCCTCGATCGCGCCTCCATTGGAATCCACGGCAGCTTGCCGCTGCTGCAGCGTTGCATTCGACAGGAAACCGCCTGAGTCGATACGCACCACATTCGCATTCGCTCGCTTGGCTGGGTCCGCAGTTCACCGACATACTGTACAAGCGGCGCGCCGTATACATCGAGTGCGCGATCTTACGCTGCGACCCACGCAATCGTTCGCGTTTGCGATACGAAGATTCGTTTCCGGCCCCGAACCGTCTGTCATTGGCATGCTAACGTGCCCCAGTCCATCGACATCGTCCGATCAAAGACCAAAGAAACGCCCATGACATTTTCCTTTGAAGAAGCACTTTCCAGTGCACAACAAACAAAACTGAATCGGCGCGCACTGGTCGCGCTAATCGACCGGGCAGATACCCGCTGGTGGGGCGGGCATGTCGACAACTGGAAGCCGGACGAAGCGCTGTTTTCCTCCAGTGCGGCATTGAAAGGTTATCGGAAACTGGTGCACCGATTCAAGGAGGGCGAGACCGCCAAGGCGCACGTGCTGATGATGCACAACGACGGCACGTTTGGAGCCGTGATGCTTGGCATAGAGTCAGCCGAGGAGGCACGACAGCTTCTAGATGAAACGTTGGAAGAAATCCGGATCAGGACTCTGCATTGACCAGGTTTTTTGTCGCGGAAGCTCGCGACAGTGCTGGAGATTTTTAACGTGCGGCATCGCCGTCCTCGCCTGCCCGTCGAAGTTTCGTAGCAATCGCCGTCGATTCGCTTTCCTGCGCAGCGCGGTCGGTGCGTTGGCCCCTAAGCTGATCGGCAACGCAATACTCGCCGGAAATCCACCGTCCGGCGTTTTGGAGAAAGTAGATGTCGAACAAGGGAGTCGGAAGAATCTCGTCCGGCGGAAATGTTCCGCCCACACCCGCAACCCCCTCATCGAGCGACTCGCGGGAGCCGTCCGCCGGCGCCGCACGTAGCGGCACACGCAGATCGCCGGGAATTTCCGGCATGCCGCAGCGCGCAGTCAGTCGGACCGCGGCGAGTGCCGCCGCCCGTCCGCAGCCTCGAACAGGCGTGCTGCCCCGCGCATCGCAAATCGGTGCCACGGCTTCGCCCTCCATGACCCGGCAACAGCTCGAGCAACTGCAGGCACTATCGAAGCGGCTCGCAATTTCCTTTGATCTCGCCGAAGCAAGCGTGGACGATGAACAGAAATGCCGCCTCTACAGGGTCGCATTCAACGATGCCAAAAAAGCGCAGGCGCTTTGCACCGACCCCATGCTGGGCAGCCAAAGAACGACGCTGGAAGGAATCGGCGTACGCGCCGCTTCAGGGCTTCACGCGGTGGTGGCCAGGCTTATGCAGGCGACATCGTTCGAAGGGGGACCGATCTTGCCCCGGACCGGCGGCACTGCCGGCGACCAGGCGGCACGGCTAGCCCTTCGGCATCGCATGGACTTGCAACTCAAGCAGTATGCCGACTCGATCGCGGAGTTCGCCGATCACGAGCAGTTTGCCAAAGCCACGCTGCATGACCTTGACTGCGGGCTCGCTCACAACCCGGAACACGACGAGGTGACGCGAGACAATTGCGGGCGCATCGAGATCGCCTTGCGGTACATGCGCGGCGCCTTTGCCGCGTTTGCCGCCGCGGCCCACGGCGCGCGGCTGCGAACCTACGAGTGGCCGGATGAAGTCGTGCAATCGCTTGATGCAATGGATCCGATCTTCAGCAACATCCATTTGCTGTCGGCTGCGGTAACGAGCATGAGCAAGGATCCCAGCACAGCCGAGGCCAGAACGAAGCTGTTACAGGATATGCGGTTTGGGCTCGGCAGACTCGAGCGCGCCGCGGATCAATTCGCGCAGCAGGCCGCCGAGCATTGGTCGTCGGACGGCGAAGGGCCACAGCGATGGCAGGGCGCACTCAACTACATGGACGCGCTCGCCGCTTTCGCGTCGCCGTTCCTTGCGGCGATACGCGACGAGGCTGGCACGGTGGCATCGTCGTCCTCCGCCGAGCCCGCGGTTCCGGACAAGTCTGAGCCGACGCGCGCCAAAGCGGCATCGTCAGGCATGGAAAAAAGCTTGAAGCGATCGCAGCGCCGTGCGCGCGCGAAAGGCCTCTCAGCGACGCCTGACGTCACCACCTCTTTCGAGGCTGCGGTGCGGGCCGAGGTGCTCAAGCTCGCGGATGCGCAATTCAACAAGGAAAAACGGTTGACTCTGGATGCGGTGGACGAGGTGCATGCCGACCCGCTCGCGCTCGCGCGCAAATTTGGAAAAGACACGAGCGTCATTGATGCGATGACCGGGAACGGTGAGGATCCGGGGAGCATCGCGCACATCATTCGCAATTCGGCGCAGTCGTGGTTCGGCAGCGTCGATGCATTGCATAATATGCGCCGCAAAATCGAATCCTTGCCGCAGGATGGAGAAACGGGCGAGCGCCTCGCTCGCCTGAACGAACGGATAGCCGTGCTCCAACCGATAGAGGCCCGCATGAACGCGGACGAATCGGATTCGCTCAAGCGCAACGCCTATCCGAAAGCGAAGCACATCGATCGTCTGATCGACATGCACGAGATCGCTGCCGTGAGGGCGCCGGTCATGCTGCCGTCCGAAGGCGATGACGGCACGCAGGGCAGGCTGTTCGAGTTGCGTGTCGAGCCGCGACCGCTCTCGGACGGTAGCATGGCCGAACCCTTGTTTGTCCATGTTCATACCAGGCAGCCCGTGAGCGAGAGAGCGAGCCTGTCGCTGCCCTTTGAAGCATACGGCGCGATCCACGTGAAGACCGACCGGCAAAGGACGATGGGCCCGCGCTGGGAGGAAATTCAGCGGAAACTCGGCAATCTTGACGCCAGTGTCCATCGTGGAAAGCTTAACGAGTCGTTGTGGGCCCGATTGAAGAGCATGGCCGGAAGGCACCTGCAACGACCGGGGTCGGGGTCGTGAGTATGGCAGCGTTGAATCGTCGCCTCGTTGAAGGGCCAGCACGCGAGCGGCTGAGTGCCGGGGCACCGCGCTCGTATCACGCACCGGCACCCGTGGATATCGCCGCACTGATCGCGACGATCAGGATGACGTCGGAACTAGTACTGACAGCTCTCGCACTCCCGACACCGACTGCGTATTCTGTGCGTTGAGCATGAACGACAGGGCGGCCGTGCGCTGGGCGGCGAGCGCCTCCAGTACATACAGCGTCGGTCGCCGCCAAATGCTGTCGTCGCCGAACGTCTGGGCGATCTCGGCGTCGATCTTTGCCAACTCGGCCGTGCGTGCCGGCGACGCGGGCTGCGTCTCATGGTGGCCGAGTGCGGTGGCGCACGGTCGCGAACGTCGGCTCAATCGCATTCGTCGTCCGCAAATGCTGCCAGTGCTCGGCCGGAAGTCGTAGAACGCCAGCAGGCTCTCCCGGTCCTTTTTCAACGCGACCTTCTCGCAACGATGAGCCGGATCGAGAGGTGTTCGAGATCAAGCCACGTTAAGGATTCGGTCAGGAATCGCGGACGATTCCCGACCGGCGCACCATGCGCGGCCGGATGGCGCGCCGATGCACTTAGCCGACGATGTCCTTCGCGGCCTTCAGGCCCATCGTCGCAATCTTCGCGAGCGTGTTGGCCTTATTGATTTCGTTCTCTTCAGCCATCGCCTGGTAGATTTCGGCGGTTGAACTGTTAGTTGCTGCTGCGCTGGAAACAGGTGCACTCATGGTTAATATCCTTGAAAAAGACAATTGGTACAACATTTAAACGTTCCGCCCCATGCGGAACGTCGGGGAAAAAGTGCGTGCCCGTCGGGTTGAACACGACTGCTCGCGTGCAGCGCACCACTCGTAAAAGGGCGCGCCGCGCTACATGCGCACTGCTACATCAAGGTGCCGCGTAATTGCGCCACGGCGCGAAGTCCCTCCACGCCGGCCCGGAGCTTCAGTGCTGCCGGTAACGGTCGAGCGCGACGCCGCGGCGTTGGCCGCCGTATCAAGTGCGTCCGCCAGTTCGCGAATGCCGCCCGGACTGGGGAGGCTGCGCCACGGCTTGCGGCACATCGGCAGGCACGTCGCTCAGTTTGTTGGTCACGCTTCGTACGTTTTGGTCATCCTCACTCAGAGGTAGTGTTGCCGAGCAGGTCGGCGAGTTTTTTGCCGCCGTCGCTTGTTCGCTCGTTCGACGTCGTATCCTCTCCCTTCGTGATGAGCCGTCAGCATCGACTCGATCAGTTGCAGACCGGATGGACAGCGTGCTCCGCTCGTTGCCAACTGAATATTTAGTCGCTCCATCGCTGATCAACAGGCCCAGTGCCAATAAAATTGTTGCTGCACGCAACTCTATCTGAGAGCCGGCACGGAATCGGTCAGTACGCGAATTGCTTTGGACATAAACGAACCTTTTCTGGTCGTGATACAGAACGGTTCTGTCGCGCTAAGGCGTTGCGATAAAGTTCGATGGATAAAATTTCTGAAGCCCGGGATGAAGAAGATGCTGCGAAAGTCCATGCCGGCGGAATTGATGAAGGTTCTGATACGACTGCACTATCCGCTGGACGTGGTTCTATTGTGCGTGCGCTGGTATGTGGCGTACTCGCTGACCCTGCGCAATCTCGAAGAGATGAAGGCTCAGCGCGGCTTCGAGGTTGATCATTCAACCGTGCATCGCTGGGTGATCAAGCTTGTGCCGTTGTTCGAAAAAGCATTCCGCAAGCACAAGCGTCCGGTCGGTAAGCGCTGGCGGATGGACGAGACGTATGTGAAGGTCAGTGGCGACTGGAAATACCTCTATCGCGCAGTGGACAAGGCCGGCCAGACGGTTGATTTTCTGTTGCGAGCGCATCGAGACAAGGCTGCGGCGCGTCGCTACTTCGAGAGAGCCATTGACCAGAATGGCGCGCCGGAGACGGTCAAACCGATGAAGGGCTTCAAGGATTTTCGTTGTGCCCGCCTCATCCTGTCTGTCATCGAAACGATGCATATGATCCGGAAAGGACAGTTGAAAAGGAGCATGGAACTCATCAATCTACCGCCGAGCAGCTTTACTCCTTGATGATGTAAGCAGGGTCCTTCTAATCTAGTTCATGATTGTCTGTATGGCTTATCGCGACAGAACCGCGGCACGTCCATACATGATGTCTGGGCCGGACTCGATCCTGAAATGGCGAACGCGATAGGCAAAGAAGCGTGGCTTGCCGTGAACATATTCGGTAATGTCGTATGAAGCGGGCTATGCCGCCACCACGAGGCCGGGGTTATTCGGCGCGATGCAATAGGCCCCCGGCTGCGCGCGATTGAGTTCCTCCAGCACCGCGATCTTCACCGCGTTGTTTCCTTGATGGCCCACGACGTATTTCGTGCGGTTGTTCAGATTGCCGGCATCGCGGTGATATCTGAGCAAGGACACGGCCAGCCCGGCCGCGACGCCTTTGGGTCGGCCTGACGAGGGCGGGTTGACGCAGATGCGGTTCGCGTGGAAGTCCATCGTGTTGGTCGACGCGTTGTACCCTGCATAGGGTTGAAAGATCCGTTCCTCGATGGCTTGTTCGATCAAGGCTCGGGCCGGCGCCGCACGATTCGCGTCGCCGTACGCTGAGATCACCGCGCTGTACGTGACGAGATCGGCTCGCCGCGAGGCGTCGCTACGCCCGAGATGCCCCACCTCTTCGAAGAGTGCCTGGGCGTCGTCGAGGCGGCCTGCCCTGCTGCATGCGATGATGGCCGCGTTATAGGCGCCGAGGTCCGGCGCTATCGAAGCATCCTGTCTCGCCGCATCTTTCATTTCACTCAGCAAGCGCAGTGCATCGTCTACGCGGCCAGCCCTACCGCACGCCGAGATCGTCGCGCTGTAAATCGCCACGGTTGGACGCATCGCGGGGTCTTTCCGGCCCACTCCTTTGAGCCGGTTGAAAACATCGAGCGCTTCGTCAGCGCAGGCATTCGTCTCCAGTGCGGAGATCACAGCGCCATAGGTTGCGACGGTAGGGCGCATCGCCGGATCGTGACGCGCCAACGTTTCGATTTCGTCTAACAGCGCGAGGCTGTCGCGTGCGCGGCCCGCCTCGCCATGGGCGGAAATGGCCGCGCCGTAGGCGATGACAGTGGGACGCATCGACGAGTCGTGCCGAGCCAGATCCTTCAACTCGGCGAAGAGCCGGATCGCCTCATCCGGTCGACCGCCTTTGCCACACGCGGAGATCGCCGCGGTATATGTGACGACGTCCGGTCCCATCGGCAACCGTTTGATTTCCTGCAGCAACTCGAGAGCGCGGTCGATCCAGCCGGCGCTTTCACAGGTCGAGATGGCCGCATTGTAAGTGACCACGTTCGGGCGCATCGACGCGTCCTGGCCGCCAAGATGCTTGAGCTCATCAAGCAAAGCCAAGGCTTCGCGCGGAAGCCCCCCTTTGCCGCACGCGGTCAATGTCGCGTTGTAAGTGATCGTATCCGGGCGCATCGAGGCATCCGTGGCCGACAGCCGCTTCAGTTCGCCTAGCAGCCTCAGGGCTTCGCGCGGCCGGCCCGCGTTTCCGCAAGCGGAGATCGTCGAGTTGTAGCTGATCGCGTTCGGACGCATCGAGCGGTCGCGGAAAGCGAGCGCTTTCATTTCCTCCAACAGGTCCAGGGCTGAATCCGCCCGGCCGGCTTTCGCGCATGCCGCAATCGCCGCGTTATAGGTAATGTTGTTCGGGCGCATCGACCGATCTCCCGTGGCCTGCTGCTTGAGCTCCGCCAGGAGCGACAGCGCTTCGGTGGCACGGCCGCTCCTCCCGCACGCCGAGATTGCCGCGGTATAGCTGATGAGAGTTGGGCGCATGGACGGGTCGTCGACGGCGAGATGCTTCAGTTCGTTGAGCAGTCGCAGCGCGTCGTCGGGGCGACCGGCTTTTCCGAGCATTGAAATCGTGGCGTTGTAGGTGACGACGTCCGGCTTTATCGACGGATCGCGTTTGGCGAGATCGCTCAGTTCGGTGAACAGCCCGAGTGCTTCGTCGGATCGCCCGGTTTTGTCGCACGCGGAAATCGCCGCGTTGTAGGTGATGACGCTCGGCTGAATGCCCGCTTGCTGCACGGCGCGGAACAGCTTCATCGTCGTCGAGAAGTTGCCGCTCATTTTCAAAAGCGAGGCTGTCACCTTCAGCACTTCGTCCGGCGCGCGCCTGCCGGCCTTGTACTGCGCGATTATCGAATCGTTCGAGCGATTGTCGGCCTCGTTGGGCCCAGCCGGCCGGATGTTGGATGTCCTGCGCCGCGGTAACCCAGGTGCGGTGCCGGTGCCGTCTGTTCCGGGAACCGCTTGAGGAGCGACCTGAATGGCCGCGCGCGTTTCCCCCGAATGGCTGCTTACGTCGGCAAGCGGCCTGAGGCCGAGTCGCGGCCGCTGTGCCGAGTCTTGCTCCACGTTTGCCGTTCGCCGCGCGTCCAGGCCGTTACCCCGCGTGTGTCCGGCATGGTCAGCGTCCGGAGAGCGGTGCCCTGCAGCGGTGTCGCCGGCGGGAAAATGTCCAGCCAGTGTGATGAGACGCCGCGGTGCGTTTCCCAGATTCCCCGTGGGGCGCGGCTTGATGGCTCGCACGCCCGCGAGGCCGTCGAGTTCGCCGCCAGGCTGTCTGCGGCGGCTGCCCGACAGAGGTTCCTGATCTCGCATTGGAGTCTGCGCCGGTCCCGTTACGAGCGCATCGCCTGCAGGAGTGGGGGCGACCCTTGTCGTTTTCATTGATTCATGGACGGAAATGAGAGGGAGTCTTGCTGAAGGCCCTTGGATCATAGCGTAGACCTGTGGGTTCTGACTTGTCGCGAACTGATTGCCCGAGCAGGCTTCCGGCACGGTACGTCGCAATCTACGCGGCCGGCCATTGTCGGTGTGTGCAGGGGAGGCGAAATACCGCTTCCAAACTCGAAACTCAGCCGTAAAACGGTTTAAGGCAGGCCCGGCGCCGCACACTTCGATGGCGTGAGAGATGCATGCCGGCCTCGACGGCATTGCGTCACATTCGCCCGATGCAAACGTTTCCTGAGTTTCGTTTGGTTCGCCGTTTTTTCTCTTGCGCCACATGGGTCGGCGCCGGTGCGGTGGAAGATAGCGCCTCGCGCCCCGAAACCGAAGCGCTATTTCTCATTTTCGCCGCAACCGAAACTCCGTTCGCTATCCGCTCACGCGGCCGGCGACAACGGACGGTCATGACCGATGTCCTGCGCTTTTCGCCGCAGCCTGACGTCCATGGCATGCATCACGCATGCTGCGACGCACTTGGGCAATGTAAGTGGGCGAAATCTGGCAACGCAGGGCTATCGCATGGACTACTTCAAATACGGCGACGTATTCAATCACGCACAGTTCGTTGAGGCCTACAACAGCCTCTCTCATCCGGCAAACGCGGGTGAGCAGGCGAACGGCATGTCACCGCAGGCCGGCGATCAGGCGGCGCAGCCGCGCCGGCGGGCGGTGGCCGGCGAACTCCAGGCCCTACAGAATCTGCGCCTCGGCGACGCGGCAAAGCCCCGGCCGCCACGTCCGGCTCAAAAGAACCCCGCAGAAGGGGGGACTTCCCGGCCAGGCGCGAAGACGAAGCAGCCGGAGGCCCCTTTCGAGGAGCGGGTCCAACAGGATTTCGAGCGCTGGCTGACGGGCGGCGCCCCCACTGCTCAACGGGCAGATGCCGCGGCGCGCATCGAGTATGCGGAGCTTGAGCAGGAGCACGCCCTGACGCTCGACGGCCTCTCGCTGGGGCGGATTCCGGCGAAGGTCGGGCAGTTCGCGCAACTCCGGGCGCTCCGGATCGGCGGAAATCAACTGGACCATCTGCCCTCCGCGGTGACCCGCCTGAAGCAGCTGCAAACGCTCGACGCGCGAGACAACCGAATGACCGAACTGCCGTCCAACATCGGCCGGCTGCCATCGTTGAGGCATCTCAATGTCGATTCGAACCGACTCGAATCGCTTCCGCACGAGCTTGCGGATCTCGCACAACTCGAAGCGCTTTCCGCCCGTTCCAATCGGTTGAGACTCGTTCCGCCACGAATGGGTGCGCTGAAGAATCTGAGAGAGCTCGATCTCGCACAAAACCAGCTTGGTGACATTCCGGGCACCTGGGGCCCGTTGTTCGGATTGCTGGGGCGCCTCGATCTGTCGCACAACCAGCTTCAGCAGCTTCCGTCGACGTGCGAGATACCTGTGCGGAAGCTGAACCTGAATGTCTCGGAGAACGCTTCGATGGCGAGCTTGCCGACCGTCTTTGGCGGGTTCGGCTATGCAGCGAAGCTGAGGCTGACCGCCGCGGACGACCACCAGTTGAAGAACGCCGGCGGCAGGGTGAAGGTGAATACCAGAGGGACGAACATTCGGCAGGGTCTAGTGAACGAAGCTCGCCTCGCCGCGGGGCGGGGCATCGAGAAAGGTCGTGCCGTCCCGGGGCGGCACCGGCCGCGCCTCGTTCCGCTGGAAGGCAGCGACTGGAACTCGACGAGTTCGGAACTGAGCTTCATGCGGGACCACGAGGAAGCCGGGGAAATCGAAGGCCTGCAGCACGTGGGGCAGGGGGCGGAGGCGGACGAGACCTGGGGCGAGCGCCGCCTTCAGGCGTGGGCGGAGGGGCTGGCCGAGCAGTATGCCTCCCGTCATTTCCCGGCGCAGACGAGCACCCCGGCGCTTGCGCCACAGCAGGAACCGGAACCGGACCTGTGGACAGCGGCACGCGTTGATATGTTTGATATCGAGGGGGCCGGCGGCGCTCCATCCGTATTGCCTTCGCCGCCGCCCGCGCCGCAACGGCGGTCCGACTTACTCACGGCGCTCCATGCCGAACTGGAGCGATTGCCGCAGCCCCAGGCGAGTGCCGTCGCCGCCTACCTCAGCAGTGTCCCGCAACACAGGCTGGCCTTCGCGCTTGCGCAACTGCGCAACGGTCCGGGGGGGCGCATGCAGGGTGACATGGCAGGAACAATGCCGATGCCCGGTGCGGCGGCAGCAACGGCGCGCTTGAATGACGCGGCGGCACCGTGGTTTGAAGTGCAGCAGCCTTTCGGACCGGTTTGATTCGAAAAGGGGTGGCGGCATCGTCTGATGTTCGCCGCCGTATCGGTAGTCTCACTAATTAATCGACTGGATGAAATGCAATGAAAAGCAGAATCAGTGGCAGCGGCAAGTATGCAGGACTCGAAGATGACATGTCGGATCGGGCAAGCCGGAACTCGGGCTCGGGAGAGTCTGGCGGAAGCAGCCGGCGGTCCCGGTCCTTAGGCGGGCACACCGATTCGCTCGCCTCGTTTCGTTCGGCGCAACAGGCGCGCGCCGAACGAGACACGGGCCAGGACTACGATCTCGCTTCCCTCCAGAGCTACGCGTCGAATGCGTTTTCGGATCATTCCGTGGCTGCCGACGCTCGCCCCGACCGCGAGTCTTCCGGAAAGGCGAACGAGGAAAACGCTTCACTCAAAAGTTTCGTGTCCTACCTCTTCGCGGATGACGACGACCATCAGTCCCATGCCTCTTTGTACTCGAATCACGGCCCGACATACGCGGCCGCTTCCCCGAGTTACCGCACAGGCGATGCAGACGCCATTTGGGGGATGGACAGGGCCGAGTACGAGGCCGTTCAACGCGAGGAGGGCATGCCGTCTATGGAAGACGAGTCGACGAGAAGCGACACGGCTTCGGTCCTGTCGGATGCGTCCCAGCGGACCTACCATACTGCGCGGACACACCTGTCCGATGCGAGCGGTGGGTCGTCGAGACCCGTTCATTCGGACAGGCAGCGGGCGACGCCGAGCCTGATGGAGACGGCTCGCGCTCTTGCCGCCGGATCGGAGCGGAGATCCACCGGCAGCGACGAATCGGATGCGACCTCCAATCGGCGATTGCGACGGTTTGCCCGATCACAGCTTTCCACCGACGTCGCGTCGTTGATCAGTACCCCGTCCAACTCGACCGAACAGGCGCGATCGCGTAACTCGCGGCAATCGCAGACGACGGCGCGGACGGCGAACTCGACCAGGGTCCCCTCGGCTGCGTCCGGCCATTCTGACCGCACGCAGCGCAGTACCGCGAATACCGCAAGCATCCTGGCGAGAGCGCAGCGGCATGTGCGCTGGATTCCGCCCCGTTCACAGGCGCCGAACCTGACCACCATCCAGGATGATATAGAAGGCGATGAGTGGTCACACCTGCAGAGTGGACTGAGCCGCATCAGCCGTGACCTCCGACAGCGAGTCCTTTCGGGCGCGAGCGAGGCGACGTCACGTCTGCGTCAGGAAGCGTCGTACCAGCAGCGACGGACGGAAATCCGATCGGCCCGCGACGAGCGCGAGAACTCCATGGCGTCCGTGTCGTCGGGCTCGTCTCGTGAAAGCGATTCGCAGGTCGTTGCACGCCTGCGAGGGGAAACGTGGAATGCCGTCACGCCGTCGGACGGCCGCGCCATCGACAGAAGCTCCGCAACGCTGGACGACCTCACGCGCTATACACGCTGAAGGCTGCGACAAACAAACGCACTCGGGAAGAAACATGCTGAAGAAAATCGCGTCAAGTATCTCGACATCGGTTAGCCTGCCCGGCTCCTCGTCGAACAATGCGCCGGCCAGGTCGAAATCTGGTCGCCGAAGCGAGCACGACTTCGAAACACTGAAGTGGATCAACGACAAGTATCGGGAGAGCAACGAGCTTCGCAGCAATGCGGCGGATAGGCTCACTGCAGCCGGGCCGGGCGGCGAAGTCGACCTCGAGCAGATGGGGCTGACGGATCTGCCGGATCATCTGCTGGCTCGCGTTGCCGACTCGCGCAAGATCAGGCTGAAGGGCAACAGTCTGAACGAAGTGCCGCGCAGGATGTTGACGTTCGCGAAGCTCCAGAGCCTGGATCTCTCGCGCAACAAGCTTGATGCGCTGCCTTCAGAAATTGGACAGCTGACGAGCGTGCGCAAGCTGGACGTGTCGCATAACCGGCTTGCCGAGCTTCCGCCAGCCGTCGGCCAGCTCACGAAGCTCAAGTCCCTTCGGGCGGGGAACAATGCGCTCGAATACCTGCCGGCATCGATCGGCAACCTTACCAATCTCCGGAAACTGTCGCTCGGCGAAAACCTGCTGACGAATCTGCCGTTGCAAATCAACCGGTGCTCCAGTCTCGAGGAGCTCGATATTTCGCGAAACCACTTCGAGAAGCTGCCGGAAGCGGTCGGCTCGCTCATGCAACTGCGCAAGCTCCGCATTGGCGACAACGATCTGACCGACAAGGTGTTCGAGGTTGACGACGTGGAAGCGGAGGGGGAAACGGAGCCGGGCCTGGCGATAGACAGGGCGATCCCGGAGTCTGTCGGCCGTCTGAAGAACCTCAGGGAACTCGACGTATCGGGTAACCCGCTGACGTTCCTGCCGAGCGACTTTGGACCGTTGGCATACGCATCGACAGGCAGGATGACGGTCAGGAAATTCACCGACCGGCCGTCGGTTTTCCCGGACCTGGAAATCCACATCAGGAATACGCCGTTACCCGTCGAACTTTCAAAGGATGGCCGCCTGCCGCGCCTCGCCACGGTTCCCCCTGTCCAATATAAGGAGCTCTATCAACCGCCCCATGTGCGTGAGCGAAGCGTAGTGGACGAGGACGACCTCGAACCGCCGCTTGACGCATTCGAGGAACATCCGATCTCCAGAACGGCTCGAGCGATGCCCGAAGTCCTCGCCGCACAAACGGCACTGGGCGGTGGCGGCCAATCGGTACTCAACGAATTGCTGCGTTCGCTCGCCGCGGGCGGCCAGGCGGCGGCCAGCGGTCATGCGGGAATGCCGCCTGTTCGCCCGCAAACGGACAGGGGCGGATATGCGGGCGAGCCCCTGCAACGCGTTGGGCAAGGCGGGCAGAACGTGACGTTCGCCGCGCGGGGGATCGACCGCCCGTCGAGCGGTGCTGCCGCAGGCCCATCTTCGGGGCCGGACAATACGCGGCCGTTGTCCCGGACCTCGTCGAGCACCTCGTCACGTGCATCGTCCCGCGGATCGTCTCGCGCGCCGGGCGGCCATCCGACGAGGGCGCCGCGCAACGACGCAGGGCATGCGGCCACAAACCCGCCGGCGCAGCAGGCTCAGACGCAAATGCCGTACGCCGAAGCCCACATGGCGCACCATCTGGGGCAGCCGTACCTCTCGCAACCGTACCCGTTGCAGCCGCCCTACGCCCAGGCCGCATATATGCAGCCGCCGTACCCACCGTCAATGTACGCACAGCCGGGGCCCGTCCAGGCCGCTCAGAACCCGGCGCTCGCCGAGCTGTTCCGTGCTTTGGCGGTTTCGTCGAGCGGGCCGCAGCCGCCGCAGCCGCTGGCGGCACCGTTGCACACGCCGCAGCTTCGCAAGTCGTTGTTCGACTATTCGACTGCGGCGCCCGCCCGAGCCGATCGATTCGCAACCGACATGGTGGGCGTCCGGCAGATGCAACACGCGAAGCTCGCGGGCCTCGCCACCCGGTATACCGAACGGATCTATCCTCAGGGCCGATGGCTCGAACGCTGCGTGATGCAAGCGAAGGCGGGCCATAGTGCGCCGCGCGATCTGTGGAATCTCGTCGTCATGATGTTCCGTCAGCACGTCATCTGCGATCTGGCCGAAAAGGTTGCGAAAGAGAACGCGAAAAAGCTGGCCGAGGATCCCAGCAAGACCCACCTCCAGATAGAGCCGTTGCCGATCGCACTGATGTACCAGGTGCTCGTCAGTCGCCCCAACGAGCTTGAGATTCTCGGCTTCGACGATCTGCGCAGGAGGCTGGACGGAACCCCGGCTTTACAAACGATGTTCGGGCACATGGCAACCCCTGAGCAACACGACTTTTTCCGGCACCACATCATGAAGGAAGTGAAAGAGGCGGAACAGCGCGAGGGCGGCCGCGATCTGGCCGCGTTCGCGGGAAAGCAGGAATTCTGGCAGACGTTTCTGCGCGAGCAACAGCTCGAAGCGGAAATGGCGTGGATGTCAGAGAACCACTTCTGATCTGCGCACGCTAAAGGAAACGCCATATGAAAAACGCGAAGCTGTCAGGTCTGCTGTGCGGCGCAAACATGATCGATTGCATGCCGCACGCGCCGCAGGCGCGCGACGCCCGTGCGCCTCGGCCGGGCGTGCCTGGTGGGCGCCGCCCATCCCTGTCGCAACTGCGCGAGGGCGGTCCGCTCAGTGCATTGGGTCCGCGCCGCCCGCCCGGCTTCAAGGAAGGGCTCGACGATTGGAAGGGGCGCGCCACGGGGCCCGAGCAACAGCGTGCGAAAGCGACCGAACTCATGGAGAACGCGCACGCAGACGGGAAAGAAGTGTTGGCTCTCTCGAAGCTTGGATTGACGCGGCTACCTTCGCAGATCGGCGCGCTGAAGAAGCTGCAGTTGCTCGACTTGAGCAACAACAAACTGACCAGGCTTCCTGCGTCGATAGGAGAGCTGGAGAAGCTGACCCGTCTGTTCGTGGATTCCAACGAGCTGGAAAGCCTTCCGGACGAAATACAGAACCTCAGTCAGCTCAAGCGCTTCTCGGCGGCGGGAAACCGCTTGTCGCAGTTGCCGGAGTCGATGCACAAGCTGGAGCGCCTGAGTTCCGTCGATCTGAAGTCGAATCAGATATGGACGCTACCGCCCGGATGGGCCGAGCTCCTCACCCGGCTGCGCAGGCTCGACCTTTCCGACAACCAGTTGAAGCAGCTGCCGGAACTGCCCGGCAATGACGCTGCCGGCGCGCGGGACGACGTTCGGGGCAAGACGCTGGATGTGGATCTATCGAACAACGGGATCGCGACGCTGCCGATAGGCTACGGCTCGTTCCGTTATCACGCTCAATTCGATAATCACACGCTAGTCAATGTCGCGCGCACGATCGTCGTGCGCACGGCGAATACGCGTATCCGCGAGGGCCTCGTGGCGGCGGGGCGTCTTGCTTCAGGGCGCGGCGTGTCCGCTCACGAAGCGCAGATGTTCGCGCGCCAAAGCCGCATGTCGGCAAGGGGCAAGGCGCCGATCGCGGAAGACGACGCGTCGCTCGGTTCGTTCGGCGACTACGTCCGGCGGCATGGCGAACCGGGGCAGGCTGCCCTCTTCGAGAGGTCGCCTGAAGCGGCGGCGGAACCGGAACGCGGCGAACTCGGCGAACTCGGCGAACAGCCGGAATGGACGAAGCCGGGGGGCATGTGTGGACCGGGCGAAGTCGCGGACCTGTTTGCGGCCCTTGGAGCGCCTCGGGCGGGGAAGGCCGGCGCGGGTTTCATGAACATGTTGGCTGCGGAACTGCGGAGCCTGCCGGAATCCCAGCGGGCCGCAGTGCTGACCCAGCTGGCAGCCGTACCGCCGGCAGTCCTCGAGGCTGAACTTGCGCGTATGCAAACCGGATGGCAAGGCGGCGCGGCCATGCCGTGGCCCTTGCCTGCGGCACCGCGGTTCCCGACGCAGACGGTTCCACCGTTTGGCGCGCAGCCCGGTCAGCATTTTGTGCCGCCGCTCGGCACGTGGCCCGCTCAGCAATTCGCGCCACCCGTCGCCGCACAGTCCGAGTCGTCCGGCGTTCGACCGCCGCCCGGCGGCACATCCGATGCGTGGGGCAGCTTGAAACAGCCTTGGTCGGATGATGCCGCGCCACCATGGGCAAGCGCTCGCACGAACCGATCGGGCGTGCCGCAAAATGATGCCGATCGGTGGGCTCGGCCGCAATGGGCCGCGCCGGCCGCGCAGCAAGAAGCCGACGAGCCGGAAATGAACGGCGCATACAGTAGTTGGACACATGAGTTTGACGGCTACGCATGGACGAGTCCCCCGAAAGCGACGATTACGGCGCAACTGGTGTTGCAAACGGAGCCCGAGCAGCCGGATCTCCTCACCACGCTCGAACGTTTCATGAGGATGGTGAACGGCGATCCGGCGCAATGAAAACGCGTCACCGTAGCCGGGTCGAGAGATGAAAAGCGCGAGGAGCGCGATCCGCATGCGAGTGGAAGTCCGCTCGATTACGGTCGAATTCCTTCATGTTCAAAAAAGATGCAGCTGACTCGGCGGCAATGCCGGCGGCAAGCGTCTGGATCAGTGTTTCCTCAGTAGAAGCCAGCTAATAGGAGTGAATGCGGTGAGCAGGATTAATCGCAGTAGTAGTGAACGTAGCGACATGTCGTTGAGCGGTCCATCTGTCACGCCATCAGTCGCGCAGAGCGTACAGGAATCCAGGCAGAGTACCCGTAGCGCAATGTCGAGCGCTCTTGCACAACTGTCATTGCGGTCGCGGAAGCCGGGCTCACGCCAGAGCCAACAACCCCGCTCGAATGCTCCGTCGGAGCGGACTGTAATCAGCCGCGAGCCGGTGGACGCCGCGTCGGTGCTGAGCGACAGGAGCGCGGCGACGGGCCGCTCGAATGCGTCGGTGCTGGGCGGCGCCAGCCAGAGCAGCCAAGCCCGCTCACAGGCCCCGTCGGGCCGGACCGCGATCAGCCGAGGAGCAGCGGACACCGTGTCGGTGTTAAGCGACGCGAGCGCGGCGACCGGCCGCTCGAATGCGTCGAACCATTCGACTCGGAGCAGCACCGCGCTGCATGCGCCGGCGGCGAGCCTCGGGCTGGGCTCTCATCGCGACGAATTGGGTCGTACCGGCCGGGGTTCATCGCAGGCGAGCGGTGGCACGTATGCCGAATGGAAAGCGATGCAAGAGAATCGGCGGCGGACCGAGACGTCTGGATCGGAGTCGCCATCGCCGTCCCTGCAGAGTAGCTCGTCGTCCGGCCGGCGATTCAAGCCTGGATCCTTGGCTTCCCGGGTGCTGGACACAGCGAGCAGCAGATTGAGCACAGCCCTTGGTCACAGGCCGGCATTTACGGTCACCGGCGATCCCAGCAAGATCCCGACCACCCCTCGACGAGAGTCTCCCTACGAGCCCGACCTCAGTAATCCTGCTGTCGCGCTGGCGGCACATCAGTGGGATCCGGTGGCATATCCGAGCGCCGAGCCCACGGAGTCCCGAGTAGCATCATTGAGGATGCCGTAAACGACGCGAGAGTCGGCGGTCGCTTTCGCCCTGGCCCGCTCCCGTCACAACGAGAGTTGACTGACCTGCCCCTGCCGGCAAGGTGGGGTCGCTTCACCGCTGCTCAGGTGTCGAGGGCGGGCCGGCCGGAAAGATGCCGTCGCTGGTTTCGCCGTCGTACTTGCGCTGCGGCCCCGCGCATGCCGTTGTGCGTTTCGCGTCCTGCTCGCGTCGATGGGACACAAGCTCGTCGCGTATCTGGGCGAGGGTGGCGCACGAGGTGCGCTTGTCGTCCGGCATTTGCAGGAGTTCGCGGACGATGGCGAGGACGGCATAAGTCGGGCTCGCACGCGCGGCATCCGTGGCCGCCGTGGCCGCTTCGTCGATGCGCGTCGCCGTTTGCACGCCGATGAGCGCCGCCCCGTCGGAGAGCATGTGCCACACGGCGGTGAGCATGGAAGCGGCAACGGCGAGGATGGTTTTCTTTGGGCCGCGTCGTGCTTTGATGCGTAGAACTGGGCATGCAGAACGCCTGCTGGAAGAACACCTTCGTGAGAGTTAACCGACGCCGCGTTGCCGCATCTCCGTTCAACGGGCGGCCTCGACGCACGTGTGACGAAGCGCCTCGACCGCCCGGCATGCGTTGATGACCCGGACATGCTGCCGGCTCGGACCGCTCGTCTGGTCGAGCAACGTTTCGATCGAGCGCGCGTCGAGGTTGGGCTGCAAGCCGAGCAGCAACGCGATGGTGCCCGTCACATTCGCTGTCGCGAACGACGAGCCCGAGACAAAGTCGTAATGTCCGCCGGGCGTGAGGGTCAGGATGTCGTGGCCGGGCGCGTAGAGCACGCGCGCGGTGGAATCGGAGGCGGGGCCATTCGTCGCGCGTGCCGACGCGCGTGCGGAGTCCACCGCGATCACGCCCGGCACGCCGACCGGAAACGCCTTGAGGTTGCCGTCCGGCAGCACCGCGCCCACCACGATCACGCCTTTTCTCACCGACAGTTCGATCAGTTGAGTGAG
>NZ_JBQEPU010000050.1:0-39210 GCF_052045835.1 Paraburkholderia sp. 22099 | reverse complement strand
GCCTCTCGCAAACACCGGCGACGACTACGAGGCGCTATTGCCTTGGCGCCTCATCCCCTCCGCAGACTGACGCACAGCCGGTCGCTGAGAGCAAGCCACGTGGTTTATTGCGCGCTTACGAAGAAGATTGCCGCGTGGAAGAAACGACGCGATGCGAGTTGCAAGAAGTCCGCCGAGGCGGAAAACGGAGGCGGCTCGATCGTGCCAATGGAAATTGCCGCCTGCCAGGCTGCGGAGACCGACCGGATGGCAAAGATAGTTGGGGCGAGTCAGCGATGCAACTGACCGACGCGCTGATGCGTAGCTAGAAGCAGTTGTTTTCGGGCGCTGGGGGTTTGGCCGCCAATTCAACCCTCTTCTGAGGGCCGGCGTTTGGTTGTCGGCCGACTCAAGCATGACGTTGGGCTGAAGAGCGGTAGATCAGAGATTACCGCTATTCGCCTCCGGTTCGGCCACTTTCACCCTACTCGCTCACTTGCTCGGAAGGACGCTGAAAATGCAGGCGATCTCCTGACTAGTCTAGGAATCGGGTACCGGATCCTTCCAATCATCGGGCATCACAATTTTCGCCGTTATTCCAGCGTGCTGCTCTAACAGAAAAAGCAAATTGCTGCCGCTCAACAGTTCAATCGGCTTATTGTTGGCAAAGTCGAAGGCCGCTTTGCCGTATCCGCTCGTGGTGACGAGGATGCCCTTCGAAGCACCTTCGTTTTGCATGGTCCCGAACAGATCGCGGACCGCGCTAACACCAACGGTGTTTTTGTACCGCTTTGCCTGAATGACAACTTTCCCCCCAAAGATCGGGCGTGGATCGTAGGCAATGCAGTCCACCCCGCCATCGCGGGAGGCTTGCGTGAGCTTGGTTTCCAATCCCATCTTTTCGAAAAGGTTCGTGATTAACGACTCAAAGTCACTCGGTGTCAGGTCCATGAGGTTGGCGCGGTGATCGAGCGTCGAAATGACATCGCGTTCTTCAATGAATCGCGGATCAACCATGTTGAATTCAAGGATTGGCCTAACTGGTGCCAATTCTGCCGGACTCTTTGACAGCGAGGCATTGAGCTTTCTGAGGCAAGCAATTGGATCGACTTGACTCAGATCCAGACCGTCGAAAATGTCGCGAGTGGTCCGCACCGTAACGAGGCACGGGCGGATGCGCTGCCCCGAACCTCGATCAATCGTATCAACGAATCCATTAACAACGATTGATTCGAGATGTCCGTAATAATCGACAGAAAACATCTCATGTACTACGCGGATGACCATCTGCGCTACCACCAGGGTGTACAGTGCTCTTCGCTGAGCTTCCGGGCGCGCCGTCTCGGAGATTGAATCGGTAGCTCTCACGTACTTGTAAGCCTTGACGCCAGGTATGGCTTCATCGAACTCTGGAAGGTCGAACTCGACGACTAGCTGCTTCGACTCCGCGACATATACAAGCTTTCCGTTACCCTTGAATCCATCCAGCAGTTGCTGAAACGACTCTTTTTGGATGCGCTCAAACAACTCCTGAGTTACGTCGGGCTCGCCCCTCTCCAGTTCCGCCATCCACTTTTTCACAGCCGAAAGTCTAGCGCTTTCGGCAGCTTTCAGATCGACAATCATGCGATCGTGCTTATCGCGCTTTTTCGCGATTTCGGCCAGGCGGGCCTCCTCTATTCGGGCATAGTCAATTTCTTCTCGGGCGAACTTCGACCGTGCTTCCTCGAAACGTTTGCGATACCCCGTCGCAACCCAAGGAAGCCAGCGTACCAATGGGCTTGGTTGGTCGGGAAAAATCATGTGTGGCTTGGTCGGAGCGTTCGCGAGGTCGCCTAAAGATAGCCGGGGATATTCACGCTCGGTCAGCATCTTCTTGAAGTCAACTTCGATCGGCTGCTTAACCCTTGCCGCAAGGATGCTTTCCAGAGCAAATACCCTCTCGTCCAACGTAATATTCAGTGCAGCCACTTCCTGCGTTCTGGATTCGAGATAATCTTGCTTGGCTTCTTTGGCTTGGCGCGCTACCTCGCGTTCATATTCGCGCACGGCCCGCGCGTGCGCGCGTTCAGCTTGAGCTGAATAGTTCTGTGCCGTAAACGTGGCCCCCGGATGAAGGATTGTTATGCTTGATCACGACTATCGCTGCGAACATACATCATAGCAATAGCAACGATGTCCATGGTGTTGGAAATTTCCTCGCGAGACACGGTTGTCACAACCTACCGGCGTGCGGTCATGCACTCAAAAGCGGGCGCTTAGGGGACGACGCAATCAGAGGACTCCCACCCCGTCCTACGGCGACATATCCCTTCAGCCAATCGCTAACTTTTAACCCGCAAGGTTGAACCCAACCCAACTACCCGCCTTATAATTAACAGGTCGCGGGGAAACACCCAGCGACCAGGTTTGGAAGCCTGTGCTTGAAACCGCACACCCGCCCAGGCGGGCGTGCGTCTACCGCTGCACGTCTATATTTCAATGGGCGGGCTGTGGTGGGGGAGCCGCAAGGCTCGCCGGTTTGTTTCAAGCCCGGTCTTCCAATCCCGTCACGTGCCCGCTCACCCACCTTCACAAGCGAGTGTCGGGCGATCCAGGGAGTAACAGGGAGATCGCACCATGAGCAAGTCCATCAAAAATAAGCCAGCTTCACGCCCACCAGTCGACGCACTGCAATACGAAAAGCTTGCCCTGTCCGCATTCGAGTTATGCGACCGGCAGTTGGGCCAAATGGACACGTTGATCACGCTTGCAGCTTCGATCTGTAGGAATCCGGCCATCACGATCGACGAAAGAAGGCGACAAAGAACGCTCCTCGAATTGCTGGTAGACACGGCGGAGCAGTATCAGCAGGAACTCGCATGCGACCGTGAACTGTTTCAGGTGATCGCGCTCGATGCGAAGGGCGTCGCGCAAAGCCGCCTCACGGCACGCCATGCGGCCACGCTGCTTGCAGAGGCATCGCAGAGAGCGAAGGAACCCGCAGCCGCGGCAAACGCTCCGCAGCGCAAAATCCCGTCAACGCAAACCACCAAAACGTTAACACTCGACGCCCCGCAGCAGCCGATTGCCGCGCCACACTAGACGATCAAGCAAGGGCTGGCCGGCGACTGCCAAAGGCAAGCCGGCTACCCTCGAATCAAGCCTTCAACGGCAACCAGATCTCGAGCCCACCCATTCCGCTGACCGGATCGAACTTCTCGTCATAGCGCTCGAAGTTCGGCGCATCGGCGGGAATATGTCCCGATGCCGGCAGCCACTGATTCCAGATCGTGTTCCAGGTGCGCCGCACCGTCGAGATATGCTCGCGGTGGCTGAACACCGCATAGCGCTGCGCGGCAATGCGCAAGCGGCTCATCTCCGCAGGCAGCGCCGAGAAGTCGCCCACTTCGACACCGCACAAATAGTCGATGTTGCCGGCGTCGTCGGCGTTGTAGCAGACGCCATACGCCACGTTGCCAACCTGTCCCGGCACTTTGCCGAACCAGTCGTTAAAGCGCTGCCACTGCGACGGAATCGCGGCGGAGGTTTCGCTCGTATACCGTTCGCTGAGGCCCGCGACGAGAAACGCTTTGCCGTCTTCAAAGCGCGGCGGTTCCAGATGGGTGAGAAGGGTTTCGTCCATTTTGATCGGCTCCACGATGACGATAGTGTCGAAATGACCACGCGCGCGCAGCGCTTCGGGTGTGATGCCGAATTGCTCGCGAAACGCACGCGTGAATGCTTCGTGAGAACCGTAACCGGTGTCGAGGGCAACCGCCAGGATGTCGGGTGCGCCGTTGGCGAGGCGGCGCGCCGCTTCGCTCAAACGGCGCGCGCGAACGTAGCGCATGACCGAAAGCCCCGTAGCCGCTTCAAAAGCGCGCGCCAGATGAAAGCGCGACACGCATCCGCAGTTGGCGATATCGTCGAGCGTCAACTCGCCGGCAAAGTGGCTTTCGATAAACCAGAGCGCCTTTCCAACGGGGTTCATATCGGGTCTCAAGTCAGCACGAAGCCAGCATAGCCAGTCGCGAACCGGCCCATTTGACCGCGCTTGCGGTTTTGCTGCGGACCTCGATCTTGAGCCGCGGCGGCGGGCATGAGCCTTGGTCGCGCAACACTGCGAACCGCCGCAGACGGGTCAGTAGTTTTCCGTCGCCGCCTCGTTGCCGGTGGCGCGACGCTGTTCCGACGCCGCTGCGTCATGCGCGTGCGCATCGGCCCCCTGTTGCCCCGGACGCAACAGCAAGCCACCGAGCACGCCCGCCGCCGCCGCGAAAATCGCACCGAACAGAAACGCCACGTGATAGCCGCTATTGAGCGCCGCGATGGCGCTGCCGGAAGCGAGCATCGCATCGCTGCGCGCGGCGGCGAGACTCGCGAGCACCGCGAGACCGAGCGCCCCGCCCATCATGAACGACGTATTGACGATGCCGGACGCAAGGCCCGAATCGCCCGGATCGACGTCGCTCATCGCGGCCAGCAACATCGGATTGAAGGCGATGCCCGCGCCGAAGCCGAGCAGGATCATGCCCGGCAACACGTCGACCACGAAGCTGCCATTGACCGGCGCGCGCGCGAACAGCGCAAGCCCCAGCGCGGCGACCAGCAGACCGACGGCAAGCGGAACACGCAAACCGAAACGCATCACCACGCGCGCCGACAGCCCCAGCGAAAAGAACGCCATGATCAGATTGGCGGGCAGGAACGCGAGCCCGACCTGCAACGGCCGGTAGCCGAGCACACGTTGCAGATACAGCGCGGAGATGAAGAACCACGCGAACATGGCCGCGGCCCACAGCACGCCCACCACGTTCGCGGTCGCCACGTTGCGCAGGCGGAACAGCCCGAGCGGCATCAACGGATGCTGGACGCGCGCCTCGATAACGAGAAACGCGCCGAGCAGCACGAGTGCGGCGAACAGCAAGCCGAGCGTTTGCGCCGAGGTCCAGCCGGCCTCGTTGCCGTTGACGACCGCATAGACGGCCAGCATCAGCGAGGCGGTGACGGTTACGGCGCCGGCCACGTCGAGCCGCTCGCCGTGAGCATGGCCGCGCGCGGACGGCAGTAGCGCGACGCAAAGCGCATAGACGGCGATGCCGATCGGCAGATTGACGAGAAAGATCCAGTGCCAGCTCAGCAGGTTGGTGAGCAGGCCGCCGAGCAATACGCCGATGCTGCCGCCGCCCGCGCACACGAAGCCGTACACGCCCATTGCCTTGGCGCGCTCGCCGGGTTCGGTGAACAGATTCATGATGAGCGACAGCGAAACAGCGGAGACGATCGCGCCGCCCAAGCCCTGCACGGCGCGCGCGCATACCAGCAGGATTTGCGAGTTCGCGATGCCGCAGGCGAGCGACGCCACCGTGAACAGCGTGATGCCGCCGAGGAACAGCTTGCGGTGGCCGTACAGATCGCCGAGCCGTCCGCCCAGCAGCAGACAGCCGCCGAACGTGAGCATGTACGCGTTGACCACCCACACCAGCGAGGTTTCGGTAAAGCGGAGATCCGCCGCGATCGACGGCAACGCGACGTTCACGATCGTGGTGTCGAGCACGATCATCAGCACGCCGAGGCAGAGAACGATCAGCGCCAGCCAGCGTTTGTTGCCGTGGATGGAATGGGTCATGCAGTGCGCTCCTTTGCATCAATCGATCGGTTGCCGCTCCGCTTCCTGCCGCCGTTCGGCGCGATCTTGCCGGCCTGGTTGGCGAAGCGGTTGGCAAAGCGGTTTGCAACCCGTTGATGGCAATGAATTTTTGAGTCTAGCACCCGTGACTTTTGGGGTACAACTACGAGTTCCTGGGCGGGCACGCCGCTCAATCTCCGCCGACGATTTCGTACTTGCCGCCGCGCTCCAGCGCCCGTTGATAAGCCGGCCGCGCGTGAATGCGCTTCAGAAAGTCGGCGATCGCGGGAAGCTGATTTTCCATGCCGCCGCGCGCGGTGGCGGCTTCGAGCGGAAAGCTCATCTGCACGTCGGCCGCTGTGAAAGCGTTGCCGACAAACCAGCCGGTCGCGCTCAGTTCCTTGTCGATATAGCCGAGGTGCAGCTTCAACTGCGGATCGATAAAGCTCGATTGCAGCGTGGCGGCAATCTTGCGCGCGATCGGCTTGGCGAAGAACGGCATCGGCGCACCGGCGATACGCAGCGCAATCAGCTTCAGCAGCAACGGCGGCATGGCCGAGCCTTCCGCGTAGTGCAGCCAGTAGGTGTAACGCGGCCGCTCCGGCGTGCCCATTGCAGGCGCGAAACGCCCCTGACCGTATTTGTCGATCAGATACTCGATGATCGCGCCCGACTCGGCAAGGGTCTGCCCGTCGTCGGTCATCACGGGCGACTTGCCGAGCGGATGCACCGCGCGCAATTCGGGCGGCGCCAGCATCGTTTCCGGATCGCGCTGGTAGCGCTTGATCTCGTAGGGCACGCCGAGTTCTTCGAGCAACCACAACACGCGTTGCGAGCGCGAGTTGTTCAGGTGATGGACGGTCAGCATGGGCGAGGGAAGTTGGCCTGTGAAGTGCCACATCATAGAGATGTTGCGCCGAGGCGTGGCTCTAGCCGCCCCTCTACTTCAACGAACGCAACTCGAAGCGCTTGAGCTTGCCGGTTTCCGTGCGCGGCAGCGAGTCGACGAACACGATTTCACGCGGATATTTATACGGCGCCACGCTGTTTTTCACGAAGTCCTGCAGTTGCGCGATCAGTTGGTCGTCGGGTTCATGACCCGGATTGAGCACGACGAAGGCCTTCACGATCTGCCCGCGTGTTTCGTGCGGCGCGCCGACCACGCCGCATTCGGCGACCGCCTCGTGTTGCAGCAGCACGCTTTCCACTTCGGGGCCGGAGATGTTGTAGCCGGCGGAGACGATCATGTCGTCGGCGCGCGCCTGATAGAACACGTAGCCGTCCTCGTCCAGATAGACGGAATCGCCCGGCAGGTTCCAGCCGTCGCGCACGAACTTCACTTGCCGTTCGTCGGCGAGGTAGCGGCAGCCGGTCGGACCGCGCACCGCGAGCTTGCCGATCGTGCCAGGCGGAACCGGCTGCATGGCGTCGTCCACGGCTTGCACGACGTAACCCGGCACCGCGCGCCCGATGGCGTGCGGGCGAATCGCGTCATCGGCCGCCGAGATGAAGATATGAATCAGCTCGGTGCCGCCGATGCCGTCGATCATCTCGATGCCGGTCGCGTCGTGCCACAGGCGACGCGTGGAGTCGGGCAACGCTTCGCCCGCCGACACCGTCTTTTGCAGGCTCGACACGTCGTGGCGCGCGACGAGCGGCGCCATTTGCCGATAGAAAGTCGGCGCGGTGAACATGATGGTCGCGTGAAAGCGTTCGACGGTGTCCAGCAAGGTCTCGGGCGTGAGCTTCTCGATCAGCACCGTGGATGCGCCCACGCGCAGCGGAAAACACAACAGGCCGCCCAGGCCGAACGTGAACGCGAGCGGTGGTGTGCCGCAAAAAACGTCACTGGACGACGGTTTCAACACATGGCGCGGGAACAGATCGCACATGGCCAGTACGTCGCGATGAAAGTGCATGCAGCCTTTCGGCGCGCCGGTCGTGCCGCTGGTGAAGGCGATCAGGCAGACGTCGTCGGCGGCGGTGTCGCACGCGGCGAAGCGGTCCGGTTTGTTGATCGCGAGCGTGTCGATCGACTCGGCGTCGTCGTCATGAAACAGGCGCGTTTGCTTCAGACCGGCGCAGTAGAACTCGTTCTGAGGATCGTTGCAGCGCGCCAGTTCCGCTATCAGACGGGCGTCGCATAATGCCGCGCTCACCTGCGCTTTCTCGATGATCTGCTTCAGTTCCTTGGCGCGCAAAAGCGGCATGGTCGGCACGAGAACGAGTCCGGCTTTCAGCGCCGCCAGCGCCATCACCGCCATGTTCAGGCTGTTCGGTCCACGCAGCAGCACCCGGTTGCCAGGCTGCAAGCCCATTTCGTCGACCAGCACGTGCGCGCTGCGATTAACCAATGCAAGCAGTTCGCCGTAGGTGGTGGCGCGTGGTTCGCCGTCCACATCGGACCAGATCGCCGGATGGTCGCGATGACCCGCTTCGATGGTTCGGTCCAGCAACTCCGAAGCGCAGTTAAAGCGCGACGGGTACGCAACGTCCGGGTTGTCGAGAAGCAGGACAGGCCATTGATCCTGCGGCGGAAGATTGTCGCGCGCGAAGGTGTCGACGTGTGCTGACGGTTCCATCATCCTCTCCCCCGGCGTCGAGCCGGCTGCATTGCGGTTGGCTTGCTGTATTTATCGTGGAATCACTGCTGCGGAATCACCGCGGTCGCTTCGATTTCCACCTTCGCTTCGTCCTCGATCAACGCAACGACCTGCACCGCGCTCATCGCGATGTCGTAGTCGCCGATCAGCTCGCGAAACCCGCGGCCGATATCTCTGAGCGAGGCCAGGTATTCGCGCTTGTCGGTGACATACCAGGTGAGACGCACCAGATCGCGCGGTTCGCCGCCCGCTTCACGCAGCACGGCCACGACGTTTTTCAGCGCCTGAATGGCTTGGGCGGCGAAGTCGGTGGTCTGGAAGCGCGCCTGTTCATCCCAGCCGATCTGGCCGGCAATGAACACCTGCGTGCCGGTGGCCGCGACGCCGTTCGCATAGCCGCGCGGCTTGATCCAACCGTTGGGGAGAAGAGCTTTTTTCATGAGCGATGCGTCTCGATGGATTCGGCTTGTGGGGCGAACGTCGCGAGCGCGCTCGCGATGTCCGCGGGAATTTCAATCGACTGTCCGCTTTCGATCGAGGTGGTGACGAGCACCTGTCTGGCGCGAAAGCGGGTTTCGCCGCGGCAATGACCGACGATCTCGATGCTGATCGAGCGCCGTCCAATCGCGACGACGCCGAGCGTCAACATGATCGTTTCGCCCATCTGGCTCGGCCGCGAAAACTCGCAGTCGAGCTTGACGATCGGCAGGCCGACGCGGCGCTGCGCGATCATCTGCGCGTAGTCGATATGCAGGCCTTCGTTGAACCAGTCTTCGACCAACGCGTTGGTCATCACCAGGTATTGCGGAAAGAACACGATGCCCGCGGGGTCGCAGTGCGAGAAGCGAATGCGTACCTGCTTGTCGAACGAAGGCGTGCTCATTTCGCGTTGCCCCCGGTCGCGGCCGCGTGCGCCTTCAGCAAATCGCGCCCTACGATCAATTGCTGCACTTCGGTCGCGCCTTCATAAATGCGCAGCGCGCGAATCTCGCGATACAGCATTTCGACGGCCGTGCCGCTTTGCACGCCCATGCCGCCAAAAAGCTGCACGGCGGCGTCGATCACCTGTTGCGCGCCTTCGCTGGCATGCCACTTCGCCATCGCCGCTTCACGCGTGACGCTTTCGCCCTGATCGCGCAGCCAGGCGGCGCGATAAACCAGTAGCGCGCTGCTGTCGATGGTCAACGCCATCTGCGCGAGCTTCGCCTGCGTCAGTTGAAAATCGCCGAGCGTCTGGCCGAACATCTTGCGCGACGCGGCGCGCGTGAGACCTTCCGCCATCGCGTGACGCGCGAATCCGAGCGACGCGGCCGCCACCGACGTGCGGAAAATATCCAGTGTGCGCATCGCGAGCTTGAAGCCCTCGCCGGGTGCGCCGAGCATCTGGCTGCGCGGCACCCGCGCGCCCGCAAAATGCAGGCGTGCGAGCGGATGCGGCGCGATCACGTCGATGCGTTCGGCGATTTCAAGCCCCGGCGTATCCGCGTCGACGATGAATGCCGTGATGCCGCGCGCGCCCGGCGCTTCGCCGGTTCTGGCGAACACGACGTAAAAGTCGGCGATGCCGCCGTTGGAGATCCACGTCTTGTCGCCGTCGAGCACGTAGGCGTCGCCGTCTTCGCGAGCGGCGAGCGTCATGGCGGCGACGTCCGATCCCGCTTCCGGCTCCGACAACGCAAACGCGGCAATGGCCGTACCGTTGGCGACGCGCGGCAGGTAGTGCGCCTTCTGCTCGTGCGTGCCGCCGAGCGAAATCGCACCGGAGCCGAGCCCTTGCATGGCGAGCGCGAAGTCCGCGAGGCCGGAATGTTTGGCGAGCGTTTCGCGCAGCAGGCAAACGGCACGCGTGTCGATCGTGTCGCCGTGACCGCCGTAAGCGACACCGCCCACGCCGTATTTCAGCCAGCCCGCCGCGCCGAGTTCGCGCACCAGACGACGGCAGGTCGCATCGACATCCTTATGCTCGCCGTCGTGCGAAAGATTCGCGCGGCACCATGCCTCGATACCCGCCGCGAGTTCGCGGTGGCGTGGCTCGAAGAACGGCCAGGCCAGCGCGCCATGCAGATCCACATCGCTGTTGGCGTTCAACTCAGTCTCCCTCGAACACGGGCCGCGACTTCGCGGCGAATGCCTTGTACGCCCGTTCGAAATCGCGTGTGCTCATGCAGATGGCCTGCGCTTGCGCTTCGGACTCGATCGCTTCGTCGATGCTCATGCTCCATTCCTGATGCAGCATCTTCTTCGTGATGCCGTGCGCGAACGTCGGGCCGGCGACGAGGTCGGCGGCGAGCTTGTGCGCTTCCTCGAGGAGCGCGGCGGGGTCGCACAGGCGGTTATAGAAGCCCCATGCGTGGCCTTCGTCGCCGCTTGCGGAGCGTCCGGTGAAGAGCAATTCGGCGGCGCGCCCCTGCCCGATGATGCGCGGCAGAATTGCGCAAGCGCCCATATCGCAGCCCGCCAGGCCGACGCGCGAAAACAGAAACGCGAGCTTGCTGCGCGCGGTGCCGAGCCGCATGTCGGACGCCATGGCGAGAATCGCGCCCGCGCCGGCGCAAACGCCGTCGACGGCGGCGATCACCGGTTGCGGACAGTGGCGCATGGCCTTGACCAGGTCGCCGGTCATGCGCGTGAAGAGCAGCAGTTCCGGCATCGGCAAATCGATCAGCGGCGCGATGATGTCGTGCACGTCGCCACCGGAGCAGAAGTTGTCTCCCGCGCCGTGAATCACGACGGCCTTGATGTCGGTGGCATACGCGAGTTGCCGGAACAGATCGCGCAACTCCGCGTACGATTCGAACGTTAGCGGGTTCTTGCGCTCCGGGCGGTTCAGCGTGATCGTCGCGACCTTGCCGGCGACCGACCAGCCGAAGTGTCGCGCCTCGTAGCTGGCGAGCGTCAGGCGGTTGCCGTCCAGCAGTGCGTGGGCGTTGGATCGTGTCATGAGCGTTCCATGCAGGATGGTGTTGCGGTTCAGGGCGGATCAGTCTTTCAGACTGTCGAGCAGATGTTTCTTGAGCTTGCCGAGGCGCTGATGCGTGCGCGATTTTTCATCGAGACTCAAGCCGCCGAACAGTTCGACCACCCATTGCTCGTGCGCCACCGCCATCTTGTCGAACGCCTTGCGGCCCGCAGGCGTGAGGCATACGCTGATCGAGCGGCGATCGTTCGGATCGTTGTCGCGCGAAACGAGGCCTTCTTTTTCGAGCTGATCCGTAATGCCGGTGACGTTGCCGCCCGTCACCATCAAACGGCGCGATAGCTCGGTCATCTTCAAGCCTTCGGGGTGCCGCTCAAGTTGCGCCATCAGATCGAAACGCGGCAGCGTGGTGTCGAATTCGTTGCGCAGACGCTTGCGCAACTCGGCTTGCACGAGATTGGTGGTGGTCAGCATGCGCAGCCACAGACGCAGGCCCATGTGACTATCGGCGCCGGTGCTCATTTCCAGATCCACGACGTTCTCCGCGGGTTTCGCGATGCCTTTGCGCGGCGGTTTTGCGTCACTAGCCACGGGCTTTTTGATGTTCGATGATTTCGTCACATTACTTCTCCACCGGAGATGGAAATGGATTGACCCGTCACGGCTTCCGAGCCCGGCTGGCAAAGCCACAGCACGGCATTGGCGACCTGTTCGGGGCTCACGAAGCGACGCTGCGGATTCGAGCGCAGCAAGGTTTCGCGCGCCTGCTGTTCGGTGCGCGAGGTCTTGCTGGTGATCTGTTCGAGGGATGCGTGCAGCAATTCGGTTTCCGTGTAGCCGGGACAAACCGCGTTGACGGTGACGCCTTTGGTCGCGACTTCGAGCGCGAGCGAACGCGTGAGACCGATCACGCCGTGTTTCGCGGCGCAATACGCGGCGACGTAGGCGTAGCCGATTTGTCCCGCCGTGCTTGCCACGTTGACGATGCGGCCATGACCGCGTTCGAGCATGCCGGGCAACACCGCGCGCGTGCCGAGGAACACGCCGGTGAGGTTCACGTCGAGCATGCGCTGCCAGAGCGCCATGTCGGTGTGTGTGAACGGCGCGGCTTGCGCCTGGCCGGCGTTGTTGATGAGGATGTCGACTGCGCCGGCCTGAGCGAACGCATCGGCAATGGAGCTTTCCTGCGTGACATCGGCGCTGACGCAGGCGACCTCGCCGAGCGCGGCGAGTTTGTCGCGCTGCGCGTCGAGCCGTTGCGGGCTGCGGCCCATCAACGTGACGCGCGCGCCGGCGCGCAGCAGCGTTTCCGCCACGGCCGCGCCAATGCCACTGCCGCCGCCGGTGACCACGGCGTGTTGTCCCGCGAGCGATGAGTTCAGCGTATTCATGTGGTTCCTTCCGCGCGTTGCGCGCGTTCTTGCGGCGACAGGCCTGCGTTGGCCGCCGCCTGCGCGCGCTCGCGTTCCAGGTTGCGTTCGAGTTGCGACTTCGCGGCGATGTAAGGCTTGGGCCAGGCCACATCGAGGTAGCCGATCCTGGCGGCTTCATTCAACGTCCACGACGGATTCGCCAGATGCGGACGCGCAATCGCGCACAGATCGGCGCGGCCCGCCGCGATGATGCTGTTCACGTGATCGGCCTCGGAGATCGCGCCCACGGCAATCGTTGCGATGCCCGCTTCGTTGCGCACGCGGTCGGCGAACGGTGTCTGGAACATGCGGCCGTACACCGGTTTTTCCTCCTTGCTGACCTGACCCGACGACACGTCGATCATGTCGGCGCCCGCTGCCTTGAACGCGCGCGCGATCTGCACGGCGTCGTCGGGCGTGGTGCCGCCTTCAACCCAATCGTTCGCGGAAATGCGCACGGAAATCGGCTTGTCTTGCGGCCATGCCGCACGGATCGCCTTGAACACCTGTAACGGATAGCGCAGGCGGTTTTCGAGCGAACCGCCGTATTCGTCCGTGCGATGGTTGGTCAGCGGCGACAGGAAGCTCGAGAGGAAATAGCCATGCGCGCAATGCAGTTCGAGCCAGTCGAAACCGGCTTCGGCGGACATATGCGCGGCGCGCACGAATTGCGCTTCGATCTCGCGCAATTCCTCGCGAGTGGCTTCGCGCGAATGCTGGCTGACGCCAGGCAGATATTGTTGCGGCGAGGCTGAAACGAGCGGCCAGTTGCCTTCGGCGAGCGGCTGGTCGATGCCTTCCCATGCCACTCGTGTCGATCCCTTCGCGCCGGAGTGGCCGAGTTGAATGCCGATCCTGGCATCCGACTGACGATGCACGAGATCGACGATACGTTTCCACGCCGCCAGATGCTCGGGCGCATACATGCCGGGACACCCGGGCGTGATGCGCGCCTCGGGCGATACGCAGGTCATTTCCGTCATGACCAGCGCCGCGCCGCCCATCGCGCGGGCGCCGAGATGCATCAGGTGATAGTCGCCGGCGATACCGTCGACGGCTGAGTATTGCGCCATCGGCGAAACCACCACACGGTTCTTCAACGTGACGCCGCGCAGCGTGAAGGGCGTGAACATGGGCGGAATGGAGTGCGTGTGCGGTGCGGGTTCGACGCCGGCGCGCTGCGCGAGCCAGTTTTCGAAGCCGGACAGATAGCGCGCGTCGCGCTCGCGCAAGTTCTCGTGCGAAATGCGCTGCGAGCGCGTGAGCAGCGAATACGCGAACTGTTCGGGTTCGAACGACGTATAGCGGTCGACATGCTCGAACCATTCCGTTGAATTGCGCGCGGCGTTCTGGATGCGTAGTACGTCGACGCTGCGCACGTTCGTGTAGTGCCTCAGCGCGGCGGGCAAATCGCCGGGATGCGCGCCGATGCTGTTCGCCAGTTCGATGGAGTCTTCAAGCGCGAGCTTGGTGCCGGAGCCGATCGAGAAGTGCGCGGTGTGCGCGGCGTCACCCATCAGAACGACCGGCGTTTGCGTGCCGTCGGCGTTGCGGCGCCAATGCACCCATTCCTCGTTGACGACGCGCGGAAAGCGGATCCATTGCGACGACCCGCGCAAATGCGCGGCGTTCGACAGCAACGCGTTGCCGTCCAGATACTTGGCGAACAGCTTTTCACAGAAGGCGATGCTGTCTTCCTTGCTCATTTCGTCGAGACCGGCGGCGCGCCATACGCGCTCCGGCGTTTCCACGATGAACGTGGACGTTTGATCGTCGAAACGATACGCGTGTGCCTGAAACCAGCCGAACTCCGTTTCCTCGAAGGCGAAGGTGAAGGCGTCGAAAAGTTTTTTCGTGCCGAGCCAGACGAAGCGGCAATCGCGCATGTCGATGCTGGGCTTATACGTAGCCGCATATTTTTGGCGAATCGCGCTGTTGGCGCCGTCGCACGCGACGACCAGGTCGGCTTGGTAGACGGTGTCGTCCGTGACGTGGGTTTCGAATACCAGCTTGACGCCAAGCGCTTCGCAGCGCGCTTGCAGGATGTTCAGCAGACGCTTGCGGCCGATGCCGCAGAAGCCGTGACCCGACGAGCGGATCTGCCTGCCGCGAAAATTGATTTCGATGTCGTCCCAGTGATTGAAGGCGTCGAGGATGGCGTCGGCGCTGGGGGCGTCGGCGGCGCGCAGATTGCCGAGCGTCTGGTCGGAGAACACCACGCCCCAGCCGAAGGTGTCGTACGGACGGTTGCGCTCCACGACCGTAACGTCGTAAGCCGGGTTGCGGCTCTTCATCAACAAGCCGAAATACAAGCCGGCAGGGCCGCCGCCGATACAGACAATGCGCATGCTGAGTCTCCAAAGTGGATTCTGCTTTGGAGTTAATTTAGGCGTAGATAATTTAGATGTCAAGTAAACGCCGACGCGGTGAGCGAGTGCATGCCGGTGCGGCGTTCACTCGAACGAGCATCGGGCGTGGGCCTCTTGGAACGTAAGGCAGGAGCGAGTGCTCGCTCGCCAGCAGGCAAGCCGTATCTCGGTGGGGGACTTGGCCTGAACGGGCATCAATGTCAGCACGTCGTCAAGAACGGCTTAGGCGGACAGGCTCTTGCATCGCAGCAAGAACCATGCGAGAACGTGGTTAGTTGTATATAGGCGCCTAGCGGACAGTCGTGACGGGCGACGAAACCTACCAGATCGACTCAAGGCACCATGGGGTGGGATTCCGACTCCCAGTGCATCAGAAATCGTTAATTGGATAAATTGCCAGAATTAATCTGTCAATTAACGATTGCATGGCATCGGTTAATTATAAATGCATTTTTCTGAAAAGACGAATCCCTCCCAAAACGCATCGAAGGTAAAGCCCGGCATTGACCTTGCACGCCAACATATTGGCGAATTCAGACGCCACTTAGCAACGTCATTAATGCTTATGTAGGATCGGACCGAACAAATCCGGTTCCAGGTCAGCCGGAATATTGCGACCAATTCTGAGGGAAAACTACGATGGCGTGTTCTGCGGAAGTTCACAGTGACAAGGCGGTGAGCCCGGAAGCGCTACTCAGTCCTCGACCGGTCGGACATATCGGCATCGTTTTGTTCGATGGTTTTGCGCTCCCAGAGGCTGCCGCGATCATCGAGGTATTCCAGTCGGCAAACGCGCTTGCCGGAATCGAGCGGTCTGGCCGAACACCTTATGACGTGGGTCTTTTATCGGCTTCCGGTGGCAGAGTCGCAAGTTCGTCGTCGGTGTTCGTCTGGAGCGAGAGCATTGAAACGTTCCGCCCCGCCGACAATTTCCGGGCACTATTTGTCGTAGGCGGTACGGAGGCGCACAACGCACTGCGCGACGAACGACTGATTACCTGGCTGCGTTTGGCCTACCTGCGCAGCGAACTGGTCTTTCCAACCGGCGAAGGGCGCGTTGTTCTGGAGGCTGCTGGATTCGGACAAAGCTTCAGCGCTCGGCACTACGGCGAAAGTCATTATCAAACCGTGCGGAACGCTCCGGTTGCTGGCGTTTTGACCGTTCCGTTCAGCCCACTGCAAGCTGCATTGAGCGTTGTCGAAGCCGATTTGGGTACCGCAATCGCGGGCCAAATCGCAGGCTGGGTGGCGCCGCCCGCCGAGACACAGTTCACCGCGATTTTGAGCAAAAGCGCGTCGGCGTCCGTCAGCGAAAAAATTCAGGCGGCAGCGCGGTGGTTGGAAGCAAACGGTGATCGACCGATCGTGATCGACGAGGCGGCGCAGGTCGCGGCCATGAGTGAGAGAAATTTTCTTCGGCGCTTCAAGATCGAAATGGGCGTCACGCCCTCCGACTATCTTCTGTATGTGCGACTAAACATGAGTTGCCGACTGCTTATTGAAACCAGTCTGCCGGTCGACAAAATAGCGCGCCGCAGTGGAATTGGCAGCGGCGGCCGACTTTCGAAACTTTTTCGCAAGTATCTAGGGAAAACACCTACCGAGTACCGCTCCAGCAAACGGCATTCACGGATGTCGTCATAACCGCTGATTTAAACGTATGCGTTGCGCTTTATCGGAATATCGGCCGGTCGGGCTGCGGACAATGCGCGGCCAGCACTACGCGCGAAGCGCTCAATCCAGAATCGACAAAAGATCGGCCATGGTCATATCGGGCAAGCGCTTGACGATCATGTCCCAAAAGATCACGTCGTGCATCGCGCTGGCATCTTCGACCGAATTCCACTCTCTCGCGCCTACAATGGTATTGGCGGTTTCGAGGGCGGCATCAACGATTGCCTGAATGTCTTTTTTGTGCATGAATGCGTTAACGGCTGCGCGTCCGGCTTTTTTAGCCCCGCGCGCAATCGTTTGCTGAAAGTATGGCGGCCCCGATAAATCCTGTCTGAACGAGACGTTCAGCCCGCAACTCGATGCTAACTGACTGGCAGTCGCTCATATAATAACGGCGGCATCTGTCAGTACAAACTCAGGAAAGCCCTACCTCCAAAATTCCGAATCGATCTTGAGGTGAACAAACGCCGCGCCGGAATGCTTCGGCTTCGATTCCTCAACGCCTTCTTTATATCAAACCGCATATAACTCAATTTGAATCAGGTTATATACATTCCGTCTCAGTTTTTCGTTTTCATCTGGAAGCGTCGCGCCAGGTGTCGTGGTTCAATGTCCTGAGCGGCCAATGTGTTGGCTATTTCGGCCATGTAATAACGGCGCGAGAGTCATTTGTATAGGATGGGCCAAAAGAAAATGAAACAGTCTTCAGAGAGTTTTGCAGGCCACAATATTCCGGGGGAAAAGAATGGAACTGGTTCATAGTCCGCCGCCGTGCTGCTCGCGGCAAGCAACCGTGCCGGAGCAAACGAGCGAAACGACACGCGTCGACGTAGCGTTGTTCAATGGCTTTGCGCTGCCAAAGGTCGCAGCGATCATCGAGATCTTCCAGAAGGCGAACGCGCTCAGCGTCTCTCCGCGATCGGGCTCCGCACGCTATGACGTCTCGCTGCTGTCCGCTTCGGGTGGCCGCATCGCGAGTTCGTCGTCGATGTTCGTCTGGACCGAGGGCGTCGAGTCGCACCGCGGCACGAATGACACGCACCTGCTGTTCATCGCGGGCGGCGCCGGCGTGCAGCAGGCGTGCCGCGACGAACGCCTCGGCAACTGGCTGCGCCGCAGGCATCCGTTCAGCGAGATTGTTCATCCGATCTCCGAAGGACAACTGCTTCTGGAAGCGGCCGGGCTTCCCAGCCGATACTCTCCGCTTCTCTACGGCCGCAATGAAGCGCGCGGCCTTCATCCGGCACTGCCGCTGAGCGAAGCGCCCGATGCGGTGGCGACGGCACTGCGCATTGTCGAAGAGGATCTCGGCTTTGAACTGGCGCGGCGGGTTGCCGAATCGGTCGAGCCGCGGCACGAGACGCCCTTCGACTCGTCCATTACACGCAGCGGGGCGCATCGGGTCAGCGAGAAGATTCTGGCGTCGGCGCGCTGGCTGGATGCGAACGTCGATCGGCCTATCTCGATCGACGACGCCGCGCAAGTCGCGGCAATGAGCGAGCGCAATTTTCTGCGCCGCTTCAAGAGCGAAATTGGCATGACGCCCTCCGAATATCTGCTTCGCGCGCGTCTGAACATGAGCTGCCGGATGCTCGTTGAATCGCGTTTGCCAATCGACAAGATCGCGCGGCGTTGCGGGATCGGCAGCGGCGGTCAGTTGGCCAAGCTGTTCAGAAAGTATCTGGACACGACACCTACCGACTATCGACTACGCGAAGAAGCGTCTTCAGGCAATTTGTCCTGAGCGCGGATTTCTCAAATCTACAGGCGGATCGCCGCGCCTCGGCGACAGAGTTGGAACGGCGATCGTTAATGCCGGGTCGGGGCGAGGTCGCCAAACGATTAATAGAAGTCGACGTCATTGGCGAACCGATGAAGCCGCAAAAGCGTTGGTCGATGCGCTTGCCGCCAGCGCTTCGGTGGTCTTGAAGCAGGTATCAGTGGTGGTTTGAATCGCTCCGTCCCGGCCGTGAGATCGGTGGCTGTGGATTCAGGAAACGATGGCGGATGCGATGAACGATGCTATGCCGATCGGCACTAGAAAAATCGTGGATAGTCTCATCCGCTTCATCCATCTGGTTCTCGCAGCCTCCCACGATCCACGCGCCCGACGCGGCTGAAACTCGAGGAATACCAGCCTTTGATAGTGTCGCCTTCCGACCTCCAAGGCGGAGAAGAAGCTGAAGATCAGATAGACGAGGGTCCACGCGAGACAAAATTTGGAAAGAAGCGAAAGAGCGATCACCATATTGCCGTCCGTTTTGCCTAACGATATTTGAAATTCAGATGAGTGGAGACTACAGAGCGACACAGTGAATTTCTTGACAAACGTTTGTCTTTATCCGCCGTCTCGTGTGTGACCTGTAGGCGCGTCTGGCTTGGGGAGCCGGCAAATCGGTGAACCGCGACCGTTTTAGCGGCCGAAGCAAAGCCGGCAACATCCCCTCGCGCGACTTGCTATTGAATGTTGATTCGCCGCAGCGTCACTCGCGCAAAGTGGCGAAAGAAGCCCCGCTTTTTGGCTAGAGCAAATGCACGCCGCCTTCCGAAGGTAACGTCGCGCGTCGTGTCACGTGTGCGTTACGAATGGTTTGCGTGAACGCTCGGCGAGCCCGTCACATCTCGGCTTCGAACTTGCGATATACGGAAATTATGTTGGCGAAATCCGCCAGATAAATCTCCTCGCCGGAAGATTCGTGAAGAATGGCACCGATCGAGTGTTAACCATCGTGAGGCGTGCAGGCATGTTTGTCGCCGCTACGCCGTCTATTCTCACTTCCTGATACGCGGATCAATGAAAGTCACCATTATCGGAACCGGATACGTCGGCCTCGTCACGGGCGCGTGCCTGGCAGAGCTGGGCAATGACGTGCTATGCCTCGACGTCAACGAAGCAAAAATCGCGATGCTCAACAACGGCCAGGTGCCGATCTACGAGCCGGGTTTGGCAGACGTGATCGAGCGCAATCGCGAAGCGGGCCGGCTGACGTTCTCGACTGACGTGGCGTTGGCCGCCGCACACGGCGACATCCAGTTCATCGCGGTCGGCACGCCGCCTGACGAGGACGGGTCCGCCGATCTACAGTACGTGCTTGCTGCGGCGAAGGGCATCGGCAAGTACATGAGCGCCTTTAAAGTGATCGTCGACAAATCGACTGTGCCGGTCGGCACCGCCGACAAGGTTCGCGACGCGATTGTAAAAGAACTGACCGCGCGTAATGCCGATTTGCCGTTCGCGGTGGTGTCGAATCCCGAGTTCCTCAAGGAAGGGGCCGCTATCGACGACTTCATGCGACCGGATCGCATCGTGATCGGCTGTGATGACGATGTCTCAGGCTTGCGCGCGCGGAGCCTGCTCGAGCATCTCTATGCGCCGTTCAATCGCAATCACCAGCGCACGCTGTTCATGGACGTGCGCTCGGCCGAATTCACGAAGTATGCAGCGAACGCGATGCTGGCAACACGCATCTCCTTTATGAACGAGATGGCCAATCTCGCGGATTGCGTGGGCGCCGACATTGAAAACGTTCGCCGCGGCATCGGCTCCGATCCACGCATCGGCTATAGCTTCCTGTATGCGGGGTGCGGATACGGCGGCTCGTGCTTTCCGAAAGATGTGCAGGCGCTAATTCGAACCGCCGCGGAATACGACATGGAACTGAATATTCTCGCTTCGGCCGAGTTCGTCAACGAACGTCAGAAGACCGTGCTCTTCAACAAGGTGCGCAAACATTTTGGCGGCGAACTGGCGGGCAAGCGTTTCGCGGTGTGGGGTCTGTCGTTCAAACCGAATACCGACGATATGCGAGAAGCAACGAGCCGCCGCCTGATCGCCGATCTGCTGCGGCACGGTGCGACGTTGAGCGTCTACGATCCGGTCGCGACAGAAGAAGCCCGCCATTGCCTCAGCACGGACCTCAATGCGGAAAGTTTTTCGCGCATCGAATTCTCGCACGACCGTGACGCAGCGCTTGTCGGTGCCGATGCGCTCGTGATCCTCACTGAATGGAAGGAATTTCGCAGCCCCGATTTCGAGCAGATGAAGGTTGCGCTCAACGACACCTTGATCTTCGACGGACGCAATCTGTACGACCCGCATGCGATGAGAGAGGCCGGCTGGGCCTACTACACGATTGGCCGCGACGCCGCGCTTGCAGCAGGTTAAGCGCGACGAGCAATGCGCGTAACGCGTGTCCCGGCTGCATCGTGCCGCCGGTACGCGCATCTTGAATGGCGATGCGATGTTGAGAAAGATGATGAATCTGGCACTGGCGCGTGTTCGTCCCGGCAAGCAGATCGCCAATGAAGTGGGTGGCGTGGATCTGATGCTCTATCTCGCGGAACAGAGCTGGAATGCTCTGCGAGGCACGCTGCTGTCGCTGCGTTGCAAACGGGCGGGCGTGTGCTTTGTCGGCCGGAACGTGCGGCTGCGGTTCGCGAGGAATATCGAAATCGGGCGCTACGCCACCATTGGCGACGGCGCGATTCTCAGCGGACTGGGGCGTGATGGTTTGCGGCTCGGTGCACGGGTCAACATCGGCGCGTATTCGAGGCTCATTGTCGGCACGGACGTGGCGCGGCCCGGCAGCCATATTCATATCGACGATGGATGCGGCATCGGCGAGTATTCGAGCGTCGGCGGTTCAGGGGGCGTGTCGATCGGGAAGAACACGATCATCGGTCAGTACTTCAGCGCGCATCCGGAAAATCACAATTTCAAAGATCTGTCGCGGCCGATTCGGGAGCAAGGGACGACTCGCAAGCCGATCGCCATCGAAGAGGATTGCTGGCTGGGCGCACGCGTTACCGTGCTGGGCGGCGTGACAATAGGGCGGGGCAGTGTTATCGCGGCGAGTTCGGTGATCACGCACGACGTGGCGCCGTTTTCGATCGTGGCGGGTATTCCGGGGCGTGTGGTGGGCAGCAGGCGTGGGGATGACCATGACCGCACTTGATATCTTCGTCGTCCTGTACCGATGCGATCCGGAGGCATCCGAAACTCTTGTTTCGCTGAGCCGTATCGACTTCGCCGCGCTCGGAATCGACGTCGAGGTTCATATCTGGGACAACGCGCGCTCAGTGCCTGCGCCGCCGAATCCAAACTTTCTGCCGTTCCTCTGGCGCTATCTGGCTTCTCCGGATAACGAGCCGCTATCGAAGGTGTACAACCTGCTGGTGCGTGAGTCGACGCGTCGGCATGTGGTTATCTTCGATCAGGATTCCAATGTGGGCGCGAATTTCTTCGAAAAATTGGCCAACAGCATCGACAAGGTCGAGGCGGACGTATTCGTGCCCGTCATCCGTCACGGCGAGCGTTTGATCAGCCCGGGGCGCTTGCGGTGGATCAAGGGCGAGGCGTTGCGCAGCGTCGCCACGAACGCGATGTTGCCGCGACACTTTACCGCGATGATGAGCGGGCTATGCATCAGTAGCGCCTTGCTTGCACAACTTGCACCGCAGCCGTTTGATGAACGGCTGCGTCTTTATGGCGTCGACACGCGGTTCTGCCGTGATCTGGCGCGGCACGGTGCGAGGGCTTACCTGCACGACGCGGAACTCGGTCACGATTCAGCGCTGCGCAGCACGACCGACGCGCGGGCGGCCCTGCAACGTCAGATATGGCTATGGCAGTCGTGGCTGCATGTGTTCGACCGTAACCTGCTCGAAGTACTGGCGATACGATGTTATGTGCTGTGGAAGGCCTTGCGAGTGTCGGTTGGTCCGCGCGCGCCGGGAAAGTTCTTTGACGTGATTGCCGAGGTGTTTCGATGAGTGCATCGCTTGCCATTTTGATGGTTCATCAGGGCGCGGAGCTGTACGGATCGGATCGGAGTTTCGCGTCGGCGTTGGAGGCGTTGCGTGAACGGCATCCGCAGGCGGTGATCGATGTGGTGTTGCCTGAAGCGGGGCCCATTGTGGATCATGTCGCTCGCTATGCGAGCCGGATCTTCTATAACGCTCATGGTGTATTGCGTAAGAAGGAACTCAAGGCACGGCCGTGGCATACGATCTGGAGCATGGCGACCGCGTGGCGCGAATATCGCCGCATGTTTCGTTCTTACCAGATCTGCTACGTGAATACGGTCGTGTGTGTGGCTGCGATTGCGGGGTTGCGCGGACAATGTGCGGGTACCTACGTGCATGTCCGGGAGATTCCGTCTTTGCTCACCTGCCGGATATTCAGAGCGCTTCTAAAGTTCTCGCGTGCCTCGCTGATTTATAACTCGCATGCAACTGCTGCGGCGTTTGCGTTGCCGGGCACGGTGATTCACAACGGCGTCGACGTCGCGGGCCCAGTTGTACGAGCGCATGCTGCACAAGGCCGCGATCTGCGTCTCGCGATCATAGGACGCATCAACCCATGGAAAGGACAACAGTTCGTGCTCGATGCGTTGTCCACAGTGGGGCGGATGTTGCCGATCCAGGTACGCATAGTGGGAGACGTTTTCCCGGGCTATGAAATTCTGCTGGACAAGCTTCGTGAGACGGCGAGATTGTGCGCGCAGTCGGTGGAGATCGAAGGCTTCACGAACGATCCGGGTGTGCATTTCGCGTGGGCCGATTTCGTGGTGGTGCCGTCGGTTCAGCCAGAGCCTTTCGGTCGGGTTGCGATCGAGAGCTTCGCATCTGGGCGCCCGGTTATTGCCTCGGCTTCGGGCGGCCTACAGGAGATTGTGACAGATGGCGTCAATGGCTTTTTATTCACGCCGGGAGACAAGGACGATTTATTGAGGGCGATAGAGAGGGCACTGGCGATCACGCCTGACGCGTATGCCGATATGGCAAAGGCGGCACGAGAAGAGTATGTCGGTTCCTTCACGGTCCAGACGTATATGCGTTCGCTTGCCGACACTGTCCAACCCCTGAATGTCGATGCGATTCAGACGCGTGAAGCATCCACGCTGTAGAGCAGAACGCGCTGATCATGACCGCCACGACCCAATGAAAATTACCTTTATTCTGCCGAAGCTGACAAGAAACCCAACCGGTGGCGGCAAGATCGTGTATCAGTATGCGAACGCCCTGGCAAGCGCCGGTCATACGGTCGAAGTGCTACACCCGGAGACCCTTTTTCTTTGGAGTCTGCGAAAGAGTTGGCGGCTCAAACTGCTTTCGCTTGCCAGCGACATAGCGCGGTTGCTGAGAGGATGGACCCGGCAGAGCACGCCGAGCGTTCCGTGGATGACGCTCCATCCAGCAGTGAAGATCAGTATCGTGCCTGCGTTGTTCGCCCGTTATATCCCAAATGCGGATATCGTCGTCGCGTCGCTTTGGCGTACCGCCGAGTACCTAGTAACGTATCCCGCTTGCAAGGGCGAGAAGTTTTATTTCATCCAGCACCACGAGGTATGGTCAGGGCCAGAACGTCGCGTGAATGAGACGCTCAAGTCGAGAACAAACAAGATCGTCATTTCGGGGTGGCTAAGGGATCTTGTCAAAGATCTTTCGGGCGATCTCGCTCATCAGGTTCCCAATCCTGTCGATCACGAAGAATTTTTTCTGACGTCTCCCATCGCGGATCGGCGCCCAGTGATCAGCATGCTGTACTCGCCTCATACATGGAAGGGCGCAGCGGATGGCGTATCGGCGCTTGAGCTTGCCAAGACCAGGGTTCCCGAAATGGAGGCGATTCTCTTCGGCACGTCGGTTCGCCCGGCCACGCTGCCGGCGTGGATCAAGTACGTTCAGAATCCGGAGAAGCGCGTGCTGCGTGAAGAAATCTATAACGCTTCGTCGGTGTATCTGTGCCCGAGTTGGTCGGAGGGCTGGGGCCTGCCCGCGCTCGAGGCGATGGCATGCGGGTGTGCGATCGTCACGTCGGATAACGGCGGCACGAGGGATTTCGTTGTGGATGGTGAGAACGGAATAGTGGTCGCGCCCAAGGCCCCTTTCGCATTGGGCCATGCCCTGATATCTCTGCTCGACGATTCGGAGCGGCGCATTAGCTTCGCTGCACGCTCCGTCGAGCTTGCTAAGAGTTTCACCTTAGAGGCATCAGTACAGAAACTTCTCGGCGCACTCGGGAACAAGCTTCCCGCAGAAGTGCGATGCTGAGTCTATCGAAACGCTTGGCAGTGAATCCCCGGCTGCGGAAGATCTGGTCGACCTATGTGCCGTACGCGCTCGGCATTGCCAGCAATGCCGGCCTCAACATCGTACTGATTTCTCTTTTGACGCATCAATTGGCCCCGTCCGTGTATGGTACCTATTCGGTGTCCATCACTGTGATAGTTCTGGCGAGCTCGGTTGCGGGGCAGTGGTTGCAACAGGCGACAGGACGATTCCTGGCCGGTTCATCAACTGCCGAATCGGCCTACACAAAAGCAGCGATATTGCTCGGACTAGGCGGAATTCTGCTGATGCTTCTTGTGTTCTATGCATTGACCGCACTCTTTGTCTTAGTCGACAGCAAGCACGGTTCCGATCTCTGGCTCGTCTGCGTATTCGGTATTGCGGCACAGACCGTTTTCACGCTGGTCGGGACCGCGTTGCAGTCCGAGCAACGGGCGTGGTCCTATGCGGTGCAACAGGCCTGTTCGGGTGCCTTAAAAATCGCATTCTCGGTACTCGTGTGCCGCGCATCGCAACAGAACGTCGGTGGCCTGTTGTACGCATGCGCTGCCGCACAACTCTTGGGCGTTATTTTTGGCGCGTGGCAAGCGCGATTTTTCGACCGGACCGTACTGCGAAAGCTCGGATCCTCGCGTGCGCTATTGATCTTCCGCAGGCTGCGCGCCTATGGTGGGGCCATGACGCTGTGGTTCATTTTCATGAATCTCGCGATGTATTGCGATCGACTGCTAGTGCGCGCCCTAGCCGGCTCCGCGACGGCCGGTCTCTATGGCGCGGCGGCAACGCTGGTTGTCGGCTCGGTCAACCTGGTCATGGCTCCTATCCTCGCGGCGACATGGCCGCAACTCATGGCGGCATGGAATATGAGGAATGAGCAGGCGGCGTCGCGCATGCTCGGTGACCTTTTGACTTATCTGATGTGTGCGGGCGTCGCGCTGGTTGCAGTCGTCAGTGCAGTGGCTGAACCCGCTACGCGATTGTTCCTCGGTGAGAAATTCAGCGCTGCCTCTACGCTGCTCCCTCTTTTGACGGCATCGGCATTCTGTTTTTCGCTCGGGCCATTTTTCCACAAGCCCCTGGAGTTCAAGGAGAGGAAAGCTACGATGTGCGCGTTTGCGGCGATGGCGCTGCTCTTGAATGGACTGCTCAGCGTAATCCTTACTCCTTGGCTGGGTGGCGTTGGCGCAGGAACGGCAGCACTTGTTTCGGGCGCGGCTTACTGCGCGCTATGCGCCGTGCGTGGCAAGAAAATCGTGAACTGGCGCATCCGTGCCGATCGGCTGGCAACGGTATCGGCACTTGCCGTCGCAGCGTCGTTTCTCGCAAGACGGGTTTCTTCGTGGTGGCATTTTGAGGGCAACCTGTGGGACTTCATTGCCGCGAGCGCGGCTTTCGGAGTGTTGTTTGGCGTGGCGTTGGCGGGAGCGTTTGTCGTAAGCTCGGCTCGCCGGCGATTGAAGATCATGGGCGGTTAAATGGAATTGAAGAATTGGGCTGGGAGCCAGCTAAGCGCGACCGGAGAAAAAGTCTATTGGCTTGACAAAATACTGTTCTGCGTCTGGCTGCTTGTGCCGGCATATCAATACTCTGATCTCCATGTGGAAAATTCGCGAGTTGGATTTTGGGGAATAGCCGGTGTGTTGATATTTAGGACCTTGATGCGAGATTTGCTTCGCCGGAAATTCACAGTTGCCTCTCGAGGACTACTCGTGCCTTTCGCGCTTGTGTTCGGTTGGAAATTCTTCGAGTTGATGAGAGCCCCCGGTCAGATCAACACGGCATTGCTATTCTTCTTCGATTTTTTGATTACTTACATATGTTGTCTAATCATCGCGCCGCGTATCTTCTCTGTACAGTCGTGGCTAATCGAGTTTCGTCGCATCAACGTCATGGCGGTACTGTTAGCAATCGTCGCGCACCCTTTCGTCCCCGACCGCACAGATATGGCGGGTTGGGACAAAGGGGAGAGCTGGGCTTTTGCACACCCGAACATCGCAGCTATGTATCCTCTCACGATATATTTGCTGACTATCGTTATTTTCGGGATTGGCGTGAAGCGAGGATTTAGATGGTTCGACATCTTCTGCGTCGCGTTCAGCCTTAGCACACTAGCCCTGACCGGGTCCCGAACTACGCTCGTGGTAGCTTTCATCACCACGCTACTCGCGCTGTTCAATATCATCGTAATTAAATATCTGAAAGATGATAAAGGGCACGAAACGCACGCGATAAAGACCGCGCTGAAATTTTGTGCAATGCTCGCCATCGGTGGCTGCATCTATTTTGTCTATGCTGCAATGGGGCGGCAGGCTCTTGACACGTTGTTTAGCGGGCGGCTGTCGTTTGCTGCGGATGTCCTGTGGTCGGCGAAAGATCTAGTGATTGGTGTTGGGTTGATGCCGCCAGGCGCGAACTTGCTTGCCGACACCACCACCCGCGGTGCCGGGATTGATGGCCTCTATACCAATCTGATTTACGGTGAAGGATACGTTGGCCTTGTCATCTTTGCGATCGCCATGTTCGGTTTGCGCCGGATGGCAAATGTCAACCCGCGTTGCCGCGCGTTCTTCGGGGTTACATTAGTGAGTTGCTTGGTGTTTGGCGTGACGGAAACGCATTTCTGGCTCCTGGCGAGCCCGCTTACTGCATTGGTTGCAGTATTGGCGTCCACGCTCGGGACGCAATCGGGAGGTTATGTGACCGTGTTCGTCGGAAAGCCTTTGCCGCGACTTATTGTCCGGTGAACCGCCCTCGGCGGGGCCATGTTCGAGGGTACCTTGGATGAGAGAGCGTCAACTATTCCCATTTTTTGGTTGTCGGAAGCTTAACTGTACTCTCGGCCAAATGAACGTCGAGCAGCGCGCGCGAACGCAGAATTCGTCGCCGGATGGTTGCTAGCGCTCGATCGTGACCTCGTAGTTCGCAGCGAAAGGCTGCCCTTTGCGATTGATCTCAAACGACAAGTGCTGATCGTCACTCTTGGTGGAAATGGCCTCAAGTCGTTGGCCTTGAACGTCAAGCGGATACACGGTGGCGCGTGTGTGCGATACCTGCAACGAAATGGTTGCGGAGATGCTCTCCATCTGTGCTGGTCCAGCGAATGCGCGGAGGCTTGCTGATGGAAGTCCTCCTGCTTGGGGGCGAATCGTGCGCCACGCACCACGTAAGTCTGTGGCGGCCAGCTGCTGCGGGCCAGATGTGTTAGTCCCCGTGGTGAACCCGGGTATCGAAAGTAGCAGATGTTGTGATTCCGATAGAGGTTTGTCGTCTAAACTCGTGAGAAATGCAGTAACGAATCCTCGGTTCCCCGGCGCTAGAGCCAACTCAAAGAACAATGAGGTCGCCGGTCGGCCTACGGGAATATAGCCAGAGATCCCGGCGGCGTACGCCGATCCGAATTCAAATCGGCGCACTGTCGCGTCATAGGAGAAGTAGGACGACGTATTCACCGGAGGTGAACGATGCACCTCGAACTTCGAACCATTCGCGAGTGCGATCTGGCGGGTCATCGCGACATCGGGGGGAATGGAGAAGTGCTTCGATAGATAGGGTGCGAGGTTGCCCAAGATGCCGTTGGCAGCAGCCGCGATGCGATCGTCCCTAGAGAGAACGATGACCGACTTGTTTAGCGAAGTATCCGGATATACGCTGCGAAAGTAAGCTGCACACTGGGCGAATTGAGCGAGCTTTGTCAAATCGCCACGAAGGCTGAAATTGGAAGGGGCGAAGGAGTTCCAATCCCGGTCGTGCGCATAATCGTAGAGAATCAGTCCGTCCCAGTCCTGAGAGACGGCAAACTGCGTTACGACCGGGAGCAGGTCGGATGCCTGCTGGTTAGGCCATGCCTGGTTGAATTCGCTGATGACGAATGGACGATCCGCGACACGCGCAAAGGCGGTATTAAGTAGCGTCTGACCGAGCGAATCCCCTAGCCAACTGTTCGATATACGCCAGTCGCTCCAGTCCCATTGACGATGGGGGAAAAAATAGTGATCGACATAGAAGTGTGCATCAGTGAAGGTCGCGGCGCTATTCACGTCGAAGTTCGCGAAGCCTCCGTGATTCCAGCGTCCGGAGTGAATGATCTGCGTGCCTGATACTGGGACGTTCTTACCGAGAACATCCCTCACTGCACCGACCATTCGTGTGATATACCGCCGATCCAATTCGACGAAGAAACTGGCGGCAAAACGAGCGTCGTCAGCGGATAGCCCTGAACGGCTGAGTGGCAACGGTGCTTCAGCTAGGTGTCTCTCGTTGCGATAAGCGTTCCACATTTCTTGCAACTCGTCGCGGAACCGACCGGAAACTAGCGAGGACAATGTGCCTTCCTGCCAATTGTCCACGAGAGTGGATTCATTGTTGATTTCCACCAAGGCCAAGTTCGGACTGTCGATCAACTGAAGCGCCAAAAGGAGGTTCTTCGCGTAGGTTGCTTGCCACGACGTCATGCCGTCGTCGAATATCGGCAGTGGCTTGCTTTGAGGCGGAATGCGATCGGCGGCTTTCCCCGTGGGAAAAGTATGATTGACGTTCAGATTCAAATCGACATAAATACCGTATTGCCCAAGCTGAGCTATGAATCGTGATAAGACGGTGACTGCTTGCGGGTCGAGTTCCGGGTCGACCGCGTCGCGCAGTATGCCGACTGGGCCGATAGCGGAATTTTGTGCCGGTTGATCTATCGCATGAAGCCGGACGATGTTGACGCCTAGCGCCGCGAGACGCCGCGCCAGCATTTCGCCGTCAGCCTTCGAAGGAAAGTTGGCCGAGAGTGCTAGGGATACCCCAAAGAATCTGATGCGCTTACTACTGTTCGGGACGGCTGGCGTGCCGACCGTGAAGAAATGACCGTCGCGTATCACAACGCGATCTGATGCAGTGAGTGCTTTACCTTGCCGCTTAGCGTCAATCAGCAGACCCGGGGGCATTGACCCGACGTCAATAGTCGCGTACCGCACGATGTCGGAGCCTTGAGATTTGCAGCAACAAAATAGCAATGCAACGGCAGCAACAATGATTTTTCTTTGGCCAGCAGCAAGAAGGTTGGTCATGTGAGCAGTTGGCGGAAGAGTAGGGGTCGGTGACGCCCCACATAACACAGTGGCTCGCGACAGGAGGTCGCTGATGCGCAGGAAGCCGAGGCTTTTTTATGCGAGAAGAGCGCTCTTATTCTACCTTCGCCCCAATCTGCTCCACGCTCGCTGCGGCCCCAACACTGGGGCTCGCATTAGAGATCCTCGCGTGTACATCGAGTGCGGGCGTGCGATCCGGCGCGCCTTGAGTTGAACGGAAAGCGAATGCCACGCTTTGTTTCCCGCTTCCAATATGCCGATACAACAACGCCTCATACTGAGCCAGCACGCTATCCCAACGAAACGAACTCTCAAACCGATGCGTGCTCGCCTCGCCCATCGCCCGAGCCGTAGCGGGATCGCCTAGCAATGCCGAGATGTGCATATCGCAGTCCGCCTCCGTGGCGAAGAACCGCGCGTCGGGCCCCGCTACCCACCGATTGAATACGTTGTCATGCGCAATCACCGCGCTCCCGGCGCCAAGCGCTTCGACGAGAGACGGATTCGTGCCGCCCACGCGATGCCCATGCAGATAGAAATGGGCATGCCGCCGTAGCGACCGCACGGCCGATTGATCATAGATCGCACCGGGAAACATGACCTCGTCGCTTGCCGCTTCCAACACGTCGCGATGGTAGCTATGGACTTCAGGATCGTATTTTCCCAACACGACGAGTTTGGCCTGGCGTGGCCTGCGCGAAAAGGCGGTGACGATTTCCAGCACCGAGTTCTCCGGCTCAGGACGTGCGATCACGAGCCCGTAGAAAGTGTCTTCGAGCCCATGCTCCTTGAGGGGCGCAAGACTGGCCGCGCCGACCGGATCCGCGCCATATGGAATCGTCGTTATCTTCCTGCGATTGACGCGCGTTGCCAGGTGCGCTGCGATGGCAGGGTGATCAGCGATCAAATGATTGCCCGTCCAGCACCCGACGCGCTCGTTGAGCCACAGCCACACACGCTCATGGAATTTCCACTTCTCGCGCCGCCACTCGAGCCCATCCATGTTGATCAGGTTCGTAATGCCGTGCCAACGCAAATACGTGCAGAAGACGGCGGTGTTATAGCCGAGCGTCAGCACGAGCTCGGGCTTGCGTTCGGTCGTGTCGCGAACCGACTTCCAGTCGAATTCCATCGTGCCCATTGCGCCCTCGCGCGTGACGGGGACGATGATCCGATTTATGCCGCGCCATATGTCCTCGATGGTCTCAGTCTGGCCAGCTTCGCCCTGGCAATACACGGTCACTTTCCAGTCCCGCTGCGTGAGATAAAGCGCAAGCCTCTCGGCAAATGTTTCGAAACCACCGTGGCGCGCCGGAATACCTCGCGTACCCAAAATGAAAAGTTGCCTGACTGGCATATCGTTCGATCCCGTCGTGATTCGCGCGCCGATAATGCGCTGAACAAAAGCTACCAATGCGATAGCGTAGGGCAACAGGCATGGTGAAATCGGTCACTGTCGTCGTCGAATCCGCCAAAGTGATAGGCGCGACTTCTTTGTAGAACCATAATGGGCCAATACGGTCAGCGCACGCCCACATGTCCTTGGACGATGTCGGAATGCGCCAACGATTTGACCGAATCGGCTACTTCAACGCTCCTAACATAGCGTTCCTCTAGCCGCGCTTTTTCGTGCGGTGCGTCACTGCGTGAGTGACACAGGACCAGTGTCGGAATAGGACCTATGCAGGACCGACTATGGCCGTTATCTGTCTTCACTTCTTTCTACGGTTTCGCCATGCCAATCAACGTAAAGCACACTGCCATTCACGATGTGAAGCTAATCGAACCGAAGATTTTCGGCGACGCGCGCGGCGCCTTCTTCGAAAGCTTCAATCAGAACGAGTTCGAAGAAAAAGTTGCTCGTGGCTTCCGGTTCGTGCAGGACAACCATTCAGTGTCGGCGCGCCATGTGCTGCGCGGTCTGCACTATCAGATCCAGCATCCGCAGGGCAAGCTGGTGCGAGTGGTGGTCGGTGAAGTGTTCGATGTTGCCGTCGATCTGCGCCGCTGGTCGCCCACCTTCGGGCGCTGGGTCGGCGCACGCGTGTCGGCTGCTAACGGGCACCAACTCTGGATTCCGCCGGGTTTCGCGCACGGTTTCGTGGTGCTGTCCGATGTTGCCGAAGTTCTTTACAGGACGACCGACTATTACTCCCCCGACCACGAACGCACGCTGTTGTGGAACGACCCGGATATCGGAATCGAGTGGGGTGTCGACGGCACGCCGCTAGTCGCGCCGAAGGATGCGGCGGGCGTTCTCTTCAGTTCAGCGGAAGTTTATTGACGTGGGCCGATGCGAGGCATGCAGGTGAAAACCATCCGGAATCGTGACGCCTGCACCGGCAGTGGTGCGACGGCTCAAGTAGTCAAGGATCGACAATTGAATAAAAGAAATGCTTTCATTCATGGGCCGTTCAAGGCGCGCCTCGCGAATCGGGCCAACGCCACGCTCGGTTTCTCACTGGCACTGCTGGCCACGCTCAGCGGTTGCGCTCTGGCGCCCGGGTCTTACATGGGCGCCCCTCCCGCACAAACCGCCAACGCACAGTCCGGTTCAGAGCCGCAGGTGACCGAAGTGGTGCAGGACGGCATCACGTTTCGTCTGCATTCACTCAACGGCGACCTGATTGCGCGTCTGTCGTCGCAGCCGGATGGTGTGGTACCGACTTCGTTGCGCTTGCCGGCGGGTACGCCTTCGGCATACCGCGTTCGCAGCGGCGATTCGTTGCGGGTGATCGTGTGGGATCGGCCGGAACTGAACAACCCCGGGTTTTCGGCGTTGAATACATCGATCGTCTCGATCGGCGGGACGGAGAGTGCAAGTGTGCCGTCAGCGACCGCGGGAGGTAACCTCGATCCCGTGGGCCGGGTCGTGCAGCCGGACGGCTCGATCTACTTCCCATACATCGGGAAGGTGAAGGTCGCCGGCGAGACGATCGATGCGATTCGCGCCGATCTCACCAGCCGGCTGAACAAAGTCGTGAAAAACCCGCAACTCGATGTGACTGTCTCGTCGTATCGCAGCCAGAAAATATATGTGTCGGGCGCGGTGAGGGCCCCAGGCTCGCTGGCCTTGACCGATACGCCGGAGACGGTCGCCGATGCCATCTCGGGCGCCGGGGGGTATAGCGCGGGTGCGGACCTTGCAGGGGCGACGCTCAATCGGGGCGGCAAAGTATTTCCGCTCGACCTGTACGCGTTTTTCTACAACGGCGATCTTTCGCAAAACGTGCTTCTCAAGGACGGTGACGTCGTCAACGTGCCAGAGCGCCGCTTCAAGAAGGTGTTCGTACTCGGCGAGGTCACGAAGCCCGTATCGCAGGTGATGCCGGTCGGGGTCCTCACTTTGTCTGAAGCGATCTCGGACGCCGGCGGCCTCAATCAATTGTCGGCCAATGCATCGCAAGTCTACGTATTCCGGCAGGGACCCAACCGCACAGTGGACGTGTTCCATCTCGACGCGACCTCGCCGGGCATGCTGGTGCTGGCCGATCAATTTCTCCTGCAACCACGCGACGTGATCTTCGTCGATGCCGCGCACGTAACCCGCTTCTATCGCGTGGTTTCGCAGATTTTGCCGTTCGCGAGCGCCCTGTACCTTGGAGCCGAGGCCTTCAAGTAACGCGCGCGACGATCATGAACGACTGACGGAGGCCATGTTGAATCTGCTGCTGATCTGCTATGCGAACGTGTGCCGGAGCCCCATGGCCGAGTGCGTGTTCCGCGAGGCGTTGTCCGATGCGTCGGGCGCATCTATCCAGTCAGCGGGACTGGAAGCGCTGAGCGGAGTGCCGATCCATCCGATTGCACAAAAGGTTTTGACCGCAAAAGGCTACCCGGTCCCCGCCGACTCTTCCTCGATGCGTTTGGCGTCGCCGATGCTGCACTGGGCCAACCTCGTACTCGTCATGGAGATGTCCCAGCGGCGCGAAGTGCTCAGACGCTATCCGTTCGCCGCCGGCAAGGTCTGGACGCTGGGTCACTGGCTCGGCCGCGAAGTTCACGACCCGGTCGGCGGCGACGAAGCGCTGTTCGATGAGTCGTTGACGCTCATCGAGCGCAGCGCGAATAGCTGGCTGCCCGCGCTCACCATGCAACCTGCCCTATGAAGGCGACATTTACCATGAAGTCAGAATCGACTTTGCATAACATGCCGGTCCCTAACATGGCGCCCAATCAGGTGGATGAGGACGTAAGCCTTCTGATGCTCTGGCATAACGTCCGGAGCCATGCGCGGCTGTTCGCGGGCGTGGCTGCGGGGATCGCCGCTCTGGCGGTGCTCTACATACTGGTCGCGGCACCGGTGTACAAAGCAAACGCACTCATTCAGGTCGATGAACAACAGGGCTCCGCGCTCGGCGCGCTGTCGGATGTTGCCAGTGCGCTCAGCCTGAACAAGCCGATCGACGGCGAACTCGACATTCTCTCTTCGCGCGCAGTGCTGGGACCCGCCATCGATGCCACGCAGGCGCGGACCACCATAGCCGTGGCCAACCGCGTGCCGCTGCTGGGGCGTCTCTATGGGCGCTTCGCCACGCCGCCAGATGGCGTGGCCGATGCGCCGCTCGGGCTCACGCAGTTTGCGTGGGGCGGCGAGCGCATGGAGCTGACCGTCTTCGAGGTGCCGAATACGCTCTACGGCGAGAAGTTCCGTTTGCACGTTCAGGCTGGCGATCGCTGGACCCTCGAAGATCGTGATGGCGTGAACGTGGCGTCGGGGCGTGTCGGTCAACGCGTGGAATTCACAGTGCAAAGCGACTATGGCCCCGGCAAAGGCGTTATCGAAGTGCGTTCCTTGCGCGGTCGTCCCGGCACGTCGTTCAAGCTGGTGGAAGCGTCGCTCCAGAACACGATCGAGTCGATATCCAACCGCATGAAGGTGGAGGAAACGACAAAGGAATCGTCGATGATCGCGCTCTCCGTCAAGAACAGCGACCCGGAACGGGCCGCGCGCTTTGCCAATGAGGTTGCACGCGCTTACGTGGCGCTGAACATCCGCCATCGTGCGGAACAGTCGCGCTTGAGCCTGCAATTCCTCAACCGCAAGCTGCCTGCGTTTCGCGAGGAACTGGAGCAGTCCGAAGACCGCTTGAACGCCTATCGCATCCGCACGAAAACGATCGACGTCGAGCAGCAGACGGAGGCGCTGCTTACGCGCGCCGTGGATCTGACGAAACAGAAGACGCTGGTCGATCTTAACCTGCAGGCGACACGCGAGCAGTTCCGTGCGGGCCATCCGGCTGTCCAGACGCTGCAGGCTCAGTCCGCGGCGCTCGATCAAGGGCTGCATGAGATCGAAAAGCAGGTGCAGGCGTTGCCTTCGACGCAACAGGACTATCTGCGTCTTGCGCGTGACGTGGCGGTGAATACGCAGCTTTACACGGCGCTGGTAGCGAACGGACAGCAGCTCGAGGTCGCCGAGGCTGGCACCACGGGTAACGTGTCCATTATCGATCTGGCGGTTCCGCCCGAGTCAATGGACTGGCCGAAGGTTCCGGTTGTGATCGGTGGCGGCGTATTCGGCGGATTGCTGATCGCGTTCGTCCTGGTGCAGGCGCTGGCTGCGATCAAGGACGCGCTGCATGATCCGCTCGAGGCGGAGCGCGTGGGACAAGTGCCGATCTTCGCGGTCGTTCCGTCCAGCTCCGCCGAGTTGGAGACCGCCAAGGAAAATCACAAAGGCGGCAAGGGGGTGATGGCGCTGCTTGCGGGTAAGGACACGTCCGATCCGAGCGTGGAAGCCCTGCGTTCCCTGAGAACCACGCTCAAGTTCGCGCTGCTTGGCAAGGAGGGCGGCTCGATCCTGTTCACAGGGCCGACGCAAGGTGTCGGCAAGACGTTCGTCGCGGCGAACTTCGCCTATCTGTTGGCAATGAAGGGGCTGCGTGTGCTGATCGTGGATGCCGACATGCGGCGCTCGGGACTCAAGCGGTATTTCTCGCTGGCGCCTTCGCACGCCGGACTGGCGAATGTTTTGGCGGGCGACGTGACGCTCGATGGCGCGATTGTCAAGACCGGCCACGACGGATTCGATCTTTTGCCTGCAGGTGGCGTGCTGCCGCCCAATCCTGGCGAGTTGCTCGAGCGGCCCGCATTCGCAACCCTCCTGAAAGACGCCGAAGCGCGCTATGACTACGTAATCATCGATTCGCCGCCGGTTCTGCCGGTTAGCGACGCGGTGACACTCTCACAGGTCTGCGGCGCGGTGTTCGTGGTGTCGCGTGCCAACTTGACGAGCCGGCATCAATTGGTCGAAACGATGAACCGTTTGAACCAATCGGGCACCAAGGTTACGGGGCAGGTGTTCAACGGCTTTCACGCGACACGCTACGGCTACGGCTACGGTTACCGCTATCGCTACAGTAACTGAGGCCGGGTAAAGAAACGACTGCGACAGTGTCACGCGTGTGCTGCGTCCGGCTTCGCTTGAGCGGGAAACACGCGCCTGCGGCACAAGGTCGAGCAGACGCTGCAAGTTCGAAAAAATCTCGCGGCTCGAATGATGTGGTTAGCGTTCCGGATGTTGATGGGAAACGCATAAAAACCAGATTTCCTTGAACGGTCAAGATGTGGCTTCATTCGGCCACCATGGTACTTCGGTGGTTCTCCTTTCGTAACATGAACTACTTGAACGATGGCGTCGGTGTTCCGCTGTCGTGGCGTTCGTTCGCACGAGACCGCCGCAGCAGATATCGGACGCAGTCTACCCAACACTGACACAGTGAAAACAATAGGCATCGCACTATTTGATGGCTTTGCGCTCCCAGAGATCGCTTGCATCATGGAGGTGTTCCAGCGCGCGAACGAAATCGCCAGATCCGATCAACGTAACTCGGCGCACTTCGACGTTTGCCTGCTTTCTACCATCGGCGGGCGCATCGCGAGCTCGTCCTCTGTCTTCGTCTGGACGAGGAGCCTCGAAGCGCGACAGTACCCGGACGGCTTCCATGCGCTCTTCGTCGCGGGCGGTGCGGATTTGAATCAGGCGTTGCACGACGCGGAACTGCTCGCATGGCTGCGCCGTATATGTCCGATCACGGAACACGTGTTTCCGGTCGGCGAAGGGGGCTTGCTGCTGAAGGCGGCGGGATGCGGGCGTTATGCCGCGAGTGAATCGGCTGGCGACAAAGCGTCTTATCGTGGATCGGAAAGCAGGATCACGCTGGCGCCGCCGCACGGTGTCATGCCGAATTCGCTGCGCGCCGCACTGGCGATGATCCAGGAAGAGTTGGGGGCGCATGCGACCCGTCAGATCACGGACCTCGTGTCGCCGGCCGCGCCAAATCAGTTCGCCGACATCGTCCACCGCAATGCGACGCGCAAGGTCAGCGAAAACATTCAGGCCTCGGCCCGTTGGCTCGAAGAGAACGGGCACCGGCAGGTAAGCATCGACGAAGCGGCGCGGATCGCCGCAATGAGCGAGCGGCATTTTTTGCGGCGCTTCAAGGCTGAGTTTGGCGTGACGCCTTCCGATTATCTGCTCTACGTTCGGCTCGACATGTCATGCCGGCTGCTGGCGGAAACGACGTTGCCAGTCGACAAGATTGCGCGGCGTTGTGGCATCGGCAGCGGTGGGCGACTCGCGAAGCTGTTTCGCAAACACCTGGGCAAGACACCAACCGACTATCGCGCCAACCATCGACCGGCATTTCGACCCAATTAAGCCAATGTTCCTCGGGGGTTCATCATGTTCTCCGTTATCCTGAACCTGACCTATCTCGCGTTCGCCGCCATCGGCGCGTCGCTGGTGGCAAAGGCTGCATTCGTCAAATTGGCGAAGCTGGGCGGCGGCGCGCCGCGCGATCGTTCGCCGGTCGCGATCGCTCTCGGTCCCGCTTCGGCCACGCTGTTCGAGCATGTGCTCGCGTCCTCGGCGGGACCCTACTCGCCCGCGATCGTGTACGACGAGCACGCGCCGGAAGCGGGCGTCATCGCCGGTTTGCCACTCGTCTGCTCGCTTGAAACGCTGGGTGCCCAGATGCGGCGGCGTGGCATCGGCGAACTGTGGCTGCTCGGCTATCCCATGCGCCAGCCGTCAATCGAATGCTATGTTCGCGAGTTCCGGCATGATTTCGTCAACATTCGTCTGATACCGGACCTGCGCGAGTTTGCGCTCGCGAAGCCGGCTTTCGTCGACGTGCACGGCTTACCGGCGATCAATCTGGTGGCCTCGCCCTTGACGCCGGGCGCCGAGTGGCCCAAGCGTCTATTTGATTGCCTGTTCGCCGCACTTGTACTGCTGTCGATCTCGCCCTTGCTGGCGGTGATCGCGATTGCCGTACGTTTTTCTTCACCTGGCCCGATCCTGTTCCGTCAGATGCGCAAAGGCGTGGGTGGCCGCGAATTTGCGATCTACAAGTTCCGCACGATGCGCCAGCACGTCGAGGAAACCGGCCGCTTGACGCAGGCGCGCCGCGGCGACTCGCGTATCACCCGGGTTGGTGCATTCCTGCGCAAGACGAGTCTCGACGAGCTGCCGCAGTTCGTCAACGTGCTCAAAGGACAGATGTCGGTAGTGGGACCGCGGCCGCATGCAGTCGAGCACGACGAGTTGTACAAGGATCTCGTCGACGACTATATGTACCGGTATCGCATCAAACCGGGGATCACCGGATGGGCGCAAATCAACGGCTTGCGTGGCGAAACCGATCGCGTGGAGAAGATGGCGGCGCGCGTGATGTTCGACCTCTACTACATCCAGAACTGGAGCTTCTGGCTGGACCTCAAGATCATCGGCATTACGATGCTCAAAGGCTTTTTCGGCAAGACCGCTTATTGAGTCCGCGTATGACGACGGCGTCTACCGTTTTTAATTGAGACCGCACATGACAACTTCTGCAAAGTACCTTCGGCACTGCGTGTTCGTTTCGGCGTGGCTTGCGATGCTTAGCGCTCCCGGCGTACTTCATGCGCAGCTAATGAGCGACTCCGAGGGGCTGCGCTCGGCGTTTAGGTCATCGCTTTTGCAAACGACACAACAGAAGCATCGCCGACACACGTCGTCCGATCCGTACATGGCGCTCATCGAGCAGAGCGATCCGACGCGGCGGTTGCGGGTGATCACCCAGAACTCGGACCCGCTGTCGCAGACAATGCGGATCACACCATCACAAATCGCATTGGCGGGCAGCGCCGGGTTGAGCCTCGGCGCCGCGGGCGCGCTTTCAAATCGGATGGTTCGTGGGAGCGGCGCTGGTGCGTTGGGCGGCATGATGCCCATGCCGGGTGCCGCGCCGTCGTTCGGCGTGGGCGCCGCGTCGCTTTCGCCCGCAGCCATGGCGGGAGCATTGAGCGCCGGTTGCTCAGTGTCCGTGCCGAGTATGGCGATGACGCTGCCAGGCTCGGGTTCGTGTCGCTGATCCGCACTCGCCGACCTGGCCATTCACGCCAGTCAGCAGGATAGTCGCGGGTTTCCGTGTAGTCATTCAACCGTCCTCACGCGAAATGCTCGGCATCGGCCAACCGCTTGCCCGCCGCATCCTTCGCGGCCAGCAACG
>NZ_JBQEPU010000049.1:0-40856 GCF_052045835.1 Paraburkholderia sp. 22099 | reverse complement strand
CGTGGTGGAAGTTGCCGGGTGTGGCCTGCCCACACCGTGCGGCTCTGGCAGCGATGCTAACCCGCGTTTATTCCCCACACGAGGCCAGCCCGTACGTCACGGAAGTCATACTGACTTACCCTGCGGCAGCGTTTCGGCCACGATCTTCAGTCCTGCCTGATGGTTGTAAAGCTGCATCTCATCGACGAGCGCCGTGCCCCCAGAGTCCACGGCCGTTCTGCGCCGCCGCCCCACTCATTGGGCAAGGGACCCTGGCTCATGTAGCAATAAGCGTCGAAGAAGTCCTTGCCTTTGTCGGTGTAATTCCAGTGTTCGGTGATGGCGAGTGAGGTGGGCTCTTATACCAGCGAATTTCTTCGTCGAAGGTGCCGTACACCGCCTGGTTCGACTGCACCATCAGATTCCGGCCCAGCAGGCCCGAACTGTTGGCCATGCGGAAACCGTCCCAGTTTGAGACATAGCTGTGCACCCGATTGAATGCCGCTTCCTGGTGATAGTTGTCAGAGCGAAGCCGCCGTTAATGGGTGCCCCAGAGACGGTATTGCGAATCGGCCTGCACCCGTCTTGTCTTGTGCGTTGCATTGCCGCGTCGTCGCAAAAATGTCCCGGCAAGGCCGGGACATTCGCACAACCTCTCGATCAAACCGCGAAATCGGTGGCTTCGGAAGAGCCCCTCCATGCGGCGATATCCTTTGCGACAGCGTTCGCCTAGGCTGCTGCAAGTTCGTTGGCGATCTTGCCGGCAAACAGATGCAGTGGCGGCGCTTCGATACTGGCGGCCTGGATGATCAGCAGCGCCAGCTTGTCAGGGTCTCCGGCCTGATGGCCGTGCAGCGTGCCCAGATGCAAGTCGAGCGAAGCCTTGGCCTCCGAGTAGTCGTCGATCTGCCGCTTGGCCACTGCCAGTGCGCCGCTCGACAGGAAATCGGTGCGCACTGGACCGGGATAGACCACCGTGGCGCGAATACCAAGTTCGGCAACTTCCGCCGCCAGCGACTCGGTTAGACCTGCCAGCGCGAACTTGCTCGCGACATAGCTGCTCCAGCCGGCATATCCGCCCTGGTAGCCAACGATCGACGCGATATTGATGATGTGCCCGTCGCGCTGGCTGCGAAGATGCGGCAGCGCATGGCGCAGTACGACCATCGGCGCAAAGAAGTTGACTTCGAAATTCTGGCGAAGCTCGTCGTCGGACAATGCCTCGACGGTTCCTTGCTGCGCGTATCCGGCGTTGTTCACGACCACGTCGATGGCGCCGAACGTCTGCACGGCCTTCTCGATTGCCAGCTGGACGCTTTGGTCATTGGTCAGGTCCACTTCGAGCGGAAGGAAGTTGTCGGATGCCTGGCCGAACGTCCTGGTCAGCGATTCTGCGGTGCGCGACGTTGCGACTACGCGGTGGCCTTGCTCAAGCAGATGCTTGACGAGTCTCTGGCCGACGCCTTTCGATGCGCCGGTGACGAACCAGGTACGGGATGCTGTCTTCATGATGAAAATCCTTGTGTGGCTGTAGGGTGGATGTGCAACGTCTTCACGGCAGCGCGACGCTCATGCCGCCGTCGGCCATCACCACGGCGCCGACGATGAAACTGGCCTTTTCCGATGCCAGGAAGGCAATCACTTCTGCAATTTCTTTCGGCTGGGCCGCGCGGCGGATCGGCGCCTTCTTGCCATGTTCGGCCAGGAACGCCTGACCGTCGGCGTGCATGTGGTTGGTGATGTTGGTGATGACGTCACCGGAGCCCACCGCATTGACGCGGATGCCATGCTCGATGGCTTCTAGCGACAACGCGCGTGTCAACTGCGCGAGCGCACCCTTCGAGGCCGCGTAGGCCGCGATCGTCGGGAATGCCTGATAGCACGCGTACGAACCCACATTGACGATGGCGCCAGACTTTGCCGGCACCATCGCGCGCATGGCTTCTCGCGAGAACAGGAACGCGCCCGTGGCGTTGACGGCCTGGATGCTGTTCCAGTCTTCGAGCGACATGTCCACGACGGGCTTGTTGATGATGATCGCGGCGTTGTTGACGAGGATGTCGAGCTTGCCAAACCGGTCGATCGCAGTTGCTACCGCCTGCATGGCGCTTTCTTCGTGCGCCACGTCGGCGACGACGGGAACGACGCCGGGGCGGGCCAGCGCTTCGACGTTGGCGCTGCGTCCAACGGCGATCACGTTTGCTCCCTCGGCATGCAGTAGTTCCGTAGTGGCCAGGCCAATGCCGCTGGCCGCGCCGGTAACGATGGCAACCTCGCCTGCGAAGGCGCCGGTTTCTCGATTGCGTGATGTCATGATGGAGTTTCGTTGATCGGGTTGCGTGATAAGTGCCGTGCGCTCAGAACGGGCTCGCGGTGGGCCGTACGACGATTTCGCTGACGTCGACATCGGCCGGCTGCTCCACGGCGTAGGCGATGGCGCGGGCGATGGCGTCGGGCGTGATGGCGATGCGGCGGAACTGCTGCATGGCCGAGCGCGCGGTGTCGTCGGAAATCGAGTCGGCCAGTTCGGACTCCACGACGCCCGGGCAGACAACCGTCACGCGGATCTTGTCCGTCTCCTGGCGCAGTCCGTCGGAAATGGCGCGCACGGCAAACTTGGTGGCGCAGTAGACGGCCGCAGTCGGCGACACGGACAGGCCACCGATCGAGGAGATATTGATGATCTGGCCCTGACCTTGCTGTTCCATGGTCGGCAGGACGGCGGCGATGCCGTGCAGCACGCCACGGATGTTCACGTCGATCATGCGGTTCCACTCGGTGACCTTCAGCGCGTTCAGCGGCGAAAGCGGCATCACGCCCGCATTGTTGACGAGTACGTCGATGCGACCGAAGGCATCGAGCGCGAAGCGAGCAAACGCCGCGGCGTCATCGGCCGAAGTGACGTCGAGTTCGCGATAGCGGACGATGCCGCCGCCTGCCTGCAACGATTCCGTCAGTTCGACGAGCCTTTCGGTGCGGCGCGCGCCAATTACAAGCCGATGGCCTTGCGCGGCCAGCAAACGGGCGGCGCCCTCGCCAATGCCGCTGCTGGCGCCGGTAATCAGGATGACCTTCGATTCGGTGGATGGGATTGCCATCTTGCATACTCCTATTGTCGGTTCGGATTTGGGCGCGCCTGTCCGCTGATTGCCCACAGAACATGCGGTGCCGGTTACGGCCTGGAATGAAGCGGTACGTGTTCGTCGGCCGGTGAATGAATGGTAGGGAAGACGGGCCCGGAGGCGAATACACGGACCGATGCCGTTATTGCCTATTCCTATTGATTCGGGTGGCGCGTGCGGTGGGTGATGACTACAATGCCTCTATCGCAACAACAGGAGAGAGCGGTGTCGAACATCCGCAATCGCGCTTCCATCCGGATGGTCCGCCTGCTGGAAAGACTGGCGCCCAACGAGGGTTACACGCAGTCGGCGCTCGACAGCGTGCGGCTGATGCGTTCGGATCGCCCGTTGGGGCGCACGCCCGTGCTGTACGAGCCGAGCATCGTGATTGTTTGCCAGGGGCGCAAGATCGGATTCCTGGGCAACGAGGTGTATGTGTACGACGCGCAGCACTATCTGGTGCTGTCCGTCCCGCTACCGTTCTCGACGGAAACGCAGGCCTCGCCAAAGGAGCCCATGCTTGCGGTATCGATCCGCCTGGACCTGATCGAACTGAGTGACCTGATCACGCAGATCGGTGCCGCCGGGCAGCATGCCGAAGCGCCGCCAGCCGGCATCGTATCCACACCGTTGGACGGCGATCTTGCGGGCGCGACGATACGGTTGCTGGAAGCATTGACGGTGCCGCTCGATGCGCAGGTACTGGGGCCAGGTATCGTGCGCGAGATCTGCTATCGCGTGCTCACAGGCGAGCAGGGCGCGGCGATGCGAGCCGCGCTGGCGCATCATGGCCGGTTCGGACGCGTGGCGCGGGCGCTCAAGCGGATTCACACCGAATATGCGACGGCGCTCAACGTCGCGCGTCTTGCCGAGGAAGCGGGCATGAGCGTGCCGGCGTTTCACGCCAACTTTCGCACCGTGACGCAGACATCGCCGATCCAGTACATCAAGTCCACCCGCCTTCATCAGGCACGCCTCATGATGATCCGCGACGGCGTGACCGCGGCGGCAGCAGCGGGACGCGTCGGCTACGAAAGCGCTTCCCAGTTCAGCCGGGAGTTCAAGCGCCTGTTTGGCCGGACGCCGGTCGAGGAAGTGCGCGACATGCGCGAATCATTCACGCTCTCGCCAGCGGTGCGCTTCGGGACGTAGGCTTCGCTAAGCGGCTACATCGACTGCCACCTTCCCGCGCACGTGGCCGCTCATGCTCCGTGCAACGGCATGGCTCGCCTCCGGAAGGGAAAAGACCGAATCAATGTGGATGCGCAGTTCGCCCGAGGCATACAGTGCGGCCAACGTTGCAAGCAGCGATCCATCTGCACCGTGGCGAAGTTTTTGCCGGTGGCACCCACATCGTGGCCGTGCGCCGGATCGGGCTTGCTGACGGTGGACACCAGTATTCCGCCCGGCTTCAGCACGGACCATGATCGCGCCTGCGTATCGCCGCCCACAAGGTCCAGCACCACATCAAATTTCGACGCGCGCGCCGCAAAATTTTCCGCGGCGTAGTCGATCACCTCCGTGGCACCGAGGCTTTGCACGTAGTCCCGATTGCCGGCCGACGCGGTGCCAGTCACGCGGGCGCCGGCCAGTTTGGCGAGCTGCACGGCTACGCTGCCCACACCGCCTGCCGCAGCGTGAATCAGGACTGATTGACCGGCCTGCAACGTGTCATGTTCGTGCAGCGCCTGCCAAGCCGTAAGCGACGCAGCGGGAATCGCAGCCGCGTCCACGAAACCAAGGGAGGCTGGCTTGCGCGCAAGACGAGCGGCGTCGACCACAGCGCGCGTGGCGAAGGCGCCGACGATGCCGATAACCCATCACCTCGTCGCCCGGCGCCAGCGTGGTGACGTTGCGTCCCACCGCAATGACGGTGCCCGCGGCATCCACGCCAGGCGTGAACGGCAACGGCAGCGGTATGAACGCCTTCATCGCGCCGCTGATGATCTTCCAGTCGATCGGATTCACCGACGCAGCGACGACATCGATCAGTACTTCGTTATCGCCGGGCACGGGATCCTCCAGCTCGGCCAGCGTCATGATGTCCGGGCTGCCATAGGCAGCAACACGTATGGCTTTCATTAGATGCTCCCGGAAGAGACACCCACAATGGGGGCGTCGAGTGCGAGTGCGGCCTGCACCGGATCGTCACGGGCGGTAAGGAAGACGACGTACTCTTGCCGGTAGGTCCGACCGGTGGCGGAAATCAGCCCTTCGGCATGCACTCGCGCGACGGCACGCTGGGGGTCGTCGGTGGCGATAACCACCGCGTCGAAGAAGCGGAAATCCTTGACCGCGCCCACGAACCAGTTCAAATGCCGCAGCACGGCGTCGCGTCCGTCGAGCTGCAACGGATGGCCCAGGCTGGCGGCGTAGGGGAGATCCCATACCTGCATGAGTCGACGGACCTTCACCGCGTCGCCGGGCAGGACCGGTCGCTCGTGATCCGCCAGCGCAATGTTTCATATGTCGCAAAGCTCAGCATGGAATGCAGACGGCACGACTGGACATCGTTCTGCGATTCGCTGACCGCGCTCCAGCAAAGCAAAAAGCCTGGTTCCATCGCGCGCCGTCTGGCGAAGAAAGGGCAGCTGGATGCATGGCTGGTAGACCCGTCAGACAAGGGCGGCGTTGCGTCTGCCATAGACCTGATGCTCGAATGGAAGCGTGACTGGAGCGATCGTGTCGGCAAGCATGGGCAGTGGATAACGTCCGTTCATTACCGGAACTTCCTCGTCGAGTGGTTAACGTCGCCATTCACAACTGAAGCCCATCTGCTCGTTGTCGCGCTTGACGGCGCGCCGCTCGCGGCGCTGGTGTTCAGCATCGACAACCGCTGCGCGAGCACGATCATTTCGGGCTTCGACCAGGCGCAACGCAAACTCTCGCCTGGTTTTCTTGTGTACGAACATGTTGTGCAATGGGCGTTCGACCGACGGCTGGATCTCGACTTCGGCGCAGGCGGTGAACAATACAAAGAATTTTGGGCTCGTGGCAACATGGCGGGCGTCTGGACGTTGCGGACCGTGAGTTCGCCGTGGGGGCGCCTGGGAATGCGTGCCCTACACCTGCAGCATGAGGTCATGTCCCATGCGAAGGGAACGCTGCGGGCCTCGCGTAAATCAACTTATTGAGCGCGTCACGGATCCCGGCGCGACGGCGGACATCCTTCATCGATCACACGACCTGTCGATTTTCCGGTCGCGACGCCTCGCTTATTGTGTGCTCCTGCACAACGAGATCAATTCACTCTTCCTGCTTCGCCAATCGCTTAAGTTTCCACTCAGGTGTGCGTGCGAGATTGGCTAAGGTGGCAGGTTCCGTTCGCCAACGACAGGAGCCGCGGCCGCCAGGACGGGGCAAGGCAGCTACAAAAGAGAGGTGAACCTCATGCCCAAAGAAAAAAAATCTCGCGGCGGCGCCATGATCTCTCCTACCGCTGCTCGAGCAATCTACTTCCTCGAACTGGCCCGGGGCTGTTCACACGTCAGCAGTATGCTTACACCCGATACCCGTACCCGGGCGATCACCGAGGTCATCGGTGAGTTTCGCAACCTGTATGGAGATGAGGAAGTAGCACTGTTTAAAGAGTCGCTTGCCGAGGACCTGGAACGACGAGGTAAAGGCGACGCTGCATTAGAAGTACGTGGCTTCATTTGTGCCTAGGAGACACACTTTGCCGATACAGCAGTACCTCCGCCTTTTCTGGCCGTCTTTTTAAGGCGGACCTACATCAGAAACCGCGCTACCTAGTGATGGTTCACCCCGTAGGTCAGGGGGTGGAATGACAGGCGCAAGGTCTGTCAGATATATGGATTTCTACGACGCTGTAGCAAATCTGTAGCAGCACTCCTTTTAGTTAAACCGGCCTGATTTCTCTGGTCTATCGGAAGGTTGTGCTGAAGGGATGGAACGTCAAAAGTTGCGGTGGCATTCGAGTGTGATGATAAACGGGTAGGACATGGGACTCACCAAGCTTGAAAATTTGTCTGAGCCTGACAAGCTCGCGAAGTGAATGAGGCGTGAGTCAGCGGATTTCGTAGGGCCCGCAGCGAATCAGGCGGAAACAAGGCCGGATGTAGAGCTGCAGCCCATCCTGTTTTTCGAAGACTCGAAAGTCTGGCGCAAGGGGAGGCGTTCATGTAGACAAATTTAATGTGGTCTACGGCTGAGTCCGCCTGGAGTGTTCATGCAAAAAGGCCGGCACTTCGATATGCCTGGACCGTATCGTCGAAGACCGACACGTCGCCGCGTCCACGAGCGACCAGTTGAGCGCCTTCAATAGCCGCGAAAATTGCAAGTGCCTGGCGCTTGATAGACTCGGCATCCCTTCCGTCTTCTCTGAAAGACAGAACCTTACAAAGCCAGTCAACGTTCACCTCTGTGAAGCGATCGACTTCTACCCGAACTTCGCCGGGAAGGTCATGGTGCTCTGCCGCCATGATGCCGCAAAGACACATCCGATTGTCTTGCACGAGTGCTGAGCGGAAGACACTCGCATAGCGCTCCAGCGTCAGCTGCTCATTATCAAACCTTTCGAGTAGGTCATGCAGCGATGCGACCGCTGCCTCCGTGTACTGGCGTGCTAAAGCCGCGCCTAGATCCCCCTTGGTAGGAAAGTGGTGATGCACGCCTGCGCTCTTGATGCCGACCTCTTTGGCGATATCCCGGAAACTCAGTGCGTTGTATCCACGCGCTTGAACCATAGGTCGAGCGGCGGCAAGGATGCGTTGTTTGGTGTCCGTTGTCATTGGGAGACTATAACACGCTACCTATCGATAAGTAAGTGTTGACACAGGTAGCCGCCGTGGATACAGTGCATTCACTTACCTATCGATAGGTAATGACCCCTTTTGAGGCTAACCATGAAAATTTTCGACATTCCCGGCTTTCCTAACCCGCTTCGCATTCGGATCGTGCTGGCGGAGAAAAGTCTCGCGTCTCAGGTTGAGTTCATCAAAGTTGATCTGCCCGCCGCGGAACACAAACAAGTCGCCTTCCTCGGCATCAACCCCACCGGGACTGTGCCTGTTTTGCAGTTGGATGACGGAACGTACATTTCGGAGTGCACCGCCATCACTGAATATCTTGACAATCTCGACGGCAACCCGGTGCTGACGGGCAAGTCGCCCAAAGAAAAGGCGTTGGTTCATATGATGCAGAAACGGGCTGAGTCAGAACTGGTCGATGCGGTAGGGATCTACTTTCACCATGCGACACCCGGTCTTGGACCGGCGCTTCAAGCGTACAAGAGCCCTGAGTGGGAGGGCCGCCGAGAATGGGGTGAACGCTCACGCGACAAGGCTGTTGCCGGGATGCGCTACTTTGACAAGGTACTCGCTGCGCAACCGTACGTTGCAGGCGAATCGTTCTCAATGGCGGATATCACAGTTTGGGCGGGACTTCTCTTCGCTGGTTTTGCAGACATTCCGGTCCCCGAGGATTGCACCACGCTACGCAATTGGCGGCAAAAGGTTGACGAGCGGTCTTCCGTCAAAAATCCGGCGTAAGGAGCGTTCCACCCAAAACCATGCCCGTTTTGCGAGCGCAGTACGGAACATCTTTAATCCGCTGAATTCAGGAGTACTGAAGTGCAAAAAACGATGCAAATCTCGACGGTCAAAGCGGGGATGCTAGCACTTGTTATAGCCGCGGCTATAGCAACTACGCCATCTCATGCCGCAGGGGACGGAGAAAACCTGCGTCCCGTCTACACACATCAGACAGCGCCGACGAGATTTACTGATGCAAACGGTACGAAGATCGCCTATCGCCGTTTCGGAAAATCCGGCGGTGTACCGCTGGTCTTTTTCCAGCATTTTATTGGCAACATGGACAATTGGGACCCGGCGGTCATTGACGGTTTTGCTAAAAACCGGGAGGTGATCCTGTTCGACAACGCTGGCGTCGCCAGTTCAGAGGGGGAAGTTCCGAAGACCGTCGAGGAGATGGCGGGGCATGCCATCGACTTGCTCAATGCACTCAACATCAAAAAGGCTGACCTTTTCGGCTTCTCTCTGGGAAGTCTTGTTGCACAGGAAGTTGCCGTTGAGCGCCCTGAGGTTGTTCGACATCTGGTATTGGTTGGAAGTGGACCTCGCGGCGGGGCTGGGATGGCCTCGTTGACTCCCGAGTTCCAGGAAATGATCGAGAAGGACAGTGGAAACAACGATCAACTCCTGCTCGACGTTTTCTTTACGCAATCAGACGCGAGTCGCGCTGCTGGACGTGAGTTCCTCGATCGCCTTCATGCTCGCTCGAGAGAGCGTGACCCGGACGTGAATGATAAGGTCGCACCGGCCCAGGTAGCGGCGTTCGCGGCATGGGGCGCGCCTCACGCTGATGCGGATGCATACCTGAAAAACATCAAGCAGCCTGTGCTCATCGTTGGCGGCAATCACGACATCGTTCACTATCCGGTGAATTCGTTTACTTTGGCGGAGAAGCTGCCGAACGCTCAGTTGATTCTGTACCCTGACTCGAGCCATGGGGCGCAATATCAGTATCCCAAGCGCTTTGTGACCGACGTGATGGCCTTTCTCAATCGCGAAGACTAAAACCTTCGTTGGACAGCTCGATGCGAGCCTCTGTTCATCGTCTCATAGCTGCTAGCAAGGGACAGGTCTAGCTGCGACGAGAGACGCGAGTTTGTCATCCGCAGCTTCCCCTGCGCAACGCATCCTCATACGAAGGAGGACAACGACCCGGAAACCCATACACTTATCCACAACCGGTTCTGCTTCAGGCCGGTCTCCAGCCCGGCTGAGAATTCAATCGGCGCGATTCAGTCAGCCAGAGATGGCTGCTATCGCGGCGTGTTGGCTGGGCCGCGAACGTGATGCGAAGAGAATGACCCGCCGCTGACCGACTGCATAGGTAGTCGAGCGCGCGCTGTGTCATTCCCTCGGAGATTGGATTCAGGCGGAAACTGGCGTGTTGAGAAGCTGCTGCTCCCAGAAATAGGCAATGCCGCTACCGGCAGCGTGCTGGCCCAATACTTCAGTCATCGCGCCCGCAGTTTCGGTACGAGCCCAATCGCGTTGCCACTCGGCTGCCAGCGCCAGCCAGGTCATCATGTTCGCGCCAGCCGCGATCATGCGCTGGATAGCGACCTGGTGCGCCTCCACAGATGTACCGCCCGATGCGTCTGTGATGACCGTAGTATCCCAGCCTTCGCCGAGCGCCTGGATCACAGGCATTGCCACACAAATTTCGGTCCACAGACCCGCGATGATCAGCTGCTTGCGGCCCGTCGCTTTAACGGCGTCCACGACTTTCTTGTCTTCCCAAGTGTTGATGAAGGTGCGGTCGATCACTTCCTGGCCCGGGAAAACGTCGGTGATCTGCGGAAAGAGCAGACCGCCGCGCGCGGCGACCACACTCGTGAGGATGGTCGGGACGCTGAAAAGCCTGGCCGTCTTCGCCAGAGCAGTCGAGGCGTTGACAACGGCCTGAGGATCGTGGCTGTTCAGGTTGGCGAGTTGGTAAGGCTGGTGGTCGATCAAGACGAGGATCGAGTCTTCCGGGCGCAGGAGTGAATCGAGGCCGTTGCGAAATGTCATAAAAATCCTCTGCGTTTATGGGAAATAGTGAAGGTTCCTGCAGACGCGCCGACAAGCGGCGGCAAACGGATGTTGGCATTCCCTGTTTCGCGACGGTAGACTAGATTTCTGCCACGCTGTGTCGCGTAAAGAGGAACGCCGAATTGGACATCGAAGAACTTCAGACGTTTGTTGAGGTCGCGGACTCTGGCGGCGTTTCGCCCGCTGCTCGCCGTCTGGGGGTCTCAAAATCCATCGTTAGCCGGAGACTTCTGCGGCTTGAATCAGAGCTTGGTGTCCAGCTCCTGGCCAGGACAACCCGTGGTGCTGCTCTGACTGACGCGGGCACCGCTTTTCGCGACTACGCCGCCCGCGTCGTTGCCGAGATCGACGCGGCCAAGGAGACGATTTCACCAGCCGGCGACCTGCGCGGCCGCTTGCGAATCGCAGCGCCGCTCACGTTCGGCCCGACTCATTTATCGCCTGTTCTGGCAGAAATGGCGCGGCGTCACCCGCTGCTGCACATCCACACCTGCTACAGTGACCGCGTAGTCGACCTGGTTGGCGAAGGATATGACTGCGCTATTCGGATCGGCTACCTTCAGGATTCAAATCTCATCGCGAAGTGCGTTGGACCGATCTACGGAAAGCTCGTCGCAAGCCCTGACTATGTCAAAGCGCACGGCGCGCCTGAAACACCGGACGAACTTCTCGGTCACCAGGCTCTAATGCAGGCGACGGAAATCTGGCGATTTATGGATGGCGACAAGGCCATAACCGTTCACCCGCGGGGGCGTTTCAAGGCTGACAATGCCATCGCTATCGCTGCCGCCGCAGTAGCGGGGCTCGGCCTCGCATGGCTCCCTGACGGCGTGACAGACCAATATATTGCGTCTGGAGCGCTTGTGCCGGTCATGTGTCGTTTTCCACCACCTACGGCGGGCATCTACGTTGTGCGACCGCCCGGGCAAAATCCCACGGCGAAAATCCGGGTCCTGACGGAAATGCTGATCGAATGTTTCGATCGGCACGCGTATGTGGCGTGACCCGATGCGAAACGTCGTTAAAACTCGGTGTTGCGGCTGAACCAGCTTAGGGGAACCGCTCCGCATGTGGGGCGTCGCTTTCCCACTGGCGTCATCAAAGGTTTTTGGTCCGGAGCCAGGTGCGGATGGCCTGGATGTGTTCCGCCTTGCGTTCCAGCGGCAGCCAATGTCCGGCGGGCATGCTCGTCACAGCAAGGTCTTCGCATGCCGGGCGCATCGGGTCACCGCCTTGAACTTGCTGCCGTCAATCGCAACGATCGCTTCGGCGAAAGGGGCCAGACGCTGGCACACCGCTGCGGGCAAAGCGAAGCTGTCGGAAGCTGAGCCGTGCTGGCGAGCAGCGCAGGCGGAGTTCGAAGCCGGCGTCGGTCGCAAAGAAGCGACTGCACTGCGAGCGGGTCTGCTTGGGCGGAGCGTCCCGTAGAACGGACGCCAGCGCGGGTCCTGGCGCGGGGGTATTTGCGGCCGTCGTCGGCGACCCAGCGGGTGCGCGGCTGTGGATCCTTGATGAATTGCCGGAACATCAGCGGGTCTTCGTGCGTGAGTGATGACAGCGGCTTGCCCAGTTGCACGATCGCGCATAGCAGTGGCCGTTCGGCTTCCTTGCGGTAATTCTCGAAGGTCGTCTTCTTGTCGGCGACGCGCGCAAGCCAGGCGCGAACCGCATTCAAGTCGTCGCGGGCGGCAATCTGCGAGGGTCCGTGTGCGCGGTTTGTACCGTCGCGGCCGTCGAGATCGGCGGGCAGCTCGAGCACGTCGAGGGGGCGTGGCGCAATCAGGGCGGTTTTCATGGGCGTGGGGACCGGTGCGGACGGGGTCGTAGATCGAAATACGTCTGTCAATCCAGAATCCTGCCGAAGCCAGGCTGTGTGGGGAGCGTTAAAAACCTTGGGTTTCAGCGCAGGGCGCCTGGATACTATGGAAGGGCCGTGCGAGGCGCATTCATTTGCGTACTCCTCTCGGAAAACGGGTGTTGGATCCTCGTTTTACTCCAGGAGGCTTACTTCCGCGGCCCTTCCATAGTATCTAGCAGGCTGTTGAGAAGGCAAGACTGCGGCCGCTCGGCACCCGACAGCAGGACGCGTCTGCTGCAGCATCGCAGAATCTGCGATATCGAAAGCGTGAATTCTTGTTTGGTCGGGACGCAGCGTTTGGTTAGCATGCGGCGTTTGGGTCGTTGCCTTGCTTCTTTGATCGACGCAGCTTTTGTGTTTCGTCGAACGATGTGAGCGTAACGCTTGACCGGTGCGTTTTCAAAGCTCTCACGCCTTCGACATGTCAAGCCTTCATGCATCCAACGCCGGCCAGCAGGCCGCCGGCGTGACGCGACGGCTGGCCGCCGCGATCGCTCGGGCGTCGCCGTCCCGCGACGCCGACGCCATTGCTGCCGCACGACGCGGCATTCTCGACTTTCTCGCCGCCGCCTTTGCCGGCGCGAGCGACAGCGGCTATCAAAAACTTCTGTCGGTCAGCGCCAACGACTCGCGCGGCGAAGCGTCAGTGATCGGCAGCAGTGCCCGTGCATCGGCGCAGCAGGCCGCGTTGGTCAACGGTTACGCGGGGCACGCACTCGATTACGACGACGTGCATAGCAGCGTCAGGGGCCATCCTACGACGGTATTGCTGCCTGCGCTATTCGCGCTAGCGCAAACACGCGGCAGCAGCGCGCTCGATTTGCTCGACGCATACGTTGTGGGCGTCGAAACGATGGCGCGCCTCGGCCTTGCGCTCGGCAGCCGGCACTACGAGCAGGGCTTTCATAACACGGCGACGTTGGGCCCGCTTGGCGCGGCAGCCGCTGCGTCTCATCTGCTGAAGCTCGATGCCGACGCCGTTGAGAACGCACTGGGTCTGGCCGCCACGCAGTCAGCCGGCTTGCGCCTGCAGTTCGGCAGCGAAGCGAAACCCTTGCACGCCGGGCTCGCCGCGCGCGCTGGTTTATTCGCCGCTGAACTCGCAACGGCGGGGCTGCAGGGCTCGCCGGAAGCACTGGACGGACCGGTGGGCTTTTTCGCCGTGTTCAGTGTCGGCGCCGCGCAACCCGAGCGCGTGCTCGACGGCTGGGGCGCGCCCTGGCAGATCGCAGTCCCGGGTCTGTACTTCAAGCCGTGGGCGTGCTGCACGGCGACGCACTATGCCGTGCATGCTGCGTTGACGTTGCACGACACGTACCGTCTCACGCCGGACGACATGGCCGAGGTGACGGTGACATTTCCGCCGGGTGGGGACACGCCGCTTTCCAGACATTTGCCTTCGACCGGTCTCGAAGCGCGTTTCAGCGTTGCCTATGCAGTGGCGGCCGCGCTGACGGATGGTTCGCCCAGCGTAGCTACATTCGCTGACGTGCCTGTGCGCGAGGACCTGATCGCGCTCGCGCGGCGCGTGGCGACCCGTCACGACGAAACCGCCGCGCGCGCGTCGACCGATCCGAACACGCGTTTCTCGACCGTCGAGATCGTGTTGCGCAACGGGACGGTACTGAGCCATAAGACCGATCGCCTCCACGGCGCGACGGATCTGGCCGCGAAGTTCGCGGACGCCACCGGTCATGACCAACGTCTCGCGTTCATTCCCACGCATGTCGAAACCATGCAGAGCGCCGCCGATCTCGCTTCCCTTTTTAACGTCTTTGCACAGATCCACGTATGAGCACGAAAAGCACCAGTACCCGCAGGCAAATGCGTCTCGGGCTCTTCATTCAGGGCGCGGGACACCACGTCGCCGGCTGGCGGCATCCTGATGCGCAGGCGGGCAGCGAGAATCTCGCGTTGATGCAGCGGATCGCGCAAACCGCCGAGCGTGCGAAGTTCGATATGGTTTTTCTCGCCGACGGCCTCACCAGCGGCCCCGATGCGCATCCGTCGATGGCGATGCGGCTCGAGCCGCTATGCCTGCTGTCGGCGCTCGCCATGGGTACGCGCCACATCGGTCTCGCCGCTACCGCGTCGACCACGTACAGCGAGCCGTATCACGTCGCGCGCGCGTTCGCGTCGCTGGATCACTTGAGCAATGGGCGGGCAGGCTGGAACGTCGTGACGACTTCGTACGACCGCACGGCCGCGAACTTCGCACGTGGCAATCATCCGGATCATGCGCTGCGCTATGAAATGGCGGGTGAATTCGTCGATGTCGTCAAGGGACTGTGGGACAGCTGGGATGACGATGCGCTGCTGATGGACAAAGCGCGCGGCGTCTACTTCGATCCCGCCAGGGTCCATACGCTGGATCACAAGGGGCAGTTCTTCGCCGTCAAAGGTCCATTGAATGCGTCGCGTCCGCCACAGGGGCATCCCGTAGTGATTCAGGCCGGCTCGTCCGGGCCGGGGCAGGACCTGGCCGCGCGCGCGGCGGAAGTGGTGTTCACCGCGCAGCAGACCATTGAAGAAGCGCAGGTCTTCTATCGCGACCTGAAAGGCCGCTTGCCGAAGTTCGGCCGTGAGGGCCAGCAGTTGCACGTGATGCCGGGCGTGTTTCCTGTCATCGGCAGGACGGAGCAGGAAGCGAAAGACAAATATGCGCAGTTGCAGGAATGGACCGATACGTCGGGTGCGCTGTCACTGTTGTCCGACCGGTTGGGGCACGACGTGTCGAAATATCCGCTCGATGGTCCGCTTCCGGAGTTGCCGGAATCCGACCAACTGAAGAGTCGCGCCAGACTGCTGACCGATCTCGCACGCCGCGAGAATCTGACTTTGCGCGAGCTGTATTACCTGGTGGCCGGCGCGCGTGGGCACCGCATCGTTTGGGGCACACCTGTGCAGGTGGCGGATGCGCTCGAAGAGTGGTTCACGGGTGAAGCGGCCGACGGCTTCAATATCATGCCCCCGTATTTCCCGGGCGGTCTCGATGATTTTGTCGAACTCGTCGTGCCGGAGTTGCAGCGGCGTGGATTATTCCGCACTGAATATAGCGGCACTACCTTGCGCGATCACCTCGCTTTGCCGCGGCCCGTGAGCCGCTATGCGAGGCAGTGAGGGACAGCAAGTAAAACGCGGAAAACAAAACGCGGAAAACAAAACGCGGCGTCTGCTGGGCAGACACCTCGTTTCTTTCAAGCGCGTATCCGGACTCGCGGCTCGCGCCTCGCGACGTACTCGCCGGTCCGGATTGTCTAGATCGCGAAGTGACGCAGATCCAATGCCAGCGGCGCGCGGGGCGGCGCCGCATGGGCAGTGTCCGGCGCGGACGGCGTATGCGCCAGAAACTCACGCGTACGCGGACTGACCGGCGCGCGGAACAGCGCGTTAGCCGGACCGTGTTCGACAATCACACCAGCCTCGGTGAAGTACACCGCATCGCTCACTTCCTCGGCAAAGCGCATCTCGTGCGTGACGAGCACGCAGGTCATGCCGTCCCTCACCAGATCGCGGATCACCGTCAGCACTTCGCCCACGGTCTCCGGGTCCAGCGCCGAGGTCACCTCGTCGAAGAGAATCAGATCCGGCTGCATTGCGAGCGCGCGTGCAATCGCCACACGCTGTTGCTGACCGCCCGATAGTTCGCCCGGATACGCATGGGCCTTGTTCTCGAGGCGCACCTTCTTCAGCAGATCGTAAGCGGTGCGGGTGGCGTCGGCTTTGTCGCGCCCCAGGATGCGCACGGGCGCGACAATCAGATTGTCCAAAACGCTCAGATGCGGAAACAGGTTGTATTGCTGGAACACGAAGCCGACTCGCTTGCGCAGTTCGATCTCGTCGCGTTCAGAGGCGAGCTGGTCGACACGGGTGCCGTCGACTTCGATCTCGCCGTGCTGGGGACGCAATAGCCCGGTAATGCAGCGCAAAATCGTCGACTTGCCCGACCCGGATGGTCCGATGATCGACACGGCCTGCCCGCGGAACACGTCGAGGTTGATGCCCTTGAGCACCGGCGTCGAGCCGAATGACAGATGCACGTCGCGCAACCGGACCAATGGGTGCACGCTCGCAGCGGCTGCGGATGCGGGAGCGAGCAGGACATCAGCTGAAGGCATAGCGTTTCTCGAGAAGGCGGGTGAAGCGCGCGATCGGGTAACAGTAAGCGAAGAACAAGCCGAGCACGGTGAAATAGACGAGGACCGTGAAATCCGCGCGCGCCACGGTATTGCTCGCCACCTGCGCGGCGTCCAGCAGATCGTGCACGCCCACCAGCGACGCGAGCGCGGTCGCCATCGTGATACTGGCGTACAGGTTCATCCACGGCGGCAGCATCCGCTTCACGCATTGCGGCAGGATGATCCAACGGAACACCTGGGTTCGGCTGAACGCGAGCGAACGTGCCGCATCCCACTGTGCATGAGGGATCGACTGTATCGCGCCGCGGAAGATTTCGGCGAAGTTGGCGCTGGCAGGCAGTGCGAGACCGAGCGTGACCTTGAACCAGTCGGGGAACGGCACAATGTGTCGACCGAGCGAGATTTCGAATGGGAATACGTAGGTCGAGAAATAGATCAGCACGAGGAGTGGGGCATTTCGAAACACCTGCACATAGCAGCGGACAATCAGGCGGACGCCCCGGATCGGCGACAGCAGCAAGGGGCCGAGCGCGAGACCGGCGAGTGTGCCGAGTGCGATGGCAAGCAGGCTGATTTGGATGTTGACCCATAGAGATTTGCCGAGCGCCGGCGCCCACGTAATGAGTGCGGCGAGTGCGGGAAGGCTTGGGCGATGCGCGATCTCCCTCTCGGCGAGCGCCAGCAGCGCGGCGACGCCGACCACGCCGGCAAACGCGAAGAAGGAACGGTACCGTCCGTCCCGCGCGGACACGGCGATCGATTCAGTGGACATAGCCGGGCATCCTCAGACGGACTTCGAGCCAGCGTCCGGCATGATTGATCGCAAAGGTCAGTGCCCCGAAGAACAGCAGGATCAGGATCATCAGCTCGAGCACATTGTCGCGCTGCGTCCAGATCATAATCGATGCATACGTGATGTCGCCGACGGCGATTGCAGATGCAACGGTGGTCATCTTCACCAGGTCGACCATGTTGTTGACGAGCGCGGGGAGTGCGTAGCGCAGCGCGAGCGGCAACTGCACGCTCCAAAGGCGCTGGCGGTGGCTGAAACCGAGAGACTTGGCCGCTTCGAGCGTGGTGCGCGGCACCGCTTCGATACCGGCGCGCAGGGCTTCGGCATGAAACGCGCCCTTGTGCAGCGAGATGACGGTCGCGCTCCAGACGAACGGCGTCAGCGGATTGCCGCCCAGATTGCGCAGTGCCTCGCTGAGCAACATATTGATCACCAGAAACGCGCAGAAGAGCTGCACGAGCGTCGGCGTATTGCGCGTGATCTCGACGAACACGCGAGCGGGGCGCGCAAGCACCCGGCGCTGTGAAGTGAGTAGCGCCGCCAATGCCACACCAGCGCCCAGGCTGCCGAGCGCCGTAACAAGCGAGAGTTCCAGCGTGACCAGCATGCCGTGCAGAAACGACTCGAGTTCATCGGGCGCGAGCACGAAACTGTAGTTCAGCCCGATTCTGCTGACGGCATCGACGACGCTAGTGGCGGCGTGCGAGAGCACTTGCGTCGACTCGCTCATGCACCTTGCGCCTTGTACTTCGCATGCAGATCGAGCACGGCTTGCGAGGGCTGCATGCCGTTCTTGTGCTCGACGTCGATCAGCCAGCCGGTGCGATGCCAGTCCTGCACGATTTTTTCGAGTGCGCTTTGCGTATCTGTTTCACCTTTGCGAACCCAGATCACGGACGGCGACGGAATCAGCTCGTTCGATACGGGGATCGTGTAGTCCTTCCAGTCCGGATTGCGCGCGACGAGAAGGCGCAGGGTCGGCGCGACGTGGACCGCGGCGACGCAGTTATTGCCGCGCAGCGCGAGCAGCGACTCCGGCTGGCCGCGAAATGCCTTCACTTGTGCACCATATTCTTCGGCGAGCGGCTTCGTATAGTTGCTGCCCTGCGAGACGCAGACGGGCTTGCCGCGGACGTCCTTCCAGGTCTTGATGCCGCTGTCCTTGCGGGTAATCAGCGCACCGCCGATTTCCTCGAACGGGGTGGGCGGATAGGAGAAAAGCTCCGCGCGCTCCTTGGTGACTTCCATGTTGGCGATCAGGGCATCGACCTTGCCTTGCTGCAGGAACTGCACACGGTTCGACGGCTGTACCGGCGTCAATTCGACGTCGACGCCGAGGCGTTTCGCGACGTCGTTGGCGAGATCGATATTGAAGCCGAGCGGTTTCTGTGTGGCCGGGTCCAGCGAGCCAAACGGCGGCCCGGACAGAATCACGCCGATGACGATCTTGTGCCGCTGATGAATCCGATCGAGTGTCGTGTCGGCGTGGGCGGCACTGGCGCCCATGGCTGCGAGAAGCGTCACGGCGCGCAATCCGCGCTGGAGAGTGGGGCGGGTCGGTCGGCTGAACATGAAAGATTAGGTGGAAGTCAGGTTGGATCCTGATATCGTTCCAGCCGATCGGCGTGACTTCGTTGCTATGAGGCCACCAGGATTAGCCAGAGGGGAATACAGGATGCGATTCGGGACTGGCTATTCTCGGCATGTGTGACGCCGGAAAGAACCAAGGATTTTTCATACCGTTATCTGATTCGCGCATTTGTGCAGACGCGAGCGTCGTTGAAGCGGAGAAGTGGGGGCTGCGACAGATTTTATGAAGCCCAATATCCGGCGCTTATCTTTCCATGATTCGTTATTTCGCTCGGTAGCGGCGCGCGCCTACGCTGATCAGGTGCCATGGAGAAAGCCATGACCGAAGCCGTCGGTCAGCCTTAGCAGGCTTGGGGGTGAGGCCAGCCCGGTTCCACGTTTCGTGATCGCCGGGCGCGGTATTCGAATCCTTACTTCGCCGCAACCGCAGCCTCACTACCGAGAAGCGCCCACTCCCCATTCTCGACAACGAGATTAACGCTTTTCACGCCGATGATGCGACGCGTCACAGGATCAAACGTCGCCTTCCCGAACACGACGCTCGGCACGTCATGCAACCTGGGCAGCGCGTCACGCACGCCTCGTCGATCGAGGCCACCCGTACGCAGCGCATAAGCCGCGATGATCGTAGCGTCATACGCAAACGCGTTGAAGGCGTCAGGTTGGTGGCGATACTTCGCCTGGAAGCTGCGAACGAAATGCTGAACCTCGGGGTTCGGGTCGCCCGGGAAGAAACTGGTATTGGTGGTCACGCCGTTGACGGCATGCCCGCCCAGTTCCATGAACTTCGGCGAGTACACGGAACTGGCGGCCACGATCGGCAGGGTGATGCCGCTCGTCCGCGCCTGACGCACGATCTGCGCGCCGTCCGAATAGTAGGAGATCAGCACCAGGGCATCGGGCTTCGCATCGCGCACGCGCAACAGCGTCGCGCGAAAATCCTTGTCGGTGGGCTGATAACCTTCAGCGGCCACGACCTGGGCCCCACGCGCGGCCGCCGACTTTACGAACACGTCCTTGCTCGCGCGACCCCAATCAGTATTCTGGAACAGTACGGCGATGTGCTTGAAACCCTGCTTGACCGCGAGGTCCGCGAGCAGCGGCTGGGCATCCGCCTGGCTGACCGAAGGGCTCCAGATGAAGTCGCCGCCCTTGGTGAAGTCAGGATGCGAGTTGGTGAAGCCCAACTGCACGAGACCTGCGCGCTGGTAGATCGGCGAGGCCGCCATCGAAGCCGGACTGGAGAAGTCGCCGAGTTCGATCAGAATGCGCTTGTCATCGACGAATTTTTGCGCGATGCCCACCGCCTGGCGAGGATCGCTCTGACTGTCTTCGAACACGTACTGCAACGGTCGGCCGTTGATGCCGCCCTGGCTGTTGATCTCGTCCAGCGCGAGGTCGAAGCCGGCTTTCCATTGGGCGCCATATTGCGCATTTGGGCCGGTCAACGGTCCGCTCACGCCGAAGAAAACCGGCTCGCCGCTCGCGGGCGCCGCGAACGAAACACCGTTAAAGGAGAGGGCGAGCACGGCGCCGGCGAGCGTGAAGAGGCGCCGGGACAACGAGAAAGGACGCGAGGCAGACATGGTAGTTCCCCGGAAATGAGTTGGATGGCGAGTCTCCACCGCATCACATCGCGCGACAACGAAGCGATTGGCATATCCATATTCGCTGGCGGCCGCAGTGCGGCGGCAAGCGGCCCGCTGCGATCCGCTGCGGGCGTCGATGCAATGCGAAGCGCGCTCTAGGCAGGAAACACCGGCTCGCCCAAGGTCAGCATTAGCCGGTTTGCCCACGCGAAGATCGCAATCGCGTGGCTCAAATCGAAAATCCGCGTGTCGTCGAGCCCGGCATGGCGAAGCGCGTCGAGCGAAGCCGCGCTGATCGCCTCGGGATCCAGTGTGAGATCGATCGCGTAACGGACGATGGCGCGCTCACGTTCCGTCGTGCCCGCGGTTTCCGGGTCCGAGAAGATCTGCTGGATCACGTCGTCGCGTTTGGCGAGTTGCTGGAAACGCTGCGCATGCACCGAGGCGCAGTACACGCAGCCATTGACGCGCGACACGACGGTGCTCGCCAGCTCGCGCTCGGCCCGCGACAGGCCGCCGGTTGCATACATGATGCTGTTGAACGCGCCGGAACGCTGCCGGAGAATTTCTGCTTCGTGCACGAGCAGCAGGTAATAGTCGGACGTCTTCGCTTGCGGGTGACTCGTTTCGAGCACCGCGGTCTGCGCGGGCGATGCCTGCGCGAGCGGGACCGTGTCGAGCCGGGCACGCCAGCCGAGGGTCTGCGAGGTGAAACCGTGATCCGTGCTCATGCCTGCGCCTCCAGTGCGCGCAGTGCGACAACGACCCGCACCTGATAGGTGACGAATGCGACCAGCTGCGCGAGCGCGACGATCGCACCCGTCGTCAGGCCGGCCGCCTGTAACGGCGCAAGGGCGGACCTGCCCGTATCGGCAGGGCGAAGCACCAGGGCCTCGGTATGAACGAGAATTGCCGCAAGCCGCGGGTAGGTATTTGCAAGCGTCCCCACGGTGCCGGCTGGCTCAGTGCGATGTTGCGCGATCGCATCGAGCAATAAGCTCGTTGCGTCCGCACCGTTTCCCGCCTCCGTGTCGAGTGCCAGCAAACGCTCGCGATACGCTTGCGCGGTCCGCTCGGAGCGCGAGAGTAGCGCGGCATACCACGCCGCATAGAGGCGCTCGCGCAGCGTCAGATCGGCGACCTCGTTCGAAAACAACGCGTCGTGGCTACCTTGCGTGTAACGGGTCGTGTCAGCGCGGAAGGCGCGCAGCGCGGCGACGGGCCCATCGGGCGCGAGTCCGGCCAACGCGGCAACGAAGTCATCGGTTGCGGCGGCCGATGTGGGTTCGGTCAATGCAGACATGAGATAGAGGTCGGTCAAAAAAGAGTCAGGCAGGGGTGTCGATGGTGCGAACGTCGGCGTCGGCCCATTCGTCTCCGGCGAGCTCGGCGGTGTCGAACGCTTGCAGCGCGGCGTAGTGCGCGTCCCGATCGGCGTCGAACAGCATCGCGGTGATCGCGCGTGCCAGGCGTTGCGCGCCGTCACTGATCGCGGGAATGTCGCCGGCGACCTTGCCGTGCGTCAGACTTGCGCCGTGATTGAAGCTGTGAATGCGCGAAAGCGCGGGACAGGTACCCGCGATCCGTTCCTGCAAGGCAAAGTTGCGGTCGAGGTCCGGCGAACTGCCGAGGTCGTCGTTCGGCAGTTCGGGCGCGGGTTCGAAGCGGTCTCGCCAGCGGCGCACATGCGGTGCGATCAGCGCAAACTCGTCGCGCGTGTCGATCTCCGAATGAAAACCGGTCGCGAAGATCAGGTAGTCGAGCGCGTAGCGGCCCCTGCGCGTATCGACGACCACCGTATCGCCCTCGTGGCCCACGCGCGTGAGCGGACTGGACAGATGCAGTTTCGCGTGAGGAAATCGCGCGACGCGCAGCACGCTATCGCGCGGTGGCGGCGCTTGCGTCAAAGCGGAGTAGTGCAGGAAGCGCCATTTCCATTCCTCAGGCAGGTTGGCGAAACCGTGCACGAGGCCGGGACTGCCAATACCCGTCAGCTTGTTGATGCGAGGCAAAGCATCGCGGCGCACGAACAGATCGACTTGCGCCGCGCCGGCTTCGAGCGCGGTCGCGGCATTGTCGAACGCCGATGCGCTTGCGCCCACCACGCCGACTCGCTTGCCGCGCAGCGCGTCGAAGTCGATCGCATCCGACGAGTGCGCGCGCAGGTGCAGCGGAAGATCGCGCGCCACCGCCGGAATGAATGCGCCGCCAAGTCCTTCGCGTCCGGTTGCCAGCACGACATGTCGGGCCAGCACGGTTTCGCGCTGCGCGTGGCGGCTATCGTTCGCCGGCTCGTGCACGAGATCGAGTTCGATCAGGCCGTCGCTCCGCGGACGCAGCAAGTCGACGCGCGTATCGTTGCGCACCGGCAAATCGAGCGCCCGGCGATACCAGCGCAAATACTCCATCCATTGCGTACGCGGAATCTTGTAGAGCGCGTCCCATTTCTCGCGACCGAATTGCGCTTCGTACCAGGCGCGGAACGTCAGCGCCGGCAGGCGGAGCGCGGGGCCGCTCAGTTGCTTCGGCGAACGCAGGGTCTGCATACGCGCGTAGGTGACCCACGGGCCTTCCTGGCCTTCGGGCGCCTGGTCGAAGAGCCGCTGGTTGTCGATGCCCAGCAGGCGCAACTCCGCGCTCGCCGCGAGTCCGGCCATGCCGGCGCCGATAACGGCGACGTCGAGCACGCGTCGCGCGTCGACGTTGCGCGCGGGCACCCAGGACGGCGCGGGAAGTTCGAGCCAGTCGAGGTCTTCGCGAAGCCGGGCTTCAAGCGCGGCCAATGGGGCGGACGCGGGCGGAGGATTCAATGCGGTCATGCCGGGACTCCGGTGTCGCGGTGAGAGGAGGGCGAATCGCCGGCGCTGTTTGCGCTATCCGCGCGATCGTGGGCGACCAGCGCGCCATGCTGCGACGCCGCGTGACGTACCGCGCCTGGCAGCAGAGCGTGCGACACGTCCGCGAGCGTCTCGATCATCGGGTCCACTGCGCCGGTGCGCGGCCGGCCCGACAGCGTGACGACGCCATACAGAAACGGGATCGACACGTCGAGCGGACGCACTTCGACATCGGCAAGGCGCAGGCCGAACGCGGTCACCGGATCGACAATGGCGACGCCGAGTCTTTGCTGCGCCGCCATCATCGCGTTGAGCGACGCGTTGGTTTCAAGTGCCACGTGAAGCGCAAGGCCGGCCTGACCGAATGCGCGATCGATCCGGTTACGCAGCCGATAGCGGTTGGCGAGCGTCGCGACCGGCTGTCCGGCCAGACGCGCAAGCGGCAACACAGCGTCTTGCGTCAGCGGGTCGTCCCGATGCAGTACGGCTACGCACGGCGCTTCGATGATGTAGTGCACGTCGAGGGCCGCATGATCGAGCGGAAGCGTGGCGATGCCGACATCGGCGGCACGCGAGAGCAGCGCCTGCACGACTTGCTCGGTCGAGGCGCTGCGCAGTTGAGTGTCGCCGTGAATCTGTTCCTGCCCGGGCGTTTGCGCGAGCTTCGCGATAGCCCGCGGCGCCAGCGCTGCTGCAAGCGCGGGCGTCGCCACGATGCGCAATGGCATGGGCTCATCGCGGCCGATGGCGCGCGCACTCGCACGGATCGCATCGAGGCCGATCAGCGAACGTTCCACTTCGTCATAGAGCAGAAACGCGCGACTCGTCGGCGAGACGCGCGGCCCGTTCCGGTCGAATAGCGGGTAGCCGATCTCCTGTTCGAGATCCTGGATCGTTCTCGTCACGCCGGGCTGCGAGCGACGCAGCAGGCGAGCCGCACCGGTCATGCTGCCCGTCGACATGACGGCTGAGAACGCTTCGAGTTGATGCAACTCCATGCGATGCCTCATCCATGTGATGGGTGCATTCTAGAGGCCGTTGCATGCTCGATTCTTATAATAAATTCGACTATGTATCTGACGGAACTTGTGATCCGCGGGCTCGTGCACGAGTGCATGACGACAACCCGCCGCGCACGGCACGCGCAAAAAAACCCGTAAAAGAAGGGTTTTTTAAAAGAACCGCGACATCGCTCGAGCACGGCGCAAGGCGTAATCATCCGCGCTCGTAAGCTTTGCGAATCAGCGGGAATAAGCTTTGACACTTATCTTCGTTGGCCGGCTTCCAGGCGACATGGTTACATCGTCTCACTCTATTTCATGGCGTGAGAAAAGCATGTCGATTCTGTGGAACAACAAGCGCGGTGCGGCCCGCACGCTGCTTCAACTGGCTGGCGCACTAACGATTGCCTTCGGCGCCGCAATGCCCGCCGCGAACGCGGCGGATCCGTACTGGATCGGCGTGACCGGACCGCTGAGCGGGCAGGACGCGCAATACGGCGAGCAGTGGAAGCGCGGCTTCGATCTCGCGCTCGAACAGATCAACGGCAATGGCGGCATCAACGGCCATCCGCTTAGCTACGACTTCGAAGACAGCCGCAGCGATCCGCGCCAGACCGTCGCCATCGCGCAGAAATTCGTCGACGACAAACGCATTCTTCTCGAGCTGGGCGATCTGTCGAGCGGCGCGTCGATGGCCGCGTCGCCGGTTTACCAGCGCGCCGGCCTCGTACAGTTCGGTTTCACCAACTCGCATCCTGACTTCACGAAGGGCGGCGATTACATGTGGAGCACCGCGATCAGCCAGGCGGAAGAACAGCCGATGCTCGCGCATTACGTCACCAAAGGACTCGGCTTCAAAAAGATCGCCGTGCTGTACCTGAATACCGACTGGGGCCGCACGAGTAAAGACATCTTCGCGAAGGCCGCCGCCTCGAACGGCGCACAGGTCGTCGCGGCCGAGGCCTATCAGCCGAACGAGAAGGACTTTCGCGCGACGCTCACGCGCGTGCGCAGCGCGGAGCCGGACTCGATCGTACTGATTTCATACTATTCGGACGGTGCGCAGATCGTTCGCCAGGCGCGGGCGGCCGGCGTGCACACGCCAATCGCGGCGGTCGGCTCGGTGTATTCGCCCAAGTTCCTCGATCTGGGCGGGCCCGCGGTGAATGGCGTCTATACCGAATCGAACTTCTTCCCCGGCGACCCGCGCCCGGAGGTGCAGAGTTTCGTGCAGCGCTACCGCGCCAAATACGGCGCCGAGCCGGACACGTTTGCGGCGCGTGCCTACGACGCGATGATTCTCGCGAGCGAAGTGATCCGCCGCTACGGCGCGGACCGCACGGCCTTGCATGACGGATTCGCGAAAATCAACGACGTGCCGAGCGTGATCTTCGGCAAGTTCAAGTTCGATCCGCAGACGCGCCGCGTGGCCGGTGCGAAGAACCTGGATCTGGTGATCAAGGATGGCAAATTCGCGTTGTGGGACGGCGTGAGCGCCGTGCGCCCGCAATGATCGAAGGCACTATAAACGCGGGTTACAGGACTCACACGCCATGACGGCCTGGTTCGACTACACGATCAACGGACTGATCGTCGGCAACATCTATGCGCTGCTGGCGGTCGGCCTCGCGCTGATCTTCGGCGTCTCGCATCTGATCAATTTCGCGCACGGCTCCGTGTATATGGTCGGCGGCTTCATCGGCTGGCTATGCCTGACGCGGCTCGGCTTGCCGCTGCCGGTCGCGCTCGTCGCGACCCTCGCGGGTTGCGCGCTGCTCGGCATCATCATCGAACGGATCGGTTTGAGGCCGCTGCAGGGCGCGGCGCGTATCGCGCCGCTGCTCGCCACGATCGGCATCAGCTTCGTGCTCGACCAACTCGCGCAAATCGTCTTTGGACCCGATCCACGTCCGGTGCCAAGTTCGTTGCCGGACTGGACGCTCTCGCTCGGCGGGGCGACCCTCGGCTCCCTCGATCTGCTGATCGCGGCAATCGGCATCAGCGCCGCGGCCGCGCTTTACGTGTTCCTGCGCTTCACGCGGCTCGGCTGGGCCGTGCGCGCCACCGCGCAGCATCGCGACGCCGCGCAGCAGATGGGCGTCAACGTGAATGCCGTGAATCAGGCCGTGTTCGCGATCGCCTGCGGGCTCGGCGGCCTGAGCGGCTTGCTGGTGGGCATGTACTACAACAGCATCGATCCGGCGATGGGTTTCCAGGCCACGCTGAAGGGCGTCGTCGCGCTGCTGATCGGCGGGCTGGGCAACGTGCCGGGCGCGATCGCGGGAAGCCTGCTGCTGGGGCTGGTCGAGAGTTATGGCGTGGCGCTGTTCGGCACGAGCTATCGCGACCTGTTCGCGTTCGTGCTGCTGCTGGCGTTTCTCGTCTGGCGGCCGAACGGGTTGTTCAGTTCGAATCGCCGGCTGCCGCCCGAGCCGCTTACCGGCACCTTCCTGTCCAACCGAAAGGCGGTCGGAATTCCGCGTCGCGTGATCGTCGCGGTGGTGGCGCTCGCCTTCGTCGTGCCGTTCGCAACGCCGTCGGCGTACGTGCTGCAGACGCTGACCAACGGGTGGATCTATGGGCTGCTGGCGCTCAGCCTGACACTCGTCGCGGGCACCGTCGGGCAAATTTCGCTCGGCCACGCGGCACTGCTGCTGATCGGCGCTTATGCGTCGGCGCTGCTGTCGGTGAATCTGGGCTGGTCGCCCGCGGTGACGATTCCGCTCGCCGGGCTCATCACCGCGGCCATCGGCACGCTGCTGGTGTATCCGTCGTTCCGGCTGCGCGGCCATTACGTGTCGATTGCGACGCTGGGTATCGGCGAGATCATCGGCCTCGTGGTGTTGAACTGGGACAGCCTGACGCGCGGGCCGGTCGGTGTCACCGGTATTCCGCCGTTGTCGCTGTTCGGCTGGCAATTGACCGGCGTGCGCGCGGTGTACTGGTTCACGCTCGCGGTACTCGTGCTGCTCGCGCTGCTGCAAGTGCGGCTGTTGCGCTCGCACCTTGGCCGCACATGGCGAGCGATCCGCGAGGACGACGTCGCGGCGCGCGCGTACGGCGTGCGGCCCAACCGCTATAAGGCCATCGCATTCGCCTGCGGCGGACTGGCGGCCGGCATCGGCGGCGGCATCGCGGCGCATCTGTACAGCTACATCAACTATCAGACCTTCGACTCGCAAGTGTCGATCCTTGCGCTGACGATGGTGATTCTCGGCGGTCTGGGCAGTGTGGTCGGCGCGGTGGCGGGCGCGCTCGCCCTCATCAGCCTGCCCGAACTGTTCCGCTTCGCCGCCGATTACCGCATGCTGATCTACGGCGTGATTCTGCTTCTGCTGGTGCGCTTCCGGCCGCAGGGCCTGTTCGGCGCGATATGACGGAGACGACCATGACTTCTTCTTCCAGCGGTGACGCGGACATTCTGTTCGACGTGCGGCGCGTCACGCGCCGCTTCGGCGGGCTTGTCGCCGTCGACGAGGTGAACCTCTCGGTGGCGCGCGGCGAATGCGTGAGCGTGATCGGACCAAACGGCGCGGGGAAATCCACGCTGTTCAATCTGCTGACCGGAATCGATACGCCCGACTCGGGCTCGGTGCGCTTCGGCGGCGAAGACGTGACCGGCATGGCGCCGGAACGGCTCGCCGCGCGCGGCGTCGCCCGTACGTTCCAGCATGGGCGCGTGTTCGGCAACCTGAGCGTGCTGGATAACGTGCTGGTCGGCGCGCACGCGCGCCTTGCGATGACCCGGCGCGGCTGGCCCGTGGTCGGCGCGTTCGCCGAAGTGCTGCGCGCGCTGATTGGCCCCGCGGCGGTGCGCCGCGAGGAAGCCGAGCTGCGCGACGAAGTGAAGGCGCTGCTCGCGCGTTTCGGCACACGCCTCGCGCCTCGCATCGACGAGCCGGCGCACAGCCTTTCGTATGCGAACCGCCGGCGTGTCGAAATCGCACGCGCGCTCGCGCTGCGTCCGCGCATTCTGCTGCTCGACGAGCCGACTGCCGGCATGAACGAGTCCGAGACCGCTGAAATGCTCGAGCTGATTCTCGAACTGAAACGCGACGGACTCACCATCCTGCTGATCGAGCACAAGCTCGACCTCGTGATGCGTCTGTCCGACCGCGTGCTGGTACTCGACAACGGCCGCAAGATCGCGTCGGGTCTGCCGGACGAGGTGCGCAACGATCACGCCGTGATCGAAGCCTACCTTGGACATCGACACGTCGGCGCACACGCCGGACGCAACGAAACAGCCGCCGCATGAGTACTTCGAGCCTGCACATCGTGTCGTCGAACGATTTACCCCCTACACAATTTGCCATGACTGAGCCGTTGCTGAAACTCGAGCGAATCGACACGTTCTATGGGCAGATCCAGGTCCACTTCGGCCTGAGCCTCAGCATCGGACGCGGGGAGATCGTGAGCCTGCTGGGCGGCAACGCAAGCGGCAAGTCGACGGCGATGAAAGTGATTCTCGGCCTGCACAAACCGCGAACCGGAACGATCAGCTTCGAAGGCAAACCGCTGAACGGACTGCCGACCTCGCGGATCGTGCGGCGTGGTATCGCTTCCGTGCCGGAAGCACGGCGGCTGTTCGGCGAGATGACGGTGCGCGAGAACCTGTTGATGGGCGCGTATACGCGCAACGACCGCGCCGGCATCGCAGAGGATTACGAGCGCATGCTCGAACTTTTCCCTCGCGTGAAAGAGCGGCTGACGCAACGGGCCGGCACGCTCTCGGGCGGTGAGCAACAGATGCTCGCGATGGCGCGCGCGCTGATGAGCCGTCCGGCGCTGGTCTGCATGGACGAACCGACGATGGGCCTGTCGCCGCTTTATGTCGACAAGGTGCTCGAACTGATCCAGACCATCAACCGGCAGGGCATCACATTCTTCATGGTCGAGCAGAACGCGAGCCTTGCGTTGCAGATCGCGCATCGCGGCTATGTGCTGCAGACCGGCCGTGTGGTGTTGTCGGGCACCGCAAGCGAACTGCTCGGCGATCAACGGATTCGCGATGCTTATCTCGGCGGATCGCTTGCGGCGGAAACGGCGTCGTGAGCGCGCTGGTATAACGTGCGCGATCTGCCCGGGCCGATCGCCTGGCGTCCGCGACCCTGTGCGTCGGGACGGGAGGCGTTCGGCGCGATGACCATTGAGAGAGGCCGGTGCAGCATGCCGTCGGCGGTCGGTTGACGGCCCACTCGCCGACAGTCGGGGCTCAGAACCCTGCCACGAGTTCGAGGATCGCGCCGTGGGTGAGTTCGCGTGCGAATTCGTGCGGCGAGCCGCCCGCCTGCGTTTCCAATGCGACGGCGAAGATGCCTTCACCTCGTGTGGCGAGGTGTCGACGGATGTCGGATGCCAGGCCTTTAGCGGGTTCGTCAGCCGCGCCTGTCGGACTTGGTGGACTTGACGGACTGACGAGCGTCAATGTCGTCGTGCCGAGCGGCAGGATGGCGAACCGGATGCCGTAGCCGGGCAGCGGAGCGCGATGCGCACTGAACTCGTCGAGCAACGCGCGATACCGCGCGAGGCTGGCATCCAGATCGTGCACGGCGAGCGTGATATTCGCCACGCCTTGCGCGCCATTGGCGTGATGACGCACGTCACCTTCGGCGACGCGTAAGTGACGCGGCGTCAGATCTCCGCACAAAAAAGGCACGTCCGCGCTGCGCGGCTTGCCGATCTGCCATTCGAGCCGCTCGCCGTCAGGGCGCACGCGTCCGCCGGCGATGGGGCCGTCGTAGAGCAAACCGCGCCCGTGCGCGGCATCGATCGTTGCCGCGACCGATGGCGGCAGGAGCGCGAAATCGACAAAGCCGTCGCCGATACGATTGCCGGCGTGCCACCAGCGATGTTCCGGTGCGTCGCGCAAAAAGGCGATCAGCTCGACATAGCTGCCGTCCGCGAAACCGATCAACGCGTTGTGCGTGGCGCCGTCGGCATGCGTGCCGCCGCGCCGCACCGTAAAGCCCAGCGAGCTGAAATGGACGATGGTCGCTTCGAGATCCTGCACGCGGATCACGATGTGGTCGAGTGAAAGGGACATGCCGGCTTGACTCTTCAGAAGGGTGGCCGACGAGTATGCGAAGCCGTCGGCAAAAACACTAGCGACGGATTGTCGATTGCATAGTGCGTTGCGTGGGATAGGCGACGGGTTCTGCGCGGACAGCCGGACTGAAAACGTGGGCGCGAACACGGGACCCGGCCGCGCGCGCCATGCATTATCAGCAAGGCTGCTTAGCACCTGAAAATTGCTTGGTTTGTGCCGTCCGCGAGCGTTGTTAGAGTCCACGTCTCACGCTAAGGGCACGCGCCGTTCGACCTCGCGCGAGCCATCAAAACAACAGGAAACCACCGCTATGAATCTCAGAGTGCTTGGCGCAGTGATCGCCGGAAGTCTGCTTGTCATGTCCGCCGCCGCGCACGCGGATCGCCTCGACGACATCAAGAAAGCGGGTGTATTGCGCGTGGCCGCCTTCGACAGCAATCCGCCGTTCGGTTTCGTCGACCCGAAGAGCAATCAGATCGTCGGGCTCGACGTCGATTATGCGCGAGCGCTCGCCACGCGCCTCGGCGTCAAGCTCGAAATCCAGCCGACCAATCCGGCGAACCGCATCGCCTTCCTGAAGTCGGGCAAGGTCGACCTGGTGTTCGCCAACTTCACGATTACCGACGACCGCAAGAAGGAAGTGGATTTCAGCATCCCGTATTTTGCGTCGGGCACGCAATTCATCGCGAAGAAAGGCACGCTCACCTCGCCGCAGCAGTTGAACGGTTTGCGGATCGGCGCCGACAAAGGCACGACCAATGAGCAGCAGGTGCGCGCGCAATTCCCGAGCGCGACGATCATCGCTTACGACGACACGCCGTTCGCGTTCGCCGCGCTTCGCACGGGCAATGTGCAGGCCATCACGCAGGACGGACCGAAGCTCGTCGCGTTGCTGGCGAAGGTGCCGGACAAGGCGAACTACGAGATCCCGCCGTTCACGATCTCCAATGACTACGAAGGCGTGGGCGTGCCGAAGGGCGAGACGCGCCTGCTGAATGTCGTCAACGACACGCTGAAGGATCTGGAAGCCAAGGGCACGGCGGGCACGATCTACGATGCCTGGTTCGGCCCGAAGAGCGCCGCGCCGCTGCCGCGTCTGTTCAAGATCGGCGATCCGCAGAAGAGCTGACGCCCCTCGCTTGACAGCCGCTCGACATGGCCCGGTCACGGAACGCGTGACCGGGCCTTCTTGCTGATACAGGACCGCGTTTTTTCCGAAGGCATTTCATGAACTTCTGGCTGGACCCGCGCTATCTCGGCTGGCTCGCCCACGGCTTTCTCATCACGCTGATCCTTTCGGCGTGCGTGAGCGTGTGCGCGACGCTGCTTGGATTCGGGCTGGCGATGGCCCACATCGCGCAACATCGTCCGGTCGCCGCGGCGGCGAAGGTCTACATACTCGTGTTTCGCAATTCTCCGCTGCTCGTCCAATTGCCGTTCAGGTACTTCGGCGCGGCGACGCTGCTGCCTCCAGCGTGGATGACATGGCTGAACACGCCGCATGTATCGAGCGCCGGGCCGTTTGCGCTGCACTGGCCGAGCTTCGAACTGCTTGCCGGGTGGCTCGGCCTGACCTGCTACAGCACCGCTTTTATCGCGGAGGAGTTTCGCGCCGGAATCCGCGGCGTGGGCATCGCGCAATATCAGGCGAGCGCGGCATTGGGCATGACGCGTTACGCGACCTTGCGGCACGTGGTGCTGCCGCAAGCGATGCGGATCGCCACGCCGCCGCTCGCGGGGCAATACATGAATATCGTAAAGAACTCGTCGCTGACGATGGCGATCGGCGTGGCCGAGTTGTCTTATATGTCGCGTCAGGTCGACACGGAAAGCTTCCGGACTTTTCAGGCGTTCGGCACGGCAACCGTGCTGTATGTCGGCACCATCGCGCTGATCGAAATGGCCCTGGTGATCTGGCAGCACACCGGCGTGCGGGCGTTGCAACGGGGGCGAGCATGACCGCGCTCGAGTGGCTGCCGACGCTGCGCTATCTGCTGCTCGGTGCGTTTCCCAACGGGCCGCTGGGCGGCGCGGCGCTCACGGTCGTGCTCTCGGTGGTGTCGGCGGTGCTGTCCGCCGTCGTGGGTTTGGCGGGCGGCGTGGCGCTCTCGCTGACACGCGGCGGCGCACATCTGCTGCTGCTCGGAATCGTCGCGTTTTTCCGCGCGATTCCGGTGCTGATGCTGATCTTCTGGACCTTCTTCCTGATGCCGATCCTGCTGCATATCGATGTGCCGGGTCTGGTCGCGGTGGTCTGCGCGCTATCGCTGATCGGCGGCGCGTATCTGTCGCATACCGTGCATGCGGGGATCGTGTCGGTCGGCGCGGGCCAGCAGCAGGCGGCGCTGTCGCTCGGGCTCACGCGCTGGCAGGCGTTGCGTCACGTGGTGTTGCCGCAGGCGGCGCGCATCATGATGCCGTCATTCGTGAATCAATGGGTGTCGCTAGTCAAGGACACCTCGCTCGCGTATATCGTCGGCGTGCCGGAATTCACGTTTCTCGCCAATCAGGTCAACAGCCGCCTGATGATCTATCCCGCGCAGATTTTCGTGTTCGTCGGCATCGTGTATCTGGTTTTGTGCTCGGCGCTGCAGTGGATTGCGTCTCGCGTGTTGTTGCGTGAACGGCCGGCTCACGCCACGGGCATCGATGCGGAAACGGAAACGACCGGTACGGTGCGCGGTAAAGAGCACGGCGTGGCGGTGCCATGACGCGATGAGCTTGCGCATCGGCCGCGGCCAGTCGATGTGACGCCCGCTCGCTTGATCACCAGATTTTCCGGCGAATAGTACGCGTAATCGAGCTTCAGTTCGGCTGGCAGTGCGGCGTGTGCCGCGCCCGGCGCGAGGCTTGTCAGTGCTGAAGCGGCAACGGCCGCGGCCAGCGGAAGACTGCGCACGGCAGCCGGCGCGCCCCTGGGCGCCTGGATGATCGACAGTCGTGCTGCGCCCCAAGAAAATGGCATGGCAGGTCCTTTGCTTTGTTCCGTTATGACCGTTGAATGTACCAGGTCGCGTTGGCAAACGAACCGATAAAAGCTCGCAACCAAAGCACGTCGCGCGCAATGGTCGCGGTGACGCCGTCATGACAGCGCGGCCTCCGTTTTGGTTGCTTGAAGGCGACTACGTATATATGAAAGGAAACACGGAGCTGGACAACAATCACGCCCATCAGATAACGGCGACTGTATCAAGCTACTTGTCGAAGAAAACACTAGTTTATGTTCAAGGGGCTAACCAACGCGCGAGCTCTGGAGCAAGAGCACAAATCAATTATGTCTTCACCGGGTCTAGCACCTCGGCACAAGCGATAGCCCGTGTAGGCATGAAGCTAGTGTTCTGAGCATTCGCGCTGCTGCCAGTAGCGGGGCACCGGTAGTTAAGGGATACACGCTTCGTACGTTGTGGTGCGAGCCATCGCTCCCGTGAGCGGCCAGCAGGGCGCGAGCAAGGCGAATCGCGGTGAAACGGTATTGCGCAAACAGGACGCGGAAGAAGTGTTAGCGGGCGCACGCGAGACGCCTTGCAGAATCGTGTGATTGATTCCTGATTCCCTCGATTGATCAACCAATTGGAGAAAAGATGTCTACCGTCTTGAGAGAACGTCGCCCGTTGAACTTCCGTCAACGCATCGACTATGAGCGTGATCTTGTCGATCGGCCAGTCTTTACCGACGATGAAATCTACAAGGTTGAGCTGAACCGCGTATTTGGGCGGGCATGGCTCTTCATGTGTCACGACTTGATGGAAACGGCATGCGTGTAGCCGTCCAGATAATCGAACCTGGATTTGGGGATTCGAATGTGATGAAGGCGTCGAAGGCACTTCAGTCCATCTTTCCGATTCAGTGGCGGGCCCCCCTTCCTCTTTGAGCTGGTTCGGGCCCGTGAACCTACTCGCTTGTTGGCTCACATACTTGCAACACGTCCGTCGTTTCCGCGCCTGCCGCCGTCCGAAGTGCCTATCGATCCATCGGCGCCGAATGTTCGAGGACAAGGCATTGACGTGACCGTTCAGTGATCGAATTTTTTATTCTTGCATCTGAAGGGGGAGTTGTGATGAAATGTAAACGCTGCGACATTTTATTTTTCTCGCATCCCTCTCTAAGCAGCCGGAGGTGGGGATGAACTCTTCCAGGAAGGGTATCGAGAAAGAGTAATGTCGCATCTTCACCGGCCTTCGGCCACGTTGCGACGTTGCTCTATGACATGAGGAACGAAGCAATGACCAGTTTCATTGTGACCCCTATCGCTTACGGGCTTACCGGTAAAACGGGAATCGAATCGCGCTTCAATGGTGCGCTCCGCGTCGAAAATGGCGTGATCACAGCCATCGGCGATTTGCAAGCGAGGGAGGGCGAACGGATCGTCGACGCGACGGGCTGTGTCGTGTGTCCCGGATTCGTCAACACGCATCACCATCTGTTCCAGAGCATCATGAAATCCGTCCCGTCGGCGATGAACGCCGGGTTGGACAAGTGGGTCATGGACGTTCCCTATACGTTCTGGCCGAAAATCGACGAACACGCGATGACGGTTTCTGCGACTATTGGCATAGCAGAGCTTGTGCTATCGGGGGCGACCACCATCGCCGACCAGCATTACATTTTCTCTGACCGATACGATTTCGATCCCGCCCAGGTGCTGTTCGATACAGCAGGAAAATTTGGCGCGAGGTTCGTCCTCGGCCGTGGCGGACTCACGCACGGCCGGCCGTGGCATAGCGCAGACATGCCTCCGCCTCCGACCGATACGCTGGATCAGATGATCGCGGGACTCGAATCGGCGAAGAATCGCTGGCACGATCCATCACCAATGTCGATGCGACGAGTAGCAGCAGCACCGGTGACGACCGTATTCAACATGCGGGAAGGTGAGGTTCGCGAACTGGCGCGTGCTACCCGTCAGCTAGGTTTGCGAATGCATACGCATCTGTCCGAGAACGACACCTACGTTCGATCGACCATGGAGCGCTTTGGCAAGCGTCCCGTTCACTGGATGGCAGATCAGGAATGGTTGGGCCCGGACGTCTGGTTCGCGCATCTCGTGAAGTGCGACAGGAGCGAGATCGAACTGCTGGCCGAGACGGGCACGGCCATGGCTCATTGTCCCCAATCGAATGCGCGTCTTGGTTCGGGTATTGCGCCGGCCCCGGCGATGCATGACGCGGGCGGAATCATCTCGCTCGCCGTCGACGGAACCGCCGCCAACGAGGCAGGAGACATGGCACAGGCGATCTACTCGGCGTTCACAGTTCATCGAGCGACTGGACGTGCCGACGCCACGCAGGCGGAAACCGTGATGAACTGGGCGACACAGGGCGGCGCACGGGCGCTTGGATTCGAGGGTATCGGGACATTGGAGGTCGGCAAGGCGGCCGATCTGGTCTTGCTGGATCTGGATCAGCCGCGTTACTTCGGGCAGCATGATCCCACCATTGCGCCGATCGTCTCCGGTGGACAGTTCTCGGTTCGACACTCGTTTGCGAACGGTCGCGAACTGGTAGTGAATGGACAGGTGCCTTGGCTCGATATGCGACAACTCAGGCAGGACGCAGAGCAGGTCGTCACGAAGCTGCTGACCAGCTAGAAATCGATTTCGAGGTGACGCCGTCGTTTCGATAACGACGGCGTCATCCACCATGCCGACTATCCAGACCAATCAATGAACCCTACTGCAATTTCAAATCAGCGCCTGTGGCTTCGCAGTCCATTGGCGATTCTTTCTGACAACGCCGACGGCGGGATCGTCATCGAAGGGACAACGATCGTCGAGAAAGTGCCGTCCGGTGCGACGCCTTCGACACCGGTCGATAGCGTCTTCGATGCATCGAATCACGTTGTCATTCCTGGCCTGATCAATACCCACCATCATTTTTTCCAAACGTTCACTCGAGCGCATCCGCTCGCGCTGAACAAGCCATTATTTCCCTGGCTCGAAGCGCTGTACAAAGTCTGGAAGAATTTCACACCCGAGGCATTTCAACTCGCGACGCGGTTAGCCTACGTGGAACTGCTTTTATCCGGCTGCACGACAGCGGCCGATCACCACTACATCTTTCCACGCGGCATGGAGGACTCCGTCGACGCTCAGGTCGACGAGGCGCTATCGCTTGGCGTTCGAGCCGTTGTAACACGAGGGTCCATGAGTGTCCGGCAGGGCGATCTCACGCCACAGGATCTTTCGCAGGAGGAAGACGTCATCCTGGCGGACTGTGAGCGAGTTCTCGGCCGGTACCACGATCGACGCGAAGGCGCCATGATTCAGATTGGCCTGTCGCCTTGCTCTCCATTCAATGCAACTAAAGACCTGATGAGGGCAACGGCAAGCCTCGCAGACAAATACGATTGCCGGCTGCATACTCACCTGGGCGAAACGCTCGACGAACTGGCGTTCTGCCTCGCGAATTTCAATCAGCGTCCCGTCGATTACCTCGAAGACGTCGGTTGGATGTCTTCTCGCACCTGGATTGCGCACGGAATCCATTTCAACGACGACGAGGTGAACCGGCTGGGACGTGCGGGTGTGGGCGTCTGTCATTGCCCGGGTTCCAACATGGTTCTCGCGTCGGGACGGTGTCGAACATGTGAACTGGAAGCGGCGGGAAGCCCCATCGGTCTCGGGGTTGACGGTTCGGCATCCAACGACAGTTCGAATCTGATGGAAGCTGTCCGGCACGCGCTCATGCTCAACCGGTTGACCTACGGCGCGGAGCAAGTCACTCACCTTGACGCGTTGAGATGGGCAACCGAAGGGTCTGCGGCCTGCCTGGGGCGATCTGACATCGGGCAGATCGCCGTCGGAAAGCAAGCAGATCTGGCTCTTTTCAAGCTCGATGAACTGCGCTTCGCCGGAAGTCACGATCCGCTGGCCGCGCTTGTCTTATGCGGAGCACACCGGGCCGACCGCGTGATGGTCGCGGGCCGGTGGGTCGCCGAGGACGGGCAGGTCAAGAACGTGGACACGGAGCGGTTGCAGGCCACTTGTGCCGATCTCGCGAAACGGCTGTTTGCTAACGCCTGATTTTCGAAGAGGAGTAATTTTCTCGGCTCTGGTGCAAATTTCAGCGGATATCGAAAAACGGCGTATTCGCCGCTACCTCACCGAGCGGAAAAAACTGCCTTCCAAACAGCGGGCGCAGTGGAATCTTTGAGGCGCAGGTTCGTGAGATCGAACTGAGCTTTGCGAATGCGATGCGTCAGCTCGATGCCCGAGATCGTAACGGCCGCGTTCCGGAAACTTTTGAAGCCGAGCATCGCGTTGACCCTGGACTTGATGTTGCGACGATCTTGCTCGATCGGGTTGTTCAAGTACTTCGAGGATCGCAACGTCGTGTCTTTGGGCAGTAACTCATTGCAGCGAAGAGTCATGCTCAAAGCAATGTACGAACACGGCCGCGACCGCCGTCGCTACTACTCTTACCTCGCAAAGGCCCTTACTTTTACTTCATCGGACGCCTGGGCGTCGCTTCGTCTGCGACGCGATCCCGCTAGAGGAGCTATTTGTCGACCACCCGGCGTGCCTTGTAGGGCGGGCTGCCAAGCAGGATCGATCCGGAATGTATCCGTTTCGTGTCGCGGGGCGGGGTGGTGTTGATGAGCAAGCTGGGAGTCCTTGAAACCGCGCCGTCCGGTGCCGCCTTCCCGGCTAGCAACGAAGCCCAGACGGTGCGGAGCACCAACCATCGATTTCACAGTGTCAGGCCCGGCAGGTACGTCCGACCGAGCACGCGTCCAGCAATCGAAGATCTCTGTGCTCGACATAACGGACCGCACCCACGCGGAAAACTCGCCAATCAGAGGCAGGCCGTCCTCAAGGAAAGCGGAAGGCGCATTGAAATCGGCGTCTCCGTATCGGAAGCCAAACGTTCGTAATGCAGTGCGCCACTGTGTGCCGCCGCCTCACGCTCGCGTTGATCGCGCCCGGGTCGATGCAGAAGACCCGCCGTTGGGTCTTCCGCTCGGCACCGACGCGCTGGCTGTGATCGCCGCGAAGAACGCTTACGTGGCGCAGGAAACAGAGACGTGGGAGGCGCCCGCGGCATCGACTGACTTCGCCGCCTGAGCGGGAACGGAGCGGGCCGGCTACGGTGTGCCGGGACCGGCACACCGCGAACGTCGGCGGGACGATCGTTGATCTGGCGCAAGCCGGTGCGACAGGGGACCACAGGGATGCGACCGGGTGGAGCGATACCATCAATACGTCGTTAAACACAGCACTTGCGTGATCGCGCCGTGTACGCACGGACGAAGCAGTGGTGTTGTGGAAGTCAATCGCACTAGTCGGGAGTATGAAATGTCTGCCACCTCCGTTCTCACCAGCATGGCCCCCATGTGGGGAATCCTTCTCATCGCATCCGGCACGGCCGCGTACCTCGTGTTCTGGCGCAAGGTCATCAAATAAGCGCGCGCGTCTTTTTCGATCGACTCACGATTGCAGCGAGCTGACACAAGGTGCGGGTTTGTCCTTTGCCGCAACCGACGCTCGCGAAATCGTGAGGCTCGCCGTGGCCAGCGCGAGAAACACGAGCGAACTGGCGATGACGGTGGCGAAACCAAGCGTCGGATAAACCCATCCCGCGACGGCCGACGTAGAGCGCCATAAGGGTGTCAACACCCGCACCACTCGGCGACGACGCGAACCAATGCCCCAGTGACAGCTTTGCTTCCACTGGGAGCGCAATGAAAGTGTCACTTCGCCTCAGTCCGAAGTAACTCTGTCACTTCGCATCGCGAGCTTTGGCCTCAGATTCATCGTCTTGATTCGGCAAAAGAAATCGCGGCACGGATGCGGTCGCTTGCGTGGTTCCGCCGGGTACGCGCGGTGCGAATTGCCTCGGAGCGGTTAAAAAAGTTGCTATTGCGATAAGGCAGAGATTTTTTGGCGAAGCGCAGACGGCGCAACAGGCCTGCATTGGCACGACGTGCGGGCCGTCTGTGCTCCGCTAAAAATTCTTTGAGCTAAACCGCTCCGCTGACGGTTGCGGCTATGGGCATTGAATGGAAGCGCCTGCATGCGATGTTCTCGACGACAGTGTTCGTGGCATCCGGGATGAACGGCCTGCGGACCGGTTCGAGGATGGAGTCTCCGCAGAACGCATGTGATTAACAGACGCTGCAGAGTGCGGCAGGCGACGGTGGGGGACGTCTGGCCGAGCGTGTCCAACGGCGCCGGCGGGACGTACTGGAACCGATGTTGTGGTCGAGCGAATCGGAATTCATAAGGGACTCGCCGGTGGAGGTCGCGGCGCCGCAGAGGGTAACAGGCGGTCAATGCAGAACATGCGTCCGCGCGTGCACACGGGACAGTCGCGCAGCGACCGGCCGGTCAGTTTCGCGTAGCGGTCGCGATAGTCAGGTTCGGCCGCGCTGCAGCGTTTCGGCCGTGGCCTGAAACAGGATGTCGTAGACCACCCGCTTGTTCTGGAACGCGATCGACGCGATCTGTTCGGGGATGGTGAAGACAACGTGGAAGTACGGCACGGGCAGCAGGTCGGCCTGGCGGTCGTGAAGCCATTGCGCGCGGGCGAGCGACTGGCACTTCGGACAGTGCCGGTTACGACAGGAGTTATAGGCAATGCGCTGATGTCCGCAGGTGTCGCACTGCTCGACGAGGCCACCCAGCGCTGCGGTACGATATTGCTCGATCGCACTCATGACGCGACGCTGCTCGTGGCTGAGCGAGCAGACATGCAGTTCCCTATAGGTTGGGCCGTGGCGCCGCAGAACGTCCGCCAGTTCCAGCACGGCGCGGACAATCTCAGCGACAATTCGAACGGAGCCGTCCGGATCCACCCCATCAAATGCCAGCACTCGCCATGGAGGGTTACCCGTTAAGTCAAACGCAAAAAGCTCGAGGCCGCCATTTCCGCCGAATACGAACTGTCCCGGATAAAGATCGATTTGTTTTGGATTGCCTGCGTCCTCCGCTCTATCCAGGCAGAACTGGTCATATACAGACATGGGCCCCTCTCCGCCGTTGTTAAATTTGAGTAATTCGACGTATGCGGCCCCGCTATGTCTCGCAGTTCGTCAGTGGCGGCTTGCGACGCACCCTCGACTTTCAACCATTTCTCTACGTCAATTTCCCGCACCCTTACCCCAAAACCAAATCTCTTGGTATGACCTGTCACGACGTCAAATAGCGGGCGTAGTGGTGATCGAGCGCCGAATTCTTGATGGCAGCGAGCTATTTCTATTGTAAGCGACTCGGCCCGACCGTTTCCCGATGCTGATTTTTCCAAAGCATGATGGGCGCGTTTAGATTGACGGAGCCAGTCAGCCATGTCGAACGCAGGGGCGCGAGCCCATCCCCATCG
>NZ_JBQEPU010000048.1:0-41463 GCF_052045835.1 Paraburkholderia sp. 22099 | reverse complement strand
CCGCGGATATCAGCGTGATTCACCGTCGACCTTACTGCTACGTCGCCCTCAGGAAATTCCTTTGCCTATGGAAAAACCGCAAACCTGGATATCGCGATTGACACGGAAAGTCATATCAGTCGGCATGGCAAGCCCTTGCGGCTTGCGTAAAACGGTCGCGGTGGCGGTGGCGGATCGCCCGCGCGGCACCTTGCCCAGGCGGAGCAAGGTACTATTACGGCTTGGCATCCGGCGCGCCGCGCGTTCATTGCGCGGCGCGTATCCAGACGCCCGACGCGGCGAGTCCACCTCACGGGCAGCACGGCAAGCGCATCGAATCAAACCGGGCCTGCCGCCCTTGCCGTCGTTTCTTGCCGTCATTCGTTTCCGCCATCCATCCATGAGTTCTGCAAGCCGCCGCATCGCGCACCTGGACATGGACGCGTTCTACGCGTCCGTCGAACTCCTGCGCTATCCCGAACTGCGCGGCAAGGCGGTGGTGATCGGCGGCGGCCGCAACGGCGCGCCGCAAACACTCGAGGACGGCAGCCGGCGCTTCGCGAAGCTGCGCGATTACGCGGGCCGCGGCGTCGTCACCACCTCCACTTATGAAGCCCGCGCGCTCGGCGTGTTCTCCGCGATGGGCATGATGAAGGCCGCCGTGCTCGCGCCCGACGCGGTTCTGCTGCCCACCGACTTCGACTCGTATCGGCACTACTCGCGCCTCTTCAAGTCGGCGGTCGCCACGTTTACCGATCGGATCGAGGACCGCGGCATCGACGAAATCTATATCGATCTGACCGAGGTGCCGGGCGAGCCGCGCGAGATCGCCGCGCGCATCAAGCAGGCGGTCAATCAGGCGACCGGCCTCACCTGCTCCATTTGCGTGGCGCCGAACAAGCTGCTCGCGAAAATCGGCTCGGAACTCGACAAGCCGGACGGCCTCACGATTCTCACGCCGGCGGACGTGCCGTTGCGCGTGTGGCCGTTGCCGGTGCGCAAGGTCAACGGCATCGGGCCGAAGGCGGCGGAAAAGCTGACGGCGCTCGGTCTCGCGACGGTCGGCGATCTGGCGGCGGCGGACGCGGGATTGTTGCAGGACCACTTCGGGCGCAGTTACTCCGCGTGGCTGATGCAGATCGCGCAAGGCCACGACGAGCGGCCGGTGGTGGTGGAATCGGAGCCCAAGTCGATCAGCCGCGAAACGACCTTCGAGCGCGATCTGCATCCGCGTCATGACCGGCCGGCGCTCTCCAGTTCGTTTACCGGCCTGTGCGTGCGGGTCGCGGAAGACCTCGTGCGCAAGGGCTACGTGGGCCGAACGATCGGCATCAAGCTGCGCTACGACGACTTCCGCACGGTCACGCGCGATCTGACGCTGGACGAGCCGACCGCCGACGCCGCCGAGATACGCCGCGCGGCCACCGAATGTCTGCGGCGCGTGGCGTTGAACCGCAAGCTGCGGCTCCTGGGCGTGCGCGTGAGCGCGTTGACGCCGGCCAACGCGCAACCGGTCAGGCAGCGCCGTCCGGTTCAGGCCGACTTGCCCTTTACCAGCGACGAATAAGCGGCCGCCTCGGCAGGCACGCCGGCATTCGCGCGCGCCGCCGGCGGCTCCGTTTCCCTGCGCGCGGCGGCGACCGAGAACGCGAACGTATTGACGCCCTCCGCGCTGTGCGCCGACACGGTGCCGCGATGCATCTCCGCAATCGCCTTCACGATCGCAAGACCGAGCCCGTGGTTTTCGCGGCTGTTGGTACGCGAGACTTCCGCGCGATAGAAGCGGTCGAACAGATGCTCCAGCACGGCCGGCTCGATCGGCTCGCCGGGGTTCGCCACCGCCACGCGCACGTGGTCCTCTTCACGCGCGATCGTCACGCTGATCGCATCGCCCGGCGCGCAGTGCTGGATCGCGTTCATCAACAGATTCGCGCAGGCGCGGCCGAACAGCGAGCGGTTCACGCGCGCCATCGCGTCGCCGTGCAATTGCGCATGCACGCGCGCCTCTTCGAGCGGAATCTCCAGGAACTCCAGCGTATGCGCGACTTCCGCGGCGAGCGACACTTCCACGAGACCCGTCGCGCGCTCGCCCTGATCGGCGCGGGCGAGAAACAGCATGTCGTTGATGATCGCGCGCATGCGCTCGTATTCCTCCAGATTCGATTGCAGCGTATGGCGCAGATCTTCCACGGAACGATTGCGCGTCAACGCCACTTCGGTCTGGCCGATCAGGATCGTGACCGGCGTGCGCAGTTCATGGGCTACGTCCGCGTTGAACGATTCGAGGCGCCCATAGGCGCCGTCGAGGCGTTCCAGCGCGCCGTTGAACGAGTTGGCGAGATCGCTCAGTTCGAGCGGCAGCGACGCGGTGTTCAGCCGCTGCGAGCGGTTGTTCGGGCTCACGGCGGACGCGTCCCGCGTCAGACGCCTGAGCGGCGCGAGGCCGAGCCGCGTCACCGAGTAACTGAGCAGCAGCACGGCGAGACTGCCCAGCGCCGACAGCGCCGCGAGCGCCGCGCCGAAGGCGCGCATCGTGCGGTCGTTGGGAGAACAACTGGCGGCCACCTGCAATTGCACGGGCGGACGCGCGGCATTGGCCGGAATCGCCAGCGTGGCGATGAGCATGTCGTCGCCGCCGCCGGCGGGCGACACGCGCGCGTAGCCCTCGGGCCAGCTTTTCACCACCGTGCCCGCGACCGGCGTGCCGTAGTGGAAATACGGATCGGCGCTCGACACCGCATACATCGTGCTGCGATCGTGCGGCATCATGTTGGTGAGCTTTTCACGGGTCATGCGCCACTTTTCCGGCGTCACCGCGTGGTACACCATGAGGCGCGCGACCTGGGCGCGGTCGTCGAGCGACTCGCGCAGGTGGTGTTCGAGCTGCGTGCGCAACACCAGAAACAGGCCCGTGCCGACCAGCGTGAACACCGAGAGCGCGACGAGCGCGAACATCAGCGCGAGGCGGCGGGCGATCGAACGGTTCATGACGGCTCCGCCTCTTCGCGCACTTCGAGCACGTAGCCCATGCCCCGCACGGTGTGCAGCAGCTTCGACGGAAACGGTCCGTCGAGCTTGGCGCGTAAGCGTTTGATCGCGGTTTCGACCACGTTCGTATGGCTGTCGAAATTGACGTCCCACACGAGTTCGGTAATCGCCGTCTTGGAGAGAATGTCGCCTTGGCGGCGGGCCAGCACGCTGAGCAGTTGAAACTCTTTCGCGGTCAGGTCGAGACGCACGCCGTCGCGGGTCGCGCGCCGGCCGATCAGATCGACGAACAGATCGCCGATGGCGATCATCGTCGACTCCTGCGAACGCGTGCGGCGCGCGAGCGCATGCAGCCGCTCGACCAGTTCGAGGAAGGAAAACGGTTTGGTGAGGTAGTCGTCGGCGCCTTCGCGCAGGCCGCGCACCCGGTCGTTCACGTGATCGCGCGCGGTAAGCATGATGACCGGCGTGGACTTGCGCATGCGCAGCGCCTTCAGCACGCTGAAACCGTCGCGCTTGGGCAGCATCACGTCGAGCACGATCACGTCGTACTCGAATTCGGTGGCCAGATGCATGCCTTCCTCGCCGTCCAGCGCGACGTCGACGACCCAGCCCTGCTCCGTCAAGCCGGAGCGCAGGTAGTCCACCACCTTGTGCTCGTCTTCAACGATCAGCAATTTCATGCGCGTCCCCTTGTGTCGGCATTATACGAAACGCTTTCGCCACGCTCTTGCGTGTCCTGCTGCATCATGGCCGGGCGGCTCATCGCGCGGGAGCCAGCGCCTGCTTCGAATCCGCTTGCTTCGAATCCTGTCGCGTCGCGTCCTTCGGCGATGACAGGCCCGCCACGTCCGCGCCGGCGTCCCAGCCGCCGCCCAGCGCCTTCACCAGCGACACCGCCAGCGTCATCTGCTGGCCGCGAATCTGCACGTCCTGGCGCTCGCTGTTGAGCAGCGATTGCTGCGCGGTGATCACGTCCAGATAGGCGACGAGGCCGCCCGAATAACGGTCGTTGGCGAGCGCCAGCAGATGCTGCGCGTCGGCCACCGCCGCGTGTGACTCCTTCGCCGCGCCGTCGAGCACCGAGAGTCCGGTGATGCCGTCCTGCACCTGCTGGAATGCGTTGAGCACGGTCTGCCGGTAGGTCGCCTGGGTGGCCTTGTAGCCTTCGCTCGCAAACTGAACGTTGGCCGCGCGCCGGCCGCCGTCGAACAGCACCTGGCCGGCCGCCGCGCCGAGCGTCCACATCAGCGTGGGCGCGCTCAGCAGGCTCGCGAACTGCGTGCTTTCCCAGCCGATGCTGGGCGTGAGCGTCAAGCTCGGAAAAAACGCCGCCTTGGCGACGCCGATCTGCGCATTCGCCGCCGCCATCGCACGCTCGGCGGACGCCACGTCGGGACGGCGTTGCAGGACGTCGCTGGGCACGCCGAGCGCGATCGCCGGCAGCTTCGCGTCGAGCGCCCTGGGTGCGATCGAGAATTGCGGCGCGGGCACGCCGACCAGCGCGGCGATCGCATGCTCGAACTGCGCGCGCTGGTTCAGCAGCAGTTGCGCCTGCACGCGGGTCGAATCGAGCAGCGACTTCTGCTGCAACACGTCGAGGCCCGACACCGCGCCCAGATCGTGCTGCGATGTCACGTAATCGAGCGCCTTCTGCTGGAGCGTCACCGACTGATTCAGCACGTCGATCTCGGCGTCGAGCTCGCGCAGCGAGAAATAGCTGGTGGCGAGGTCGGTGGTGAGCACGAGGCGCGCGTTGGCGAGGTCGTCCGCCGATTGCTGCGCGGACGCCGCCGCGCCTTCCACTTGCCGCCGTATCCGGCCGAACAGATCGGTGTCGTAGTTGATCGACGAACCGAGTTGCAGATTGTTCTGCACCGTCGACATCGTCGGCGTGGCGTAATTGGTCTGTGGACGGCTGCGCGAAATCCTGAAACGCGACGCCGATGCATTCAAATCCACTTCGGGCGTCTGCTGCGCGCGGGTAGTCGCGAGCGTCGCCTTGGCCTGCTCGTAGTGCGCGCTGGCGGCGGCGAGCGTCTGATTCTGCGCGAGCGCCTGGGTTTCCAGCGTGTCGAGCGTGGTATCGCCGAACGTCTGCCACCAGTCCGGCGAAATCGGCGCGTGCGAGGGCACCCCCACGCGCCAGTACGAATCGGTTTGCCAGGCGGGCGGCACGTCGGCTTGCGGCCGCTGATAGTCCGGCCCGACCGTGCAGGCGGCGAGCAACGCGGCGCTGGCGGTGACGGCGAGCGCCGTTAGGGTGCGCCAGCAAATGTGGCAAACGAACGCCCGCCTCACGACGCCCCCTCGCCGTCCTTGCCCGGCTGCGCGATCTGCACGTGATCGCCGTCGGCGATCGAATCGCTCGGGTTGATGATGACCTTGTCGCCCGCCTCGATCCCGCTTTCGATTTCCAACGACTGCCCGAGGTCGCGCGCGATCACGATCTTGCGCAACTGCACGTTGCCTTTCGCGTCCACCACCGCAAGCCGCGGACCTTCCGCGCGAAACAGCAGCGTGTTGCCCGGCACCATCAATTGCGCATGCGCGACGGTCGGCACGGCGACCTGCACATACGCGCCGGGGCGCAGCGTGTCGTCGGGATTGGGCAGCGTCACTTCCACCTGTAGCGAGCGGGTGGGCACGTCGATCGCGCCGGACATGTGCGTGATCGTGCCGTGAAACTGCTGGCCCGGCAGTTCCGCCTGCGTGACCACCACGTTCTGTCCGATCGAAACGTTTTGCGCATACGCCTGCGGCAATTGCACATACACGCGCAGCGGGTCCGACTGCGCGAGCGCGAAGAGCGCGCGGCTCGTGCCGCTACCGGCGTCGATCAGATCGCCGACGTCGACGTTGCGCTGCGTGACCACGCCCGCGAACGGCGCGACGATGCGCTTGAACGATTCGAGCTGGCGCAAGCGCTGCACGTTCGCATCCGCGGCGGCGAGGTTGGCGAGACCTTGCGTGTAGGTGCTTTGCCGTTCGTCGAGTTCCTGTTGCGAGACCGCATCGCGTTGACGCAATTGCTGCCAGCGTTCCAGCGAGCTTTTGGCGAGGCCGAGGCTCGCGCTGGTTTGCTGGCGCTGCGCCAATGCCTGCGCGAGTTCCTGATCGATTTCGGGCGTGTCCAGATCGGCGAGCAATTGCCCCTGCTTCACGCGCGCGCCGATATCGACGTACCAGTGCAGCAGATAACCGGTGGCGCGCGCGTAGATCGGCGATTCGACGCTGCCGCGCAAGGTGCCCGGCAACAAGGTGTGGCCGCCGCCGTCGGCCCGCGTCGGGCTTACTACGTGCACGTACTGCACCGCGTTCTGCTTCGTCGTTTCGGCGATCGAGCGGCTTTCCATTACGTTTGCGATCACGGTGCGCAGCGCGCCCACGGCGAGCAGCGCCAGCAAGATCCACAGCGTGATTTTGGCGCGCTTCCATTCGCGATGGCGCGGCGGCAACGCGTGGCCGTCTTCGGTCTCGCGCGCGGGAATCGCCAGCGATGCATGAGTTTTTTCGGTCATTTGAGTCAGCTATCTGGTTCAGCCGTCGTTAAGCCTGTCGTTAAACGCTACGCGTGCTTGCCGGCGCCGCCGTGCTCCGGCGCGGGGCCGTCGTCGTTGCCGTTATCTTCGTGGCCCGCGCCGTCGTTACGATGGCGCCGCGCGAGGCGCGTATGAATGCCCGCGAACACCAGCGGCACGAAAAACAGCGTGGACACCGTGGCGAACAGCAAGCCGCCGATCACCGAACGGCCGAGCGGCGCATTCTGCTCGGCGCCTTCGCCCAGACCGAGCGCCATCGGAATCATGCCGATGATCATCGCGAACGCGGTCATCAGCACCGGCCTGATCCGGCTTGCACCGGCTTCAAGCGCGGCGGTGAGCGGCGGTGCGCCGGCCGAGAGCCGCTGGCGCGCGAACGACACCATCAGAATGCTGTTGGCGGTGGCGACGCCCATCGTCATGATCGCGCCGGTCAGCGCGGGCACGCTCAAATGGGTGCCCGTGAGAAACAGCATCCACACGATGCCCGCCAGCGCCGCGGGCAACGCGCTGACGATGATCAGCGGATCGACCCACGACTGGAAATTCACCACGATCAGCAGATACACCAGCACGATCGCCATCGCCACGCCGAGCCCGAGACCGAGGAACGAACTGCGCATGGTCTGCACCTGGCCGCGCACCGTAATCTGACTGCCGCGCGGCAGTTGCGCGCGCGCGTCGTTCACGAGCTTGTCGACCTGATCCGCGACGCTGCCGAGATCGCGCTTGTCCACGCTCACGTACAGGTCGATCACCGGCCTGATGTTGTAGTGCGAGACGATCGCGAACTGGTTCTGCGGCGAGACCCGCACCAGATTGCCGAGCAGTTGCGTCGGACCGGTAGCCGAGCCGGACACCGGCGTGCGCAACAACTCGTCGATGGACGAGATCCGATACTGCGGCGTTTGCACCGCGACGTTGTACTCGACACCGTTGCTGTTGTTGTACCAGAACCCCGGCGAAGTCTGCGAACTGCCCGACAGCGAAATGAGCACGTTCTGCGCGACGTTGGCCGCGCTCAGATTGAGCTGCTGCAAGCGGGTGCGATCCATTTGCAGATTGAGCGCCGGTGCGTCGAGTTTCTGCTGAATGTGCGTGTCGACGGTGCCGGGAATCATGCGCACCTGTTTCAGCAGCTTGCGCGCGACCTCGAAGTTGCCCTGCTGGTCCGCGCCGGCAATCTGCACGTCCACCGCGGCGGGCAGGCCGAAGTTGAGAATCTGCGTGACGATGTCGGCGGGTTGAAAGAAGAACTCGACGCCCGGAAAACGCTGCGGCAGGATCGCGCGCAATCGCTCGATGTAGGTTTGCGTCGGCTCGTGGCCTGCCTTCAAAGCCACCTGAATCTCGCCGTCGAGCGTGCCGATCGTGCCCGCGTTGCTGTACGAGAGATTGATGCCGCTATACGGCAAGCCGAGGTTGTCGAGGATCGTGCCGAGTTGTTTCGCCGGCACGACTTCGCGGATCACCTTTTCGACTTCGTCCGCGAGGCGCGCGGTTTCCTCGATGCGCGTGCCAGTCGGCGCGCGCATGTGCAGGCGGATGTTGCCCGCGTCGACGCTCGGAAAAAAGTCTTCGCCGAGCACGAAAACGAGGCTCATCGAGAGCACGCAGAAACCGAGGAACAGGCTGCCGAAGCGCGCGCGGCGCACCAGCAGGCTGCTGAGAATCACGATGTAGGCGGCCCGCATGCGCTCGAAGCCGCGATCGAAGCGATGATGGAGACGCATGAACAGATTCGGCGCGGCGCCGGCGCCGGGCTTGTGCGCGTGGCCCATCAGCAGCAACGCCAGCGTCGGCACCAGCGTGCGCGACAGAACGTAAGAGGCGAGCATCGCGAACACCACGGCTTCGGCAAGCGGCACGAACAGGTAACGCGCCACGCCGGTCAGGAAGAACATCGGCACGAACACGATGCAGATGCACAGCGTCGAGACGAGCGCGGGAATCGCGATTTCGCCGGCGCCTTCGAGAATCGCATCGTGCAGATTCGTGCCCATATGCAGATGCCGTTCGATGTTTTCGATCGTCACCGTGGCGTCGTCGACGAGAATCCCGACCGCCAGCGCGAGGCCGCCGAGCGTCATGATGTTGATGGTTTCCCCGAGCGCGTGCAGCGCGATCAGCGAGGACAGAATCGACAGCGGAATCGAGATCGCGATGATGCAGGTGCTGCGCCAGTTGCCGAGAAACAGCAGGATCATCGCGGCGGTGAGCGCCGCGGCCACCAGCGCCTCGTGCATCACGCCCTGCACCGCCGCCTTCACGAAGATCGACTGATCGAACAGGGCGGTGATGTTCAGGTCGGGCGGCAGCGCCGCGCGCGCGGCCGGCAGCAAGCGATGCAGCGTATCGACGATCGACAGCGTCGACGCGTTGCCGTTCTTCAGCACCGAGATCAGCACGCCGCGGCGGCCGTCCTGCCGCACGACATTGGTTTGCGGCGAAAAACCGTCGCGCACGTGCGCGACTTCACGCAGATAGGTCGTCGCGCCATTCACCGTGCGCACCGGAATGTCGTTGAGACCGTCCAGCGTGGCCGGCGAGCCGTTCATGTTGATCGTGTATTCCTTCGGCCCGATCTTCGCCGTGCCGGTCGGCAGAATCAGGTTTTGCGCGTTGAACGCGCTCACCACGTCGGAGGGCGTCAACCCCTTGGCGAGCAACGCGCGCGTGTCGAGATCGACTGAAATCAGACGCGACTTGCCGCCGTAGGGATACGGCACGGCCGCGCCCGGAATCGTCACGAGCTGCGGGCGCAGGAAATTCAGTGCGGTGTCGTTGAGCGCCTGCTCGGACAGCTTCGGGCTCGACAAGCCGAGTTGAATCACCGGAATGCTGGAGGCGGAGTAGCTGATCACCAGCGGCGGCGTCGCGCCCGGCGGCATCTGCTTGAGTTGCGCCTGCTCGACGGCCACGGTCTGCGCGATCGCGGTCTGGATGTTCGCGTTCGGCTGCAAAAACACCTTCAGGATCGTGATGCCCGCGAGCGATTGCGATTCGATGTGTTCGATGTCGTTGACCGTGGTGGTCAAGCTGCGCTCGTTGACCGACGCGATCCGATGGGCCATGTCTTCCGCCGACAAGCCGTTGTAAGTCCAGATGATGCTGACCACCGGAATGTTGATTTCCGGCAGCACGTCGACCGGCGTGGTGAACAGCACGAACGGCGTCGCCAGCACGATCATGATGGCCATCACGATGAACGTGTACGGCCGCTTAAGCGCAACGTTGACGATCCACATGAAACGCGCCTGGGGGATACCTGGTGAGGGATGGAGGGAGAGATCAGCGCTTATGCTAGATCGGTCGCACCAACGCCTGCATGGCGCCAAAATGGCCGGAATGTCAGCAAGGTAAACGTAAGGCTAGACGTGCAGACGTATGCCGCTTCGAAGCAACAAAAAAACCGGCCGACCATCGCGGTCGACCGGCTTTCCATTTCCAGCACGCGGGGCTTCGATCGCCGGCTTACTTCGCAAACAGCGACGACATATCCGCGAACGCCTTGAACTCCAGCGCATTGCCCGAGGGATCGAGGAAGAACATCGTCGCCTGTTCGCCGACTTCGCCCTTGAAGCGCACATGCGGCTCGATGATGAAGTCGATGCCGGCTTGTTGCAGCTTGTCGGCCGCGGCCTGCCATTGCTGCATCGACAGCACCGCGCCGAAGTGACGGACCGGCACCGCATCGCCGTCGACCTTGCTGGTGTGACGGTGGCCGATTTCGTCCGGCGCGAGGTGCGCGACGATCTGGTGGCCGTAGAAGTTGAAGTCGACCCACGCTTCGGAACTGCGCCCTTCGGGGCAACCCAGCAATTCGCCGTAAAACGCGCGCGCGGCGGCGAGGCTATGGACAGGAAACGCCAGATGAAACGGCGGCAAAACGGTTTCGGCAACGCTCATGAGGTAAAAACTCGCTGACTGGAAAATGGGAGCCAGTTTAACCATGACTAAAAATGGTGAAAAACGATATATATTTGACCTGACCACCACAAAAATCGATTGATCGACCGATGCTCAGCGAACTCAAAACCTTTATCGCCGTCAGCCAGTACGGCACGTTTTCCGCCGCGGGCGCGCGCATCGGCCTCACGCAGTCGGCGGTGAGCGCGCAGATGCAGCGGCTCGAAGCGGAGCTCGGCTTCGCGCTGTTCGACCGCACCGGCCGCTCCGCGACGCTCAACGATGCCGGCCGCGAAACCCTCGCGCTCGCGGAGGAAATGATGACGCTCTACGCGCGGCTCTCCGAACGCGGCGCGGTCGCGGCGGAAAGCGGCATGCTGCGGGTAGGCGCGATCGCGTCCGCGCAAGTGTCGTTTCTCGCCGACGCCCTCGCCCGCTTTCGCGTCGACCGGCCCGGCTGGCGAATTCGCGTCGTGCCCGGCGTGTCGCTGGGTTTGTTGGGCCAGGTGGATTCCGGCGAACTGGATCTCGCCGTCATCATCAAACCGCCGTTCGCGCTGCCCTCGGAACTCGAATGGCGCACGCTCGTCACCGAGCCGTTCGTGCTGCTCGCGCCCAAGGCGCTGGCGCGCGGCAAGCGCTCCTGGCGCGAGCTGCTCAAAAGCGAGCCGTTCATCCGCTACGACCGCACGTCGTTCGGCGGCCGGCTGGTCGATCGGTTTCTGAGGCGCTCGCGCCTGAACGTGCACGACGTGATCGAACTGGATGAGTTGCAGGGCATCATGCAACTGGTGGCGCGCGGCATCGGCGTGGCGCTGATTCCGAATACGGCGGGGCTCGGCAAATGGCCCGCCAACGTCGTAGCGCTCGAACTCGGCGACGCGACGTTTCACCGTGAAATCGGTCTCGTGCAGCGGCCGCGGCATAGCCGGCAGGCGGTGGCGGAAGCGCTGGCCGATTGCATCGGCGCGGCCGCGGGTCACTAGCCGCACGGCGCACGCTCGATTGTGCTGTCGCGATGGCCGTCAACTGTATCTGTGAGCTTCGCATGGCGGCGTGCAGAATCGGCGCATGCGCCTTCATTCGCGCTTTTCGGCCCGCCGCCAAGGATCAAGCCCCATGACCGCCAGCACCTTCCTCACCGCCGACGTCCTGATCGCCTATAGCGCCTACTTCGTCGGCACGGCGAGTCCGGGGCCGAGCAATCTCGCGATCATGTCGCTGGCAATGAGCGCCGGCCGCAAATCCGCGCTGACCTTCGCACTCGGCGTCGTATCCGGCTCGTTCTTCTGGGCGCTGCTGGCTTCGCTGGGTTTGTCGGCGGTGCTCGCCACCTACTCGGAATGTCTCGTCGCGATCAAGATCGCGGGCGGGCTTTATCTGCTGTGGCTCGGGTTCAAGTCCGCGCGTTCGGCATTCAGCGCCGGCGCGTTGCCTGCGAATACCGTCCGGCAAGATGAACCGCTCGGGCGTCTGTATCTGCGCGGCCTGCTGTTGCATCTCACCAACCCGAAAGCGATCCTCGTCTGGCTGTCGATCGTTTCGCTGGCCATGGCGCCGGGCGGCGGCGCATCGCACGTTTCGCATACCGCGCCTGTGGTGCTCGGCTGCATGTGCATCGGCGTATCGGTGTTCAGCAGTTATGCCGTGCTGTTTTCCACCGCGTCCGCGCGGCGCGTCTATGTGGCGATCCGGCGCTGGCTCGACGGGTCGCTCGCGATCATGTTCGGCATTGCCGGCATCAAGTTGCTGACGTCGAAAAACTAGCCGCTATTCGGCAACCGCAAACGCTTGCTTGACGTCTTCCAATAGCGTTGGCGTGCGAGCAAAACCGCCGCGCCGCTACGAAGCATCTTTCACGTGCTTGTGCGGCTTCTCCACGCCCGCCGAGCGCAGCGCCTCATGCAGCGTGCCGAAAATACAGCCCGCGCCGACGATCGGCGTGATGCCATGCCGGTCCATATCCGAGCGCAAATAACGGTTCACGCGCGCGAAAATCACGCCGATGCCGCCGTGTTTCAAGCTCTCGCACAATTCGCCCACCGAGCGCGCCGCTGAATAATCGACATCGGTAATCGCGCTCGCGTCGATCACGAACCAGCGCACGGGGCTCGGCGCATCGGCGATCAGGCGGCGGGTATCGTCGACGAAAAAGTGATCGTTCGCGTAGAACAGATCGGCGCCGAAGCGATAGACGATCAACCCCGGCGCGGTCTCGATACCGGGCACGGCGGGCACCGGAACCCACACGCCGTCCTGGCCGGGAGCGAGGATCATGGTGTGCGGCCGGTAGCTGTGCCGCACGTGACGCAGCAGCGATAGCGCCACCGCCACGAGAATGCCGTGCTCGACGCCGATCAGCACCACGGCCGCCGCGGTGAACACGGCGAGCGCGAATTCGCCGGGACTTTCGCGGCGAATCGCAAACAGCGTCTTGAGATCGATCAGGCCGATGGCGATCGTCAACACGATGCTGGCGAGAATGCAGTGCGGCAGATACTGCAAAAAGCGGCTGAAAAACAGCAGCACGAGCACCACCACCGCCGCGAACACGAGTTGCGCGACCTGGCTGCGCGTGCCGGCGCGATCGGCCATGGCGGTCTGCGTCGGACTGCCGTTGACCACAAACGCGCCCGACAACGCCGCCGCCGCGTTGGCCGCGGCGATGCCCAGCAAGTCGGCATTGACATCCACGGGCTCGTGATACCGCTCGGCGAACACGCGGCTCGCGGCGGCGCTTTGCGCGACGATCATCACGAAGCAGGACGCCGCGACCGGCAAGAGATCGAGCATCTGCTGCCATGTGACCGACGGCATCGACAGCCCCGGCAGTCCGCCCGCCACCGGACCGAGCACGGCGATGCCGTGGGCGGCGAACCCGTAGACGTCGCTCGCCGCGATGCCCGCGACGACCGCGATCAACGGCACGGGCACGCGTGGCAGAAAGCGCTTGCACGCCAGAATGGACACGACCACCAGCAGCGAAATCGCCAGCGTCGGCCAATGGATTTGCGTCGACTCGCGCACCACCAGCGCGAGCTGATCGACGCTGCGCGCGGCATGCCCCGGCACGCCCGACATATCGCCCAGCATGGCGATGCCGACCTGCACGCCGACGCCGGCGAGAAAGCCGACCAGCACCGTGCGCGACAGGAAATCGGCGAGAAAGCCCAGTTTGAAAATGCGCGCGACGAACAGCAAGGCGGCGGTCAGCAACGCGACCATCGCGGCGAGCGACGCATATTCCGCGCTCGAAGCCGGCGCCATCGTGGAGAGCCGGCTCGCGAAAATGGTGGCGGTGGCCGAATCGGCGGCCACGACGAGATGCCGCGATGCGCCGAAAAACGCAAACGCCACAAGCGGCAGAAAGACGGTGTAAAGACCCGCGACGGCCGGCATGCCGGCGATGCGCGCGTAGCCGAGCACTTGCGGAATATCCATCGACGCAAGCTGCACACCGGCCAGCGCGTCGCGGGCGGCGCCGGCGCGGCTCAACGGAAGCACACCTTTCAACACGCCGACGCGGGCGTTGAGATACCCCAGAAAATCTCGCATGCGCGATGCTGCCCCGTACTTAGGTTATCGCGCATCGTGCCGTGACTCGGCACTTAAAGGCAAGGTCCGGGTAGCGTCGGACTTCGCGGGTTCAACGCCTGAGCTGCCCCGTCAGCGGATCCACATGCCGCGCGAACCCGAACAGCGCGGCGATACAGATTGGACAGGCGATGATAAACACGGTCAACATCTCACACCCCGTAGCAGTAACGTTTTGTTACCGGCAAGTCTAGGCGATCGGCCAGCAAATTAAAGGGAGGAAAACGCAATGCAGTGTTGCCGGTTATTACGCCAGTAAGGAATCTTGGGGGCGGCACTTGCCGTGGCCCGGCGTCCAATATTCCTGACGAAGAGGCGGTTTTGGTCTGAAATATCGGACGTCGTCGCTTCTCTACTTATAGACCCGACCGCTCTCGTAGACGCTGGATGTCCGATATTTTTGACAGAATACGAGTGTTTGCCTAATATATCGGACATGCCTCGCACCTTTCCGCGCCCCTTTCCGTCAGTCGAAAGGCAAATCCATTCGCTCGGCGAACGGCTCAAGCTCGCACGTCTGCGGCGTGAACTCCCAACGGCACTGTTCGCCGAACGGCTGGGCATCTCACGCGATACGCTGAACCGCCTTGAGAAAGGCGATCCGAATATCGCGCTCGGCACCTATATGAGAGCGCTTCGCGTGTTGGGCCTCGACAAGGACATGGATGCCGTCGCCCGCGACGACGAACTTGGTCGCAAGCTCCAGGATCTCAAGCTGCCGGGTCAGCGAAAGCCGCGCCCCAAAGCGCCCGGCGCCGTCCAGATCAAGGCGGAGCGTCCAGCAACCCCAAAAACTTCCAAGAAGTCCGATGGTCAGCAATAAGCCCCGTGACACGTACCATGTGTTTCTCGACACGGCCGAACTGGGCAACCTTCAACACGTCGGCACGTTGTATCGCCAGGCTGCGCACAGCGATTTGCCCGTATCGTTTGCTTATACGAAGAACTGGGTAGAGAGCCGCCATGCGTTCATGCTCGATCCGCGTCTCGAGTTGTGGACCGACGAGCAATACCCGCCCGCCAAGTCCGCGGCATTCGGCGTTTTCATGGACTCAGCGCCGGATCGTTGGGGCCGTGTCCTCATGGAGCGCCGCGAGGCTGGCGCAGCCGATCGCGAAAACCGGCCAATGCGTAATCTGCGGGAGATCGATTTCCTGCTTGGCGTGCACGATCTGACACGCGTCGGTGCGCTGCGCTTCCAGGACATGGACGGCAATTTTCTCGACAACAGCGCCAATGCCGCTCCACCCGTCACCGATCTTGCGACCCTGGCCTATGTCAGCCTGCGTATCGAAGAAGCCGGTGTCGAAAAACTGCCGGAATACGATCAATGGCTTGCGATGCTGATCGCCCCTGGCACATCGCTCGGCGGCGCTCGTCCCAAGGCCAACTTCAGCAGTCTCGGCGACGCTCTCTGGATCGCGAAATTCCCCGCGAAAGACGATCGCTACGACATCGGCGCGTGGGAGTACATCGTTCATCGCCTGGCAAGGAAAGCGGGTATCGAGGTGCCTGCATCCGAACTCAAGTATGTCGGCGCACGTTATGGCACCTTCTGCGTCGAACGGTTCGATCGCAGCGCGGGCAGCCGGCGCATGTACGCATCCGCCATGACCTTGCTTGAACGTCGGGACGGGGATTCGGATGCAAGCTATCTGGACATCGCCGAGTATCTTGCGAGCAACGGCGCGCAAAGCCATATCGACGAAGATCTTGCTCAGCTTTTCAAAAGAGTGGCCTTCAATGTCATTGCAGGAAATCGCGACGATCATCCACGCAATCACGGCTTCATCCGCGAAGCGTCGGGCTGGCGGCTGTCGCCAGCGTTCGATATGAATCCAAACCCGGCCAAGCGCGAACATGCACTTACGCTGGACGGCATGAGCGCATTGCCGGATCTCGAAACAGTGATCGAGACCGCCGGGTTTTATCGGCTGGATCACGCGCAAGCGAGCCGCGTGATAGAGGAGGTAAAAGACGCCGTCAGCACGTGGCGGCAAGAAGCCGCCGCCCTCGATCTGTCCCGCCCCGAGATACAGCGGATGGAGAACGTGTTTCAGGTTTGACGGGCTATCGCGGTGACCGGGCGCACAGCGGCGCGCAGCATTAAAGGCAAGCCCAGCAGACTCCCTTATAATCCGGCATGACCCGAACCCCGCTCCTCCCGCCGCCCACGCGCGCCCACCCAGCCGCCACACGGCGCCGCGCCGCCCACCGCTTCACGGTGGCCGCATGAAAACCCCTAAACGCCTGCTGCCGCTCGTCGAAGAGGGCCTGATCGACGAGGTCATTTCGCAATTGATGAGCGGCAAGGAAGCCACCGTCTACGTGGTGCGCAGTGGCGACTCCACGCGCTGCGCGAAGGTCTATAAAGACGCCAAACAGCGCAGTTTCCGCCAGGCCGCGTCCTATCGCGAAGGCCGCAAGGTCAAGAACAGCCGTCAGCAGCGCGCGATGGAAAAAGGCAGTCGCTACGGCCGCGAAGTGCAGGAACAAGCCTGGCAGAACGCCGAAGTGGATGCGCTGTTCCAGCTCGCCAATGCCGGCGTGCGCGTGCCGCAGCCGTTCATCTGCACCGACGGCGTATTGCTGATGGAACTCGTGACCGACGCCGACGGCAACGTCGCGCCGCGTCTGAACGACGTCGACATGACCGAGGAACGCGCGCTCGAATTGCACGCGCTGCTGCTCGATCAGGTGGTGCGCATGCTGTGCGCCGGCGTGATTCACGGCGACCTGTCCGAATACAACATCCTGCTTGCCGCAGACGGCCCGGTGATCATCGACCTGCCGCAAGCCGTGGATGCCGCCGGCAATCTCGAAGCGCCGGCCATGCTGGAGCGCGACGTGAACAACCTCGCCACCTATTTCGGCCGCTTTGCGCCGGCGTTGCTCGACGCCAGCTACGGCAAGGAAATCTGGGCGCTGTTCGAAGCCGGCGCGCTGCATGTCGACGCGAAGCTGACCGGCCGCGTTGAACTGGACACCACGCCGATCGATCTCGAAGCCGTGCTGCAAGAGCTCGAAGATACGCGGCTCGACGAAGAAGCGCGCCTGCGCTACGAACAGTCGCTGCGTAGCGGCACATGAGCCGTTCGCGCGGCGGCATGTGAACGCATGCCTGAATGCCACATCGGCGCCGCGCCGAATCGAGGCTACGACGCGTTACCGCGGCTAGTCACCTCGCCGGAGCCGGAAGAACCCATAACGCCCGGCGCCGGCCCCACCGATTCGCGCATCGTCACGCTCACCGGAAACTCGCGGAATATCTCCCACGTGGTTCGGTAGCATTGATTGACGAGCCAGCGCACCGCGTTCTGGGTCAATTCCGCCGTCGGAATCCGCACCGAGGTGAGTCCCGGCGCGGCGTAGGCCGCCGAGTAATCGTCGTCATAGCCGATCACCGACACTTCGTCCGGCACCGAAATGCCGACCTGATGAAAGCGCGCGAGCACGCTCACCGCCATCGTGTCGTTCGCGCAGAACAGGCCGGTGAAACGCCGCTTCGAATCGAGCAGCCTGATGGCCGCGGCGTAGCCGCCTTCCGGCGAGAAGTCCGATTCGATCAGCGTGACGTCGTCGCGCGCGATGCCCGCCCGCGCCAGTTCGGCGAAGAAGCCTTCGAGCCGGATCATGTTGTCCGACGCGGTGAAAGGCCCCGAAATCACCGCGATGTCCCGATGCCCGTGATCGAGCAGCGTGCGCGCCGCCAGTTCGCCGCCGCGCCGGTGGTCGGCGCAGAACGACGCCTCCGGCAATTGATCGAACGCGCGGTTCAGGAACACCATCTTCGGATGCATCCGGTGCAGCATGATCAGGTCCTCGTCGTGCAGATCGTGGCTGATCACCACCACGCCGTCGCAATCGCGGCCAATCAGAAAACGCACCGCCTCGATGGCCTGTTCGCGCGGCGACACGTCTCCGCAGCCGGTCGCCACCACCACGTGACGGTGCACCGCGCGCAGTTCGGTATCCGTCTGCTTGAGGATCGTGCCGTAGTAGGAGCCGAAGAACGTCGGCACGAAAATGCCGATCATGCCGAGCGATTGCGCCGCCATCGCGCGGCCGATCGACGACGGACGGAAGTTCAGCGCTTCGATCGCCGCCTGCACGCGCGCGGCGGCGTCGGCCGAGACGGGCCCTTTGCCGGAAATGGCGCGCGAGGCGGTCGACATGCCCACGCCGGCCAGTGCCGCGACATCCTTGAGTGTTGCCACGCGGTTCTCCGTCGAGCGAGGTGGTTTTCGATGTGGCGTTCAGCGCGCCGCGCGCCGGCGCTACAGGCGGGTGCCGTCCGCTTCGTCGAACAGCGAAACATGCGCGCCGTCGAATGAAAACGCCGCGGTGTCGCCGACCGCAACCGGCGTTTTGGTCTGGTCGATCGACGCAATCTGCGCTCCATGATAGTCGAGCCAAATCACGCGGTGGTTGCCCATCGGCTCCACGAGCGAAACTTTTGCGCGCTCGCTCGCGGCCTCGCCCATCCGCACCCGCACGTCCTCGGCGCGCACGCCGAGCACGCACGGCAGCGAATCCGCCGGCGCACTTTTGAACGGATACGCCGACACGTCGAGCCGCAAATGCGCGGAGCGGAAATGCGGCGCGCCGTCGCGCGACTCCAGCGTGCCCTTGAGCAGGTTCATCGCCGGCGATCCCAGGAAGGTCGCGACGAACAGATTGTCGGGCCGCGCGTAGACTTCGGCCGGCGTGCCGAACTGCTGGATCACGCCGCCGCGCATCACCGCCATGCGCGTGGCGAGCGTCATCGCTTCGACCTGATCGTGGGTCACGTAGATCATCGTCGCGCCGAGGCGCTGATGCAGTTGCTTGAGTTCGCGGCGCAGTTCGGTGCGCAGCTTGGCGTCGAGATTCGACAGCGGCTCGTCGAACAGGAATACGTCGGCCTCACGCACGATCGCCCGGCCGATCGCCACGCGCTGCCGCTGCCCGCCCGAGAGCTGCGCGGGTTTGCGCTTGAGCAGCGGCCCGAGTTGCAGCATCTCGGAAGCGCGCGCCACGCGCCGCGCGATTTCCGCTTTCGGCGTGCCGTTGATGCGCAACGCGAACGACAGGTTGCGCTCGACGCTCATGGTCGGATACAACGCGTACGACTGAAACACCAGCGCGATGCGGCGGTCTTTCGGATCGGCCCACGTCATGTCCTCGCCGGCGATCTCGATGCTGCCGTCCGTCACGTCGATCAAGCCGGCAATGCTGTGCAACAAGGTGGACTTGCCGCAGCCCGACGGTCCGAGCAGCACGACGAACTCGCCCGCGCGCACGTCGAGGTCGAGATTCTCGATCACGGTATTCGCGCCCAACCGGATCGTCAGATTGCGCACCGCCACGTTGGCCGGATGCGTCAGGCCCGCCGCGTCCGCGACCTCAGGGGCGTTCGCCACGCCCGCCGCCTCGGCCACCGCCGTCATATTTGCCAGGTTCGTCATCGCCTTATCCCTTGACCGCGCCGGACGCAATGCCGCGCACGAACCAGCGGCCTGAAATGAAGTAGACCGCGAGCGGCACCATCGAAGTCAGAATCGTCGCCGCCATGTTCACGTTATAGAGCCGCTCGCCGGTCGTCGTGTTGATGATGTTGTTCAGTTGGACGGTCATCGGCAGGTTTTTCGTGCCGGCGAATACCAGCCCGAGAATGAAGTCGTTCCAGATGCCGGTCACCTGCATGATGATCGCGACGACGATGATCGGCGTGGACATGGGCAGCATCAGTTGCACGAAGATGCGCCAGAAACCGCCGCCGTCCACGCGCGCCGCCTTGAACAGCTCCTGCGGAATCGACGCGTAGTAGTTGCGAAACAGCAGCGTCATCACCGGCATGCCGAAGATCGTGTGAATCACGACGATGCCCGGCAGCGAACTGAACAGATGCACGCTCGCCAGCACGCGCACGAGCGGATACACCATCACCTGCACCGGAATGAACGCGCCCATCAGCAGCACGCCGAACAGCAGGCCCGCGCCGCGCGGCCGCCAGAACGACAGCGCATAGCCGTTCACCGCGCCGATCGCGATCGAGAGCACCGTGCTCGGCACGACGATACGCACCGAGTTCCAGAAGCCGACCTGAATGCCGTTGCAATCGAGGCCCGTGCACGCGGTTTGCCATGCGGCGCCCCATGCGTCGAGCGTGAAATGCGCGGGGAGAGCCAGAAGATTGCCGAGACGGATCTCGCTCATCGGTTTGACCGACGTGACGAGCATCACGTAAAGCGGCAGCAGAAAGAACAAGGCGGCCGTCAAGAGAAACGCGTAGACGCCGAGACGCGCCGGTGTGAAGATCGACCGGCGGCGACGCTGCGGGCCGCCCTTCAGCGTGGAGCCGAGCGCGTTCATCACCCCTCCTTGCGCAACGCCGCCCGGCTGCGGGCATAGAAGAACGGCGCGAGAATCGCCAGCACCGTCGTCAGCAATACGATCGAGGCCGCGGATGCCAGGCCGATATTGGCGCGGCCGAACAGGTAGTCCATGATGAACTTCGCCGGCACTTCGCTCGCCGTGCCGGGGCCGCCTTGCGTCATCGCGACCACCGCGTCATAAAGCTTCACGACCATCACGAACAGCAGCACGAAAGCAGTGGAGATCGAAGGGCCGAGCATCGGCACGACGATGCTTGCATAAACGCGCCAACGCGGAATGCCGTCGATGCGCGCGGCTTTCCACAGTTCGTCGTCGATGCCGCGCAAGCCCGCGAGCAACAAGGCCATCACGAGACCCGACGCCTGCCACACGGTGGCGATGACGATCGTATAGATCACCCGATCCTGATCGACGATCCAGTCGAAGCGCGCATGCGCGAAGCCGAGCGTGTGCAACACGGCCTGCGCGCCTAGCTGTGGATTGAGAATCCATTGCCAGACGAGGCCCGTCGCCACGAACGACATCGCATACGGATACAGAAACACCGTGCGCAACGCGCCCTCGCCGACTACCCGCTGATCGATGAAAATCGCCAGCAGCAAACCGATCACCATGCACGCGACGATGAAGCACGCGCCGTAGATCACGATGTTTTGCAGCGACAGCAGCCAGCGGTCGTTGTTGAAGAGCCGCGCGTATTGCGTGAAGCCCGCGAAGTCGCCGGATGGAAAGGTGCGCGAATTGCTGAGCGACACGCGCGCGGTCCAGATCATCGTGCCGAGATAGACGAACACGACGGTCGCCACCATCGGCAGCAACGCAAGCCACGCCGCGATCGGCCAACGCTTTTTCAGCGGTTTCGTGCGCGGCTTGGCCCGATGCTTCGACCCGGCGGTTTGCAGCTTGAGCGCGTGCATCGCGAGCACCTAACTCTTCAACGCATTGGCAAACGCTTTTTGTGCATCGTCGACCGACTGGTTCTTGTTCCAGAAGTTCGTGACGACGTCGATCAACGCGCCCTGCATGTCGGGCGACAGCAGCATCTCGGGATTCGGCAACTGACGCGACTTATCCTTCATGATCGCCATGCCCTCCTTCGCGCAGATGTCGAGACTGCTCGCGTCCGCGTCGGGACGAATCGGAATGGAGCCTTTCCTCGCGCTGAATGCGACTTGCGCGGACGGCGAGGTCATGACCGTCGCGAGCAGGTTCTGCGCCTTGATCGCGCTGGCGTTGTCCGTTTTCGGGAACACGAAGACGTCGCCCGCGACCAGATACGGCGAATGCGGACCGAAGCCGGGGAAGCAGCCGAAGTCTTTTCCGGCGCTCTGCTTCGCAGCCGAGAATTCGCCCTTGGCCCAGTCGCCCATGATCTGCACGCCCGCCTTGCCGGAAATCACGAGCGCGGTCGCATCGTTCCAGTTGCGCCCCGGCGAACCTGGATCGACGAAATCATGCAGGCGCTTGAAGGAAGCGAGCACCTTCCTGAACGCATCGGACTTCACCGCGTTCATGTCGTGATCGCGGTACACCTTCAGATAGAGATCGGGACCGCCCACGTCGGCCAGCACCGCGTCGAAAGTGATTTTTTCCTGCCACGGCTGGCCGCCGAAGGCGAGCGGGATCACGCCCGCGGCTTTCAGCTTGCCCAGATTGGCGATGAATTCATCGAAGCTCTTCGGCTCGGCGGTAATGCCGGCCTTCTGGAACACCGGCTTCGAATAGAAGAACCACGCGGGCATGTGAATGTCGACGGGCGCCGCATAGTAATGGCCCTTCACCTTGATGCTGTCGATGATCGACTGCGGAAACACGCCGTTCCAGTTCTCTTTCGCGGCGACGTCGTCGACATTGTTCAGCAGGCCCTGATCGATCAGGTCGTGAAACTGCTTCGACGTGTTGAACTGCGCGGCCGTGGGCGGATCGCCGCCGACGATCCGGTTGATCGCGGTGGAGCGCGCCTGGTCGGCGCCGGCCACCGCGTTGTCGACCCATTGGCCGCCGGCCTTGTTGTACGCATCGGCGAACTGGCGGATCGCGGCGGACTCGCCGCCCGAGGTCCACCAGTGAATCACGTTGGCTTTCAGGGGCTCCGCGTGCGCGGCCACGCCATATAACGCCAGCGCCGCCACTACATTCGCCACGGCCATTTTTCTGCTGTTCATTCCGTCTTCTCCTGGCTCGACGCCCTGTTTCGGGTCGACATGCGGACCGGCTTCATCCGCTTTATAGACGCGCTTTATAGACCCGCGTTGTTGACGTGCGCTCGCTCCTTCAGGAACCTGGACACCAGCTCGGCGCTGCGTTTAACGGTGCGTTTCTGCGTGGCGTAATCGACGTGCACGATCCCGAAGCGCCGCTCGTATCCGAACGCCCATTCGAAGTTGTCCATCAGCGACCACAGAAAATAGCCGCGAATGTCCACGCCGGCCTTGATCGCTTCATCGACCGCGGCGAGATGGCGCTTGAGGAACGAGACGCGCTGCGCGTCATCGACGCGGCCGTCGATCACCTTGTCGTCCGAGGCCATGCCGTTTTCGGTGATGTAGATCGGCGGCAGATTCCGATACGTGCGCCTGAAACCGGTCAGCAGATCGCGCAAGCCGTCGGGATACACCTCCCAGCCCATCTGCGTGCGCTCGACGCCTTCGAGCGGCACCTCCTTGAACCCATGCGCGCCGTCACTCGCGACATTGGTGCGGAAGTAATAGTTGATGCCGAGAAAATCCAGCGGCGCGGCGATGGTCCGCATGTCGCCGTCGAGCACCAGCGGCTCGGTGCCCGGCCACAACTCGAACAGGCCTTGCGGATACGCGCCCTTGAGCAGCGGATCGAGAATCCAGGCGTTGTGCTGCACTTCGAACAGATGCGCGGCGCGTTGATCGGCGGCGCGCTCGCTATTGGCCGTGCCTCGTCCGATGTTCGCGACAATGCCCTTTTGCGAGGCCGGATCGTTGGCGCGCAGCACAGGTATCGCAAGACCGTGCGCAAGCAGCAGATGATGCATCGCCTGAGTCGCGAAGCGCGTGTTCGCGAGACCCGGCGCGTGATGGCCGTTGCCGTAGCCGAGATAGGCCGAGCACCACGGCTCGTTGAGCGTTGCCCACGCGTCGACCGTGCCGGCGAGTTCGCGGCTCATCAGGTCGGCGTAATCGGCGAAACGGTAGGCGGTATCGCGATTGAGCCAGCCGCCGCGATCTTCGAGATGCTGCGGCAAGTCCCAGTGATACAGCGTGACGAAGGTCTTGATGCCCTTCTCTTTCAAGCGCCCGAGCAGGCGTTTGTAGAAGTCGAGTCCCTTGCGGTTCGGCGCGCCTGCCGCGTCCATCACGCGCGGCCAGGCAATCGAGAGCCGATAAGCTTCGAGGCCCAGACTCGCCAGCAGGTCGACATCCGCTTCCCAGCGATGATAGTGATCGCAGGCCACGGCGCCGGTGTCGCCCGCGAGCACCTTGCCGGGCGTGGCCGAAAACGTGTCCCAGATGGATGGCAAGCGGCCGTCCTCGTTCACCGCGCCCTCGATCTGATACGACGCGGTGGCGGCGCCGAGCAGAAAATTCTTGCGCCATAGCGACGAGTCCGCGGGCGGCGTAAAGGGATCGGCGAGAGATTGAGGGGAGCGTGCGTCGGATACAGCGAATGCGTCGTTATCCACGGATCCTCCTGATAGGAGTGGAAGCGCTTCCACAAGGACCAGCGAACGATAGCAGCGGCGGATTCCACGCAGCAATCAGGGTTTGTCTGGAGCGATGCTGGCATGCGCGGCGCCGGGATGCGCCGTGCATTGCGAGAGGCCTGAACGACGCGCGAATGCGCGAGCGGAACGTGATTCGCCGCCCAGTCGAAAGGCCGCGCGCCGCGTCAGGCGAACAGCGTTGCTGATGAAGTTCAGGCCTTTACCGGCAAGTCGAACGCGCCGCGATCGTAGGCTTCGCTATACGTTTTCCAGTCGGCGGCCACCTGCGCCGCGCATTGTGTCGCAAGTTCGATCAGCGGCACTTGCCAGTCCCGGCGATTGCCGAAGGCGATCAGGTCATCGGCGATCGACGACTTCTGCCGGCCGCCGCTGCGCAGATGCGCCCACGCGCTCAGTTCGGCCATGCTGTTGATCACCGCCTCCAGCCTGGACAACTTGCCGTCCCAGTCGCTCAAGGCAACGCGGTCCTCGGACGGTTGCAGGCTGCGCAACACATACGATCGCTGATTGAAGTCCACCGCATGCAGGAACGCCTGCGAAACCGCCTGATTGCGCCGCTGAATGTCCACGACGCGTTCCGCCTCGCTCTGCCACTTCGGCTGCGGCGTGCCCACGTGCGGCGCCACCGAGGAAGGCAGCGCCTCCTTCAGATCGATCAGATAGTTGCCGTCCGGCGAGCCCTTGCCCTCGACGAGAATCACGTAGCGATCCACGCCGAGGCTTCCCGTACCCGCGATTCGCCGCGCCACGTCGAGAATGCGATAGAAGTCGGGATTGGCCTCACTCGCCGCGAACCGGTTCATGAACCCGGTGACGGCGGCGCGCCGCTCGTCGCTCACCGGCAGCGCTTTCTTGCCGTCCACTTTCAGCATGCGGGCTTTGCTTTTGAGCGTGGTGCGCCGGTCCAGATGCGCGATGCGCGTGCGGCTTGCCAGCCCGTCGAACAGATCGCGCACCATGCCGACCGCGGTTTCGGTTTCGATCCAGCGCGCTTTGCCGAAGGCGAGCGCCGCGCCGTAAGCATCCACCGCGGTGTGGCAAAGCGCGAGCGCCTGCGCGCGGCTCAGCTTGAGCGCGCTTGCGCCGACCAGCACGCTCGTCAACAGTCGCACCAGTTCGTAAGAACACGGCGCCAGGCAGGCTTCGTCGAAATCGTTGTTGTCGAAATAGATCAGGCGGTTGTCGGCCTTGTAACTGCCGAAATTTTCCAGATGCATGTCGCCGCAAATCCAAACCGGCGGCGCGTCGTCGAGCACCTTGTCGCGCGGCAGGCGTTCGTAAAACAGATGACAGGTGCCACGCAGAAACACGAACGGCGAGCCGCGCATGGCTTTGTATTTCATCGCGAGTCGTTCGGGGTCGCGGCCGGCATTGAAGGCGGAGATGATCTGCGCGACATCTGGCATAAGTTGTTTCCCCAAAAAAAGGCGGCGTGTCGGCGCTCAGGGACCGGTCGTCCGATAGTAACGCCCGTGCGCTCACGTTGAAGCCGAAACCGCAAGCCTCACGGGATCATGCGCGAGCGTGTCGAGCGTTTCGGGCGCGCTGAGCCGCGATTCGAGCAGGCGCTTGTCGTCGTGTTTATAAAACGGCGGCGCGCGCCTGCCGCCCGCGTTTGCGCCGATGCGTTTCTACGCCGGCTCCTGCACGCCGAACTTCTTGCGATATGCGCCGGGGCTCGTCAGCGCGATGCGCCGAAAATGCCGCCGCAGCGATTCCTCGGAGCCGAAGCCGGCGAGTTCGGCCACACGCGACATCGCCAACGGGGCCGGCGCTTCGAGCAGTTCGCGGGCCATCGCCACGCGCTCGCGCAGCAGCCATTCGTACGGCGCCATGCCGGTGGCGTCGCGAAACTGCCGTTGCAATGTGCGTGGGCTCATCGCGGCCCGTTCTGCCAGCGAGCGCAGTGTATGCGGCAAGGCGGGATGACTGCGCACCCAGTCCATCAGTTTGGCGAGACGTCCGCTTTCGTCTTGCGGCATCGGCCGCGGCACGAACTGCGCCTGGCCGCCCTCGCGATGCGGCGGCACCACGAGCCGCTGCGCGACCCGGTTCGCCACCGCGCTGCCGTGATCGCGCCGCACCAGATGCAGCAGCATGTCGAGTCCGGCCGCCGATCCCGCCGACGTGATGATTTGCCCTTCGTCGACATAGAGCGCGTCCGGCTGCACACGCAGTTGCGGATAGCGCTGCTGCAATCGTTCAGCGTAGAGCCAGTGCGTGGTGACGGTCTTGCCATCGAGCACGCCCGCCGCCGCCAGCACGAACACGCCGGAGCAGATCGAGCAAAGACGCGCGCCGCGTCGATACGCGGCGCGAATCTTCTTGAGGAGCGGTTCGGGCGGCACTTCGTCCGCATCGCGCCAGCCCGGAATGACGATCGTGTCGGCGCGATCCAGCAACCTGAGCGTGTACGGCGCGGCGATGGTGATGCCGCCCGCCGCGCGAATCGGGCCGGGTTCGCTCGCGCATGCCGCGAAGCGATACCAGTCGACGCCGAGTTCGGGGCGCTCGAGCGCGAACAACTCGGTCACGCAGCCGAATTCGAATGTGCAAAGCCGGTCGTAAGCCAGCGCGACGACGAGATGATTGTGCATGACGCGATGTTACCGAAGATCGGCGATTACGCCAGTTATCCAGCGCACCGGATGGAGACACCGCTGTTTCCCGCTCACGATAAAAGACCCGTGGTAATAAGCCGCGCACGACGTAATCAGGTTCCCTTGACAGCAAAACCCTCGTCGAGCCAGCCTGTCATGCCGCCGATCATGATCTTGACCGGGCGGCCGAGCTGGGCGAGCCGGATTGCGGCGCGCGTTGCTCCATTGCAGTGAGGGCCCGCGCAATAGGTGACGAAAAGCGTATCGGGCGGATACCCGGCGAGCTTCGACGCCACGATCTTGCCGTGCGGCAGATTCACTGCGCCTGGCACATGTCCGCGCGAGAAATGCGCGGGACTGCGCACGTCGAGCAGCACGAAATCGACCGAGCGCGGGTCATCGCTGCCGAGTGCCGCGTGGACGTCGGCGCAATCGGTTTCGAATGTCAGCGACGCGCTGAAATGGGCGAGCGCCGCGGCGCTATCGGCAAAGGGAATGGATGAGACAGCGGACATATCAGGCTCCTCGTGCGTGGATCGTTGCAACGCATTGTCGCGTTCCCCTGCACGATCGACCAGTGGCGCAATTGACAGATTCCAGTAACATCGCGCCACGCTGCCATGACCGGTTTTTCGGCAACACGCTCAGAAGCCCTTCTTCCGAATCCGCGCCCGAATGTTGCCCGGTGCAATCTCGAGTTCGCCGCCGTCCTTGCGCAGCCAGGCTCGCGTCTCCCCATGCTCCCGCTGCTCACCACTTCTCCGCGAACGGTCGAATCGTATAGTCGAAGGACCATGCGGACGGATGCTGATGCGCGATATGAAACACCTCGTCCGCAATGGCGTCGGGATGCGCGAAATATTCGTCGCGCGAAAAGGCCCAGTCCGGCGGCGGCTCACCCCATGCGGGCCGCACGCGCCCGTCTTCGCCGAGCCACGCGGCGTCGATTACCGCGTCGATCATCAGGTAACCGACATGCACCCGCTTCGGTCCGAGTTCGCGTGCGAGCGCTTCGGCGAGCACGCGCTGCGCGGCCTTGCTGGGCGCGAACAGCGCGTAGTTCGGCTTGCCGCGCAGCGCCGCCGTATTGCCCGTCACGACGATCGCGCCGCCGCCCGCCAGGACCATGTCCGGCGCGCACGCGCGCGCCAGATGCAGCAGCGCGGTCGTATTCACGCGAAAGTTGCGCTCGAGCGCAGCCGGGTCGCCGTCGAGAAACGTGGCGAACGTTTCCGAGACCGCATTGTGCACAACGACCGACGGCTTGCCGAGCGTCTCGCGCACCGCCTCGAGCGTGCGCGCCAGCGCGTCGAGATCCGCCACATCGCAGACGAAGGCCGCGCTGTGCGCAATCTCGTGCTCGAGGCGCCGCAGCCGCTCGCCATTGCGCGCCAGCATCGCGATGCGATAGCCGGCACGGGCAAACCGGCGCGCGATCGACGCGCCGGTTGCCGCTCCCACGCCCGTGATCAGGCATACCGGTTCGCTCATGCCGTCCTCCGTCTGCCGGTTGGGCGTCGCTCGGGTCATGCGGCGAGCGCGACTGTCAAAGCGTGAATCTGGCCGAACTGCGTGCGGATGTCGACCTTCTGCCGGGACTCGAAATCGCCGCGCAGCCGTGCCCGAATGTCCTCGCGCAGCACGTTCGGCCACGCGATGGTCAACTGGTTGACGCCATCGATCACGATCTCGGCCGGCACCGCCACGCGCAGCGAGAGCCATTCGTCGTTGAGCAACGCGTCGCCCACGCGCCGGCCATTGAGTTCGACAGCGATCGTGCCCGCATCCCGCGCGCCCGGAATGCGCGCGGTCAGTTCTATGGACAGATCGCGCGGCGCGTTGCATGAAAACGCATACGCGCTCGTGAGCCCGTAGACGGCGGAGTACGCGCGGCGATACCAGCGGTTGCGGTCGGTGAGTTCGGCCCAATGCGACTCCAGCAGATCGATCCGCGCGACCTCGCCGAGCGAGAGGTCGGGGTCGACCGACTGCGCCGCGAACTCGGGAAACACCGACGCGATCGCGCCCAGCAGCGCCTGCTCCTTGATGATCCCGCGTGCGAGCGGGCTGTAACCGACCAGACAGACTTCGGCGATGTCGTTCTTCACGAGCTGGTCGAACGCGGGCAACAGGACGGGCGGCGTCTTGTGCCGGTACGCCTCGTGGACAAGCGCCACGCCGGTGGTCGCGATCGACGGGTCGTATTGCTTCGCGCGCTCGAGGTGATACTTGCAGATCTCGTCGTCCTGGCCCCAGTGCGCGTTGTGAATGCCGGCGAGCAGGTGCGCCCAGGCCTCATGCTGCGGCGCGGGCTTCGAGGCCGCGTCGACGAGATCGTCGAGGCGCGCGTCCTTGCCGAACAGCGCCGGCAGCAGTTTCTGGGCGACCGCCGCCATCGCGACACGCATGCCTTCCGACGTGTGATGGCAGAAGTCGAGATACAGACGGCGGCCCGGAATTTCGTGCTCGTAGCGATCGCCGAATATCTGCGGCAGATCGACGACCGTCGCGCCGAACGACGGCGCGCGGCGCCGTATCGCCTCGGCCACGTTCACGAAGATGCCGGGAACGACGCGCGTATCGTCGATGATGTCCCGGCTTTCGCGCAGCGTGCGGTAGATCTCCTGATTGCGCTTGTGAAGACCGCGCTGCGCGCGCGCCAGCAAGTCGAGGCTCGCCGACGAGGTGCCGCCGTCGAGCCCGCGCGCGATCAGGATGGCCGCCTCGGCGCCCGCGAAATCGCCGTGCGCGAGCTTGTCCGTCGCGTCCTGCCAGGCGGCAACCCAGGCGCGCGTGTCGTCGGGCGACATGAGCGGCACGTCGAGCGCGCCGGCGGGCGTGCTGCTCCAATCCGCCACGTTGATTTCGGGAATCACGAACGTCACCGGCACATTCAGTGGCGCAAGCGAGGACGTCAGTTGTTCGACCACCTGGCCCGCGAAACGCTCGAGGCTTTCGAGCTGCCGGTCCAGCAGCTTCGAGAAACCGAGATTTTCCTCGATCAGTTCGCCGTCGGCGACGAACGATTCCGTCGACGTGTTGGCGAGCGCACCCACGCGCCAGTTGTTGCCGGCAAACACCACGACCGCGTCCGGCTCCAGCAGATGCACCGAAGCCGCGATACGCGAGAGCCACCACGGATCGCAATTGCTCTGCGCGAGATCGACGACCTCAACCGCCTCGGCGCCAGCCGTGATCTGTTCGCGCAGCACCTTGGCCGGGCTGTACACGGGGTCGAAAAAGAAGCCGCGCGCAACCGACTCGCCCAGCAGCACGATGCGTTTTTTCGCACCCTTTCTGCCGATGCGCTCCACGTCCGCGCAAAAGCGCCACAGGTCGATGTGCTTGCGAGCGCGAACGAACTCGCCGGTGCCCTCTTCCTCCTCCCAGATGCTGACCGAGCGCGTGCGACGCGCCTCGCCCGGTTCCTGCCCTCTGAGACTCGCAAAATCTTCCGCGAGCGCCGCGAACGGACCGGACCAGTGATCCTGGCCGTGCGTGTCCGCGCGCTGTGTGCTTTCGCTCAGCAATTGCAGCACCGACAGCGCCGCGTTGTCCTGCTTGAGCAACGCGGCAAACCGGTCGCTCAATTCCTGCCGCGTGGCATGGATTGACATTTGGAGATGCTCCTCAAGTGTGTGAGAACAGGTGAACTCGCCTACGTTTCTTCTACGTCGACAACCGTGCGAACCGTCGATAAACCAGCGAAGCGGACGCGCTCACGCGCACGCCGCGAGAACCGGCGCGCGTACCGGACTTGCGCGCGCCTCGTCATGCCTGCGTCGCCCGTCAACCAGCGTGGCTGCCGGCGCGCGGCTCGCGAGCAGCGAGAGAAAAGTCGCGCTGCCGCCGCGCTCGTCCGCGCCGTCGCGCTCGAACAGACACAGGTCCGCGCGCATGCCCGGCGCGAGCGTGCCCACGTCGGGCAGACCGAGCGCGGCGGCGGCATGGCGCGTCAGCGCGTCCGCGTAGTAGTCGGGCTGCCCCGCGCCCGCGTTCGGCGCCAGCCGCCCGCTCGCGCCGTTGGTGCCGTTGGTGCCGTTGGTGCCGTTGGTGCCGTTGGTGCCGTTCGTGCCGTTCGTGCCGTTCGTGCCGTTCGTGCCGTTGATGCCGTTGATGCCGTTAGTGCCGTTGATGCCGTTGATGCCGTTGATGCCGTTGATGCCGTTGATGCCGTTGATGCCGTTGATGCCGTTGATGCCGTTGATGCCGTTGGTGCCGTTGATGCCGTTCGTGCCGTTGATGCCGTTCGTGCCCGCGAACAGCGCGGCGCGGCGCTGCGTGAACAGCGGCGCATGCTGACGCCAGCGGCGGCCCAGGTGCTCGGCGTCCGGCTCGCCCAGCGCGACCGCGCAGAGCGTGCGCGCGAACGCCTGCGCCTCGCGTGCGTCGATGCGCGCCGCGCCGAACACCGTGACGTGCGGCTCTTGCGGCAGCAAATACGAAATCAGCGCGCTCTCCGAGCAGTAGAAGCGGCTGCGAAATTCGCGTGCTTCGTCGGCATCGGCACAGAGCGCGATGCCGATGCGCGTGCCGATCGCGCGGGCGAATTTCGCCGCCTCCATGAGCTCCGTCGCCGACAGCAGGCTGGCGCTCGCGAGCACCGGCAGCACCTTGACCGGATGAGCGCCGCCGCCGTCGAAGCGGCCGCACCCCGACGCGCCCGACCATTCGAGCAGGCTGTTGACCTCTTCGAGTTGCCTGCCGTCGAACTTCAATAGCGCGACTGCGCGTGGCCCGCCGGCGCGCGCGGGCGGCACATCACGCAAGCGCGCGCACTGCCAGCCCATCGTCGTCACGAACGGCGGCGGCGCGGCGCCGGCTGCCGCCATGCCGACCACGCCCGGCGTACACAGATAACGTTCGCCATCGAGCCCCTCGGCGAGCGACGACGCGCCGGCCGGCAAGACCGCCCGGATGCGCGCTCCCGCAATTTCGATGTCGCGGCGTACGAACCGGTGCGTCGTGCTGTCGAAGCACTGCGTTTGCCGAATGGCCCAAGGGCAATCGCCTGGCGGGATCTGAATGGACATGGTGGCCGCTGAAGTGACAGGAGCGCGACGCGCGGGCGAGCCGCCCGCTCACAGGAACGTGTAGACGTTGACCGACTCCGGCGCGACGCGCTTTTTCGCGGCGCGCGCGGTGAAGATTTCCTTCAGCTTGTTCCAGGTCTCGAGTTTGAAGCCGCGATCGACGATGTAATCGCCGATCACGAGTGCGTCGATATCCGACACGACAAAGCACCACACGGCATCCACCGGATCGAGCACGATCGCGTCGCCGCGCATGTTGAACGAGGTGTTCAGCAGGATCGGGCAGCCGGACAGGCGGTCGAACTCGGCGAGCAGCGCGTGAAAGCGCGGATTGCTCTGTTCGCTGACGGTCTGCACGCGCGCGGAGCCGTCGACATGCGTGATGGCGGGCAGCGAAAGCGGCGAAATGACCTGACACGTTTCGAGCATGAACGGCGACGGATGATCGAGCTCGAAATGTTCGGCGGCCTTGTCTTCGAGCACGGCAGGGGCGAACGGACGGAACGCCTCGCGCATCTTCACGAGCGCGTTGATGCGGTCGCGCATTTCCGGCCGGCGCGGGTCCGCGATGATCGAGCGCGAACCGAGCGCGCGCGGTCCGAACTCCATGCGTCCCTGGAACCAGCCGATCACCTTGCCGTCGGCGAGGCGCTGCGCGGTTTGCGCGATCAGTTCCTCGGGCCGCTCCGTGCAGTCGACGATCGAGGTATCCGGGAAAATCGCGCGGACGGTCTGACGGATCTCGGCATTCGAATAGGCGGGGCCGAGATACACGTGCGGCAGCGCCTTCAACTCGGGACGGCGCCCGGTGAGCCGTGCATGCGCGACGGCCGCGGCGCCCAGCGAGCCGCCGGCGTCGCTCGCGGCCGGTTGCACGAAAAGCCTGGCGAACGGACCTTCGCGCTGAATCCGGCCGTTCGCGACGCAATTGAGCGCGACGCCGCCCGCCATGCACAGATTCTCGACGGGCACCGCGTCGTGCAGATAGCGCGCCTTCTCGAGCAGAATGTCTTCGAGCGTGCGCTGCAGGCTCGCGGCGAGATCCTTGTGGAACACGCCGAGCTCCGATTCCGCCTCGCGCGGCGCGGCGCCGAACAGCTCCGGCAAGCGCTCGGAATACATGCGCTCGCCATTGAGGAAATCGAAGTACTCCATGTTGAGCCGGTACTGGCCGCGCTCGTTCACGTCGAGCAGACGCCGCATCTGTTCGACATAGAGCGGCCGGCCGTAGGGCGCGAGTCCCATCACCTTGTATTCGGCGTCGTTCACATCGAAGCCGAGGTAGGCCGTGATCGTGCTGTAGAGCAGGCCCAGCGAGTCCGGGAACGACACTTCCTCGAACAGTTCGATGTGCGCGTCGGCGCCGCGGCCGTAGGTGGTGGTCGCCCATTCGCCGACGCCGTCGACGGTCAGCAGCGCCGCGTCGGCGAAACCGGAGTAGAAGAATGCGCTGGCCGCGTGCGACAGATGGTGATCGACATATTCGATCCGGCCGTTGAAGCCGAGGCTCTGGCGAATGTCGCGTTCGGGACGGGCGGGATCGATCCTGAAGCGGCGCTTCGGGTTCTGCAGCAGATCCAGCACGTTGGTCGCGATCTGGCGCGAGGCCTTCTTGTACGGGTCCTCGTAATAGGCGATGCAATCGACGTCGTCGATCGTCGCGTTCGCTTCTCGCAGGCAATAACGGAACGCGCCCGTGGGAATGCTGCTGTCGTGCTTCACCTTCGAAAAACGCTCTTCCTCGGCGGCGGCGATCAGCTTGCCGTCCTTGATGATGCAGCACGCAGCGTCGTGGTAATGCGCGGACACGCCAACAATTATGCTCATGGAGTCACCAGTTTTGGTTGGAATGGAAAGTCGGTCAATCGCGGCGCGGCATTAGCGCCCGGATGCCTCGACGGCATCGAGCGCCTTGCACAGCGAGTCGAAGATGCGCGCAACGTCGGCCTCGCCCGTCCGCCAGTTGGTGAACGCGACGCGTAGTCCCCACGTGCCGGCGTAGACCGTGCTCGTGATGAACACCTCGCCCAGATCGCGCACCGCGCGCACATAGGCGTTGATGCGCGCTTCGTCCGCGTTCGCGGCAAGCGTGAAGCAAACGACGTTCAGCCGCGTCGGCGCCAGCAGGCGAAAACCGCGCCGCCCTTCGAGACGCGCACCGAGAGACTGCGCGAGCGCGATGTTGCGCGCGACGATCTCCGCGTGCCCCGCGCGGCCATACGCGGCGAGCGAGAACCACGTCGCGAGCGCGCGCAAGCGCCGCGAATTCTCGGGCGTGAGATGAACGAAGTCGGGGTTGTCGGTGGGAATGCCGAGATAGGCGGCGCTGTTCTGGAACACGCGCACCTGCAGGTCGCGGCGCCGCGTGAACTGCACCGCGGCGTCGTAAGGCACGTTCAGCCACTTGTGCAGGTCGATGCAGATCGAGTCCGCCGCATCGAGCCCCGCGACCAGCGGCGCATACGCCGGCGCGAGCGCGGCGAAGGCGCCGAACGCCGCGTCGACGTGGAGCCAGAACGGATAGCGCGCCTTGAGCGCGTGGATCGCCTGCAGATCGTCGAAATCCACCGTGTTGACGGTTCCCGCGCTCGCCACCACGATGACGGGCACGCCCTCGGACTCGGCCAGCGCCGCTTCGAGCGCAACGAGGTCGATCGCTTCGCGGCCCGCGAGCGTCGGCACCTTGCGCACCGCCTGCCGGCCGATGCCCAGCACGGAGAGCGCCTTGTACACGCTCGAATGCGGCGTCGCGGCCAGCACGCGCACCGCGCCGAGCGCGCCCACGCCTTGCTCGGAAACGTTCACGCCGTTGCGCTCGCCGAGCCATTCGCGGCCGAGCGCGAGACCCACCAGATTCGACATCGTCGCGCCCGTGACGAACACGCCCTGCTGCGCCTCGCTCAGACCGAACAGCTCGCGCAACCGCGCAATGGTTTCGCGCTCGAGATCCGGTGCGGCGCTGTCGATGCCGGCGGTCGGATTCTGATCGTAGACGCCGGTGAGCCAGTCGCCCGCGAGCGAGGCCGGTGTGGCGCCGCCCGTCACGAAGCCGAGGTAGCGCGGGCCGGCGCTGCCGGAAAAGCCCGCGCTCCAGCGCGCGACGAATTCTTCCAGCGCGCCCGCCAATCCGGCGCCTTCCTCGGGCAAGGCGCGCAACGTGGCGGGCGGCGGCGCGAGCGCGGCCGGGCGGTCGTCGAGAGAGGCGAGCGCCGCCACGGCATGGCGGCGCGTGCGCTCCAGCAGCGCGTCGAAGTTGGCGAGGTCGGAAGCAAGTGTCGAGTGCATGGAGAGATCGTCGAGGTTGACTGGAAGAAATGCGTGGCGTTCGATCGGGTCAGTGCAGCCGGCGATCCATCACGTCGCGCGCGCCTGCGTAATATTCCTTCTCGATCTGGTAGCGGATCAGGCAGCCTTCGCAGAGATCGCGGATCACGCGTGGGTTGTTGCGCGCGAGCGGCAGCAGCACGCGCTCGACCAGTTGCTTGCCGTGATTGGCGTCCACCGGCACGTGCAGCTCGTGGTAGTAACGGAATTCCCTCGGCACATCGTGACGATGCATGCCGCGCAGCATGCGCGTGAAGCGGTACGGCACGGTCTGCTCGAGCAGCGTCAGCGCTCCGAGCAGGCGCCCCACGTGCTGGCGGCGCAACGCATACAGCAGCAGCAGGTTGCCGTTCTTGAGCGCCGCGACCGGCATTTCCGCCTCCAGGTCGAGCTCGCCCAGTTGGGCGCGAAAGAACGGCGACGCCCGCATGAACGTGCGCGTGTGCATTTCGTCGAGCTTGCCAAGGCCCATTTCGTCCCAGTAGTTCTCGGCGAGCGCGAGCTTCATGTCGCCGTCCATGCCGAGTTGCGAGAGCGCGATGATGTCGTCGAAGCGGCCGTCCACCTGCGCTTCGAGGCTCACGAAAAGCGACAACTGCGGCAGCGATGCTTCTTCCGCGAGGAAGTCGAAGAACGGCGCGACTTCCTTGCGATGCGTGTTGCGCAGCGTGACGTACCACTCCTCGAACTGCTCCGCGTTCGCGGGCACGTCGTCGAGCACGATGCGCGCGGCCTCGTAGTCGCTCCAGGCAGTTTCCAAACCGAGGATGCGGGCGTAGTCGGCGGCGAGCGGCACGGTCTCGGGCGCGCTCGGCGGCGCGAGTTCGCGCAGATAGAACGCGTTCAGTTCCATCTGGCCAGCCAGGGAATTCGGATCGGGCGTCACGGGCAATTGCTGTTGCGTGGTCACAGTCGTTTCTCCATTGTGTCGATCGTGGGATGCGCGGACGCCGCGAGGCGCCGCGCGCTCATTGCAGTACGGCGGGTACGGCGTGCGGCCAGGCGCAAACGGGCGGCGCCGGTTCACGCATCTGGGTGGCCGCGGCGAACAGGGCGTCGATCCAGTCGCGCGTACCCTGCCAACTGCCGTACGCCACGATCCCGGCGAGCGGCGCCTCGTTCGCCGAGTAGGTGACTCGCCGCGGCAGCGCGGCGCCCGCGGGCAACTCGAGCCAGCGCACGAGCGCCGGGTCGCCGCGAAACCTCGCGATGCCCCCGATATCCTCGTACGTGGTCCCCGCAAGCGTGTGGCCGGGAAATACGAACCAGCCGTGCCAGCGCGCCTGGGTCCGCGGCTGCGTCGGCGGCAGCGCGCGCGAAGGCTTGCCCTCGAGCAGAATGCGCAGTTCCTCCGACGGCAGATGGACGCCCGTCGCGTATTCGAAAGTCGCCACGACGTCGGCGCCCCCTACCCGATTGCCGACTTCGAGGAACACGAGTTCGTCGCCGTCCTCGATGGCCTCCAGATGAAAGCTGCCCTGGCGGATGCCGACCGCCGCGAGCGCGGCCACGACCCAGTCGCGAATCCGTGCCGACACGGGAAAGTGATACGAGCCGAGCGGCTGTCCTTTCGCATAGCCGAGGCAGGTGCCGATGTAACGGCTCGCCGTGAGCGTGAGCACCTCGCGATTGGCGACGAGTCCGTCGAAATGCACGATGTCGCCGTCGACGAATTCCTCGACTTCGTAGCCATCGATCGCCGGCTCCGGCGCGTCGAGACGCGCCACGCCGCAGCGGCGCGCGGAGATCGCGGCGGCAGCGGCCGCCGGCGTCTCGAAGATAACGACGTCTTCGCTCGATGCGCCGCTCAACGGCTTGAGCACGGTGCGCGCGCGCCAGGGTGTGCCGGCCGGCTCATGCAGAAACCCGGCTAAGCCGATGAAGCGCGGCACGCGCAGACCCGCCGCGCGCACGGCCTCCTTCATCACCACCTTGTCGCGTACCAGACGCACCTGTTCGAGCGTCGCACCGGGTATGCCGAGCCATTCGCGCAACCGCGCGGCGTCGACCAGGTCGTATTCCGACAGCGCGATCACGCGATCGACCGGACGCGCCGTGCGCGTGATCCACGCGTGCGCCGCCTCAAACGGACCGAGTTCAACGGGACGCTCGACGCGTTCGCAACGCAGATCGGCGGGCAGCGTCGCGAGCAGATCGGCGACGCCGAGGTAAGTCACGTCGTGCTGTTCGTGATCGATGCCGCGCGCGTATTCGATACGCGGATAGGGCACGCGATGCAGGACAAGAATCTTCATGATCTCTCCGTTCACGCGATGGCGAGCGACGCGGCTGCGTTCGCCGGCTCGAAGATGTGGCACGCCTCGGCGAGCACCGACAACCAGACCGCGCGTACCGTGGCGACCACGCTGCGCATGTCGTGCACGTCGCTTTCCAGCGCGAAGCAGGCCTGTGCGGCGAAGTCCGCGTTATCGCGCGGCAGGGCGGGAATGAAGCGCGCGGTTTCGGAGAGCCAGCCGAACTCGACGCGCCGCAGCGCGTCCGTGCCCAGCAGCGCGGCGGCGCGAGCGAGTGCGCGGTCGAAAAGTTCGGCGCCTTCGTCGGCGTCGGGCGGGGTGAGCCGGCCGTCCGCGGGCACGCCGAGCATGACGGTCGCCGCCTGTCGGCCGGCGCTGACGAGCGCCGGCTCACGCACGACGCCGAAGGCCGCGTCGACCCACAGCGCGTAGAAGTCGATCTCATAGACTTCCCGCGCGATCGTCCAGATCTTCATGCCGGCGGGGCGGCGATTCGGTTCGACCACCGCGGCGCGCAAGCCCGTGTCGTCGAGCTTGATCTCGTTGTGAAAGGGACCGCGCAATTGGCCCACGAGCAGATTCGCGACCCGCCCCGCCCGCACGAGCGTCGCCTGTTCGGCGGCGGTGAGACGCGCGGGCAGAATTTGCGCGACCTCGACCGGATAGCGGCCTTGCGCGCTCACCTTCTCGGTGATGAAGTGCGTGGCGCCCACGCCGTCGAACGAAAACTCACGCGCAAACGAAATGAACGATTCGCAGATCGCGCCGCGCTCCAGGTACGGCGCGACTGCCGCGAACGCGGCGTCGAGGCTGTCGCCCGGCGCCACGATCACGACGCCGCGATTGTTGCCCTCGCACGAAGGCTTGACCACGAAGCCGCCCTCGTGCGCGCTAGCGAAGCGGCCCAGGTCGTCGACGTCGTGCACTTCGACGCAATCGGGCACCAGCATGCCTTGCGCTTCGAGCAGATCGCGCACGCGCGCCTCGCACACCCGGTAATCGCGTTTGCTGTACGCGTTGGCGGCGAGCGCCGCCGAATCGACGACCAGGCCGAGCCGTTCGAGAAGCGCCGCACCGCTTTGCACCGCGTTGTCGGAGAACACCATGCCGGCGCGCAGGCGTTCGCGCCACGACTTCAGATAGTAGAGCGCCTCGTCGACGAAATTCGGTGCGAGCGGATCGAGGTCGATCAGGTATTCGCACAGCAGCGAGTCCCGCTCGGTCGGATTCGCGCGGATCAGCGCGATCTCCGCGCCATACCGCTGGCGTGCGTAAGACGCGATGTGCGCGACATCGGCCACGCGGGTCAGGTTGTAGTCGACGATCAGCAGCAGCGGTCGGTTAGCGTTCACGATCAGGTCTCCAATGCAGGCGTTGTCGTTCTGTAGTGCACGTCGAGCGCGGTGACGGAGGCCGCGAGCAGGTCGGGAAGCGCCGCGTCACGCTCGGCGCGCGTCATGCGCCAAAGCAGTTGACCGAGGAACGCTTCGCGTGGCGTGGCCGGCACGACGTCGCCGGGCTTGAGCAGGATTTGCGCGATCAACGGGCGGCGGCCGTCGGTGCGTGTCTCGATGCGTTCGATCTCGCCGGGCGTCGCGAAGTAGACGCGAAAGAACGTGGCGAGCTCGCTCGGCGGCGTGCCGTCGGCGGTGTAGGCGAGGCGTTGCAGGCGTTCGGCAAACGCACGGTGCTGCGTACCGCCGCTTTGCTCCAGCAGCAGGTCCAGCCAGAGTTCGAGCATGCCGGCTTCCTCGTTGAGCGCCTTCACGCTGTGCGAGATGAGGCTGCCGCCCACCCGGGGATTGATCTCGATGAGATCCCAGCGCGCGCCGTCAAAGCGCGCTTCGACATGAAAGCAGCCGCTGCCGAGTTCGAGTTGCTCGAATACGGCGCGCAGCCAGTCGAGGCCGCTCGCGAGATCGCCCGCGGCAAGCGATGCCGGCGGGCTCGTGCAACTGTCTTCGAGCACCGTGCCGTTGGCTTCGGTCAGTTCGCACTTTTCGTGGACGCCGAGCACGAACGGCTTGCCGTGCGAGACCAGCAGTTCGAAGCTGAATTCGGTGCCCGCGAGATAGCCTTCGGCGATGAACTCGACGTGCTCGCCGAGCGCCGAAGCGTAGACCGTGTCGGCCCGCGCATGCTCGCCGATCGCCTCGAGCGTGGCCCATGTGGTGTCGGGCGAGAGCCGGAACGCACCGTAGGACGCGATGCCTCGCACCGGCTTGATGAACCATGCCTGCGCGTCGCGCCGCAATTCATCGAGCACGGCTGGCGTCACGCGCCGCGCCGTGACCCGCGAAAGCCCGGCGTGATGGAGCGCGTTGCGCACGGCATGCTTGTCGCGCAGAAACTCGATCCGCTGCGCGGAAAGATCGCTCACGCCGAGCCGGCTGTTGGCCTCGGCCATGAGCGGACGGTAGCCTTCCCACACGCTGATGCAGGCAAGCACCGTTTGGCCCGCCGCGCGCAACGAGGCGACGGCGTCTTCGACGTCCTCCATCCGCAACACATGCGAATCGGTCGCGAAGACCGCCGCCGCATGATCGCGCAGTGTTTGCAGCCGCTGTTCCCCGTGCTCCGGCACGGGCCGCGAACTCAGCACGAACGGAAGCAGGCCGCGCGCCTTGATCGCCGCGATCAGGTCCTCCGCGAACGAAAAGCCGCAGTGACTCAGAATTAAAACGCCATCGGACGACATCGCCTCGTCTCCCCTGATTGGTCAGGCCGCCGCCTTGAGCGTCGGCAGAATTTTGTCTTCGTAGAGTTCCTTGAAGTAGAGCGCGAGGACGGTCTGGTGCTCGCGCAGGTAGCGCTTGAGCGAGTCGATGTCGTCATCGCTGCGCAGCAGATAGCGGATCGCCTGCCAGACTTCACCGGGATGATCGTCGTTGATGTCGGTATGCGAATGCGCAATCTGGCCCGTGATGTTCGTTTCGCCCACCGACTCCTTGAGCGCCTTGAGCTTGCGCGGCTCGAGCTTCACGTTGACGTACTCGACCAGATACGAATAGGCGATCACGCCGAGCGGGCCCTCGTGATCAAGCAGATACGAGAAGTAGCCGCTGAGCAGCTTGGTCGACAGATACGGTTCGGTCGCGAGAAACTGCTCGCGGGGGACACCGGCGCGTTCGAGGTCCTGAACGAACAGCTCGTCGTGCAACATCTCCTCGCGCTCGTAATTCGCCCAGATTTGCGCCGCCTCCGGGCTCTGCTTGGCGACTTCGGCGAGTGTTTTCGACTCGACCACCCGCAACAGGCGAATCCGCCAGGCGGTTTCGATCAGGTGACGCTGATAATAATCGGAGTCGATTTTCTTTCCTTCCAGATGGGCGGCATACGGCACGGTTTCATACCAGTTCTCGATCTGCCCGTCGATAATGGCATCGATTTGCTTACGCAGCTGGAGTGATCTTTCCGCATTAATGAACGGAATGCGATCTTTTAAGCCGACATTTTTAACGCGATTACTCATGGCTCATTCCTTGAAAGATGATAATGAAATAACTACGCAAAAAGAGGTGTTACGGGAATGGGTTAAACCTGTGAATCCGCGACTTTGATGATTACCGCTCCGCTGACACGGCACTGACATGCCAATCTGAATATCTCGCCCGGATAACCTAGAGATTCGAGGAAAGTCTTTTCGTCCTTGCCTTTATTGCCGAGATGATTCAGACCTTCCTGCACTTCAATGACACACGCGCCGCACACGCCGGCTTTACAGCCGAACGGAATAGATTCCTGGCCGTACAACTCGAATTCGAGTTCGGTCAACGGACTCCCCGCCGGCAATGCGACTTCAATGCCCTGAGGCATGAGCTTCACGATGCACATGGCCACCCCGATCTAGTTTGAGCGACAGCAAAACGTTTTATTCAGTTTTAGTAACTACGTGCTGGCAACGATCTTCTCCAGGACAACGGTTCACAATATAGATGTTGAGGTTTCAACTTGCAACTATTTTAATCGACGTTCCTGCAAATACCTTTTTATCGAAAACCAGACTTCGATAGCTCCGTTTTTTCGGCTTCTGGTATGTAACTACTTCATAGCGCGGAAATAATATTGAAGCAGCGAATCCGGTGCAATGGCGCCTTTATGCATGCGCGAATACCTGGCTACCCGGCCAGTGCAAAACGAGCGCACGCCAAAAACTCTCACTGG
>NZ_JBQEPU010000047.1:0-42273 GCF_052045835.1 Paraburkholderia sp. 22099 | reverse complement strand
GAATGGAAGAAGGCGGTGACCGATCCTGAAACGCGCAAGCGCTTCCGCCATTTCGTCAACAGCGACCAGGCCGACAACACCGTGACGTTCGTCGAGGAGCGCGGGCAGATTCGTCCGGCCACGCCGGTCGAACGGCAAGCGAAGCTGGTGTCGATTCCCGTGGTTGTCGAGACGGTCTGATTTTTTACCCCACTCATTTTGCTCATTCACTGAGGAGTTCCGCGATGAACAACGACCGCCTGCCGCGCGCCTGGACACCGATCTGCACCCTCGACGACATCGTTCCGAACACGGGCGTCTGCGCGCTCGTCAACGGCGAACAGGTGGCGGTATTTCACGTGAACAGGCATGAGGAGGATGCGGAGGACACCGCCGTGTACGCGATCGAAAACTTCGATCCGGGCTCGCAGGCGGCGGTGCTCTCGCGCGGCCTGATCGGCAGCCTCGGCGAACGCATCGTGGTCGCCTCGCCGATCTACAAGCATCACTTCGATCTGCGCACCGGCGAATGCCTCGAATCACCGGAGTATTCCGTCAGCGCGTTCGCGACGCGGGTGGAAGACGGCCAGGTGTGGGTCGCGGTTTGAGCGTGCCGATTTCCTGTTTCCTGTTTCCTGTTTCCTGTTTCCTCTTTCTTCGAACGACGCCATTTGCCATGTCCTCCACTAGCGTAAAAACCGTGTGCCCGTACTGCGGCGTTGGCTGCGGCATGGTGCTGCACGTCGAGGACGGCCAGGTCGTGAAGATCTCCGGCGACAAGGAGCATCCGGCCAACTTCGGGCGTCTGTGCACGAAGGGCCAGTCGGCGCACGTCGCGTTGCGCAAGTCGGGGCGTCTCGAAGACGCGTTCGTGCGTCATGCGCGCGACCAGGACCCCGCGCCGCTGCCGATGGCGCAGGCGATCAGCACCACGGCGGCGCGCTTGCGCGGCCTGCTCGACGAGCATGGACCGGACGCGCTGTCGTTCTACGTGTCCGGCCAGATGTCGATCGAAGCGCAGTACCTCGTCAACAAGCTCGCCAAGGGCTTCATCCGCACCAATAACATCGAGTCGAATTCGCGCCTTTGCATGGCGAGCGCGGGCAGCGGCTACAAGCTCTCGCTGGGCGCGGACGGCCCGCCGGGATCGTACGAGGACATCGACCACGCCGACCTGTTCTTCGTGATCGGCGCGAATATGGCCGACTGTCACCCGATTCTGTTCCTGCGCATGATGGATCGCGTGAAGGCGGGCGCGAAGCTGATCGTGGTCGATCCGCGCCGCAATGCGACCGCCGAGAAAGCCGACCTGTTCCTGCGGATCAAGCCGGGCACCGATCTCGCGCTGCTCAACGGCCTGCTGCATCTGCTGCACGAGAACGGCCACGCGGATGCGGCTTTCATCGCCGAACACACCGAAGGCTGGGACGCGATGCCCGCGTTTCTCTCCGACTACACGCCGGAGAAAGTCGCGGACCTCACGGGTCTCGCCGCCGAGGATATTCGCCGCGCGGCGCAGATGATCGGCGCCTCGCGCGAGTGGATGAGCTGCTGGACCATGGGTCTGAATCAAAGCACGCATGGCACGTGGCACACCAACGCGATCTGCAACCTGCATCTCGCGACCGGCAAGATCTGCCGCCGCGGCAGCGGGCCGTTTTCGCTGACGGGCCAGCCGAACGCGATGGGCGGCCGCGAAATGGGCTACATGGGGCCGGGCTTGCCGGGTCAGCGCTCGGTGCTGGTCGAAGAAGACCGCGCGTTTATCGAGAACCTGTGGGGCATCGCGCCCGGCACGCTCAGGACCGAAGTCGGCAACGGCACGATCGACATGTTCACGCGCATGGCCGCGGGCGACATCAAGGCGTGCTGGATCATCTGCACGAATCCGGTGGCGAGCGTGGCGAACCGGCAGAACGCGATCGCCGGCTTGCGCGCCGCCGAACTGGTGATCGCGCAGGACGCGTTCCTCGACACCGAGACCAACCGCTATGCCGACGTGCTGTTGCCCGGCGCGCTGTGGGCCGAGGCGGAAGGCGTGATGATCAACTCCGAACGCAACCTCACGCTGATGCAAAAGGGCATCGAGCCGCCGGGCGCCGCGTTGCCGGACTGGCAGATCATCGCGCGCGTCGCGTGCGAAATGGGTTTCGCCGATGCGTTCACCTATGCGAGCGCCGAGGAAGTGTTCGCGGAAATCACGCGCGCGTCGAATCTGACAACCGGCTACGACTTGCGCGGCGCGAGCCATCGCCGTCTGAAGGAAACGCCGCTGCAATGGCCGCTCGCCGACGACGCGGCCGAGCGCAATCCGCTTCGCTATATCAACGACGGCGTGAGCCAGCCGTTGAAGCAATGGCCCGACGGCAGCCGTCCGCGGCTCGTGTTTCCGACCGCGAGCGGCAAGGCCAGGTTTTTCGCGCGCGCCCATGCGGCGCCCGCCGAATTGCCCGATCGCGCATTCCCGATCGTGTTGAACACGGGCCGCTTGCAGCATCAATGGCACACCATGACCAAGACCGGCAAGGTCGCGATGCTCAACAAGCTGAACCCCGGCCCGTTCGTCGAGATTCATCCCGAAGACGCGGCCGCGCTCGGCATCAAGCCGAAAGATCCGGTCGAGATTCGTTCGCGCCGTGGCCGCGCGGTGTTGCCCGCGGTCGTCAGCGAACGCGTGAGCGCGGGCAACTGTTTTGCGCCGATGCACTGGAACGACGTGTTCGGCGACGACCTGTGCATCAACGCGGTGACGAGCGACGCGATCGACCCGGTTTCGCAGCAGCCCGAACTCAAGTTCTGCGCGGTCGCGCTGAGCCCGGTGGCGCTGGACAGCGCCGAGCCGATTTCGACCGGCGACGACGAGGCGCTTGCCGAAACGTCCGCCGTCGCGATGAGCGCCGCGGGCGACATGAGCGCCGCGAGTGCCGCGCCCGCGAACGCCGTGACGGCCCGCGCCGAGGATCTGGATATGCCCCGTATCAATGCCATCACCAGCCTGCTGCAATTGCCGCAAGTGAGCGCGCCGTCGTTCACCGAAACGGAACGCGCCTACCTCTCGGGCTTCGTCAGCGGACTGCGTTCGGCGGAAGCGCAAGGCATCGACCAGGTGCCGGTTCTGCCGGGCAGCGCGCCGTTCGGCGCGACGAGCCGCCTCTATGTGGACGGCTTGCTCGCGGGACTCTATAGCCGTGGCGCGACGGCTGTCACGAAGCCGGCCGCCGCACGCGCCGAGGCTCACGCGGACGCCGCGAATTCGTCGGGCGTGCGCATCGTGCGCGCGCGTCCGAAGGTGACGCTGCTGTGGGCCTCGCAAACCGGCAACACCGAATCGCTCACGGAGCGCTACGCCACGCGTTTGATGGAATCGCGTTTCGAGATTCGCACCTCGTGCATGGCCGACTATCCGGTCGCGTCGCTCGCCAAGGCGCAATACGTGCTGCTGATGACGAGCACGTTCGGCGACGGCGATCCGCCCGACAACGCGCAAAGCTTGTGGACGCAATTGAGCGCCGCGAACGCGCCGCGTCTCGACGGCGTGCGCTTTGCCGTGCTCGCGCTCGGCGACCGCAACTACGATCAATTCTGCGGCCACGGCCGCCGCCTCGACGAACGTCTCGCGGAACAGGGCGCGCTGCGTCTGATGGAGCGCGTCGATTGCGACAGCGAGTATCAGGAGAGCGCCGACGGGTGGCTCGAACGCATCATCGTGCGTATCAACGAAGAAGATGCCGCGCTGCATGCGGTGCCGCCGGGCGGCATGATCAATGCGGTGGTGCCGGGCGCGGTGCCGACCAAGACGCGCCCGGCCGCATCGCGGCTCGTCACGAACCTGCGCCTGAACAAGCCGGGCACCGCGAAGGACACGCGCTACTTCTCGCTGAGCACCGAGGGCTCCGGCCTCGAATACGAAGCGGGCGACGCGCTCGGCGTATGGCCGAGCAATTGCCCCGAGCTCGTCGACGAATTGATCGCGCTGAGCGGCCTGAGCGCGGAGGCTTCGGTGCACGTGCCGGGCGCGGGCGACCTGCGTCTTGCCGACGCGCTCGGCAAGCACTATGAGATCGCGCGCCCGAATCCCGATGCGCTCGCCTTCATCGCCTCGCGCAGCAGCAACGGCGCGCTGCGCGATCTGCTGACGCCCGAGCGCAAGGCCGACCTCAAGCAATGGCTATGGGGACAGCAACTCGCCGACGTGCTGCACGAGTTTCCCGTGAGCCTCACGGCCGCCGAATTGACCGGCATGCTCAAGCGTTTGCAGCCGCGTTTGTACTCGATCGCGTCGAGCCCGAAGGCCCATCCGGGCGAGGTGCATCTGACCGTTTCCGCGGTGCGCTACAGCAATGGCCGCCGTCATCGCAAAGGCGTGTCGTCGACCTTTCTCGCCGACCGTGCCGGCGACGTGAACGTGCCGGTGTTCGTGCAGAAGTCCGCGCACTTTCGTCCTCCGCACCACGCCGACACGCCGATGATCATGGTCGGCCCCGGCACCGGCGTTGCACCGTTTCGCGGCTTTCTGCACGAGCGCCGTGCACGCGGCGACAAGGGGCGCAACTGGCTGTTCTTCGGCGAGCAACATGCGGCGAGCGACTTCTACTATCGCGACGAACTCGAAGCGCTGCGCGACAGCGGCGTGCTCACCCGGCTCGATGTCGCGTTCTCGCGCGATCAGGCGGAAAAGATCTACGTGCAGGACCGCATGCGCGAGCAGGGCGCGCAACTGTGGGCGTGGCTCGAGGAGGGCGCGCACTTCTACGTATGCGGCGACGCGAGCCGCATGGCGAAGGATGTCGACGCGGCGCTCAAGCAAGTGGTCGCGCGGCACGGCGGCATGAGCGACGAGAAAGCGCTCGACTACGTGAACCGTCTCGCGCAGGAAAAGCGCTACATGCGCGACGTTTATTGACGGTTCAGCGGGCCGGCGGACTCGCGATTAAGCGGCTTGAAGACGCTTCCGAAGCGAGTTCAAAACGATTTCAAAGAGCACGCAATACAGCATCAAAAGAGGGACCCTGATGGCATGGACGTTGCATGTTCTGGCGGGTTTTCAACATCGTGATCGTTCCGGTGCGTGGCGCTCGAAACCCAATCAGTGCAATGAGCGCAACGAGCCGGATAGTGAACAATCAGTTTGACGAGGATGTCTGATGAAAAACGTGATGAGCTCCCTAAAGAGCGGAGATTGGCGCGCACTGGTAGCGTGTTTCCTCTATTTCGACACCGGCTTTACCGTGTGGGTTCTGTATGGACCGCTCGCGCCGTTCATCAGCAAGAGCATTTCGATGTCGCCCGCGCAGCAGGGTTTGCTGGTTGCCGTGCCGGTATTGTCCGCGGCGATTCTGCGCGTGACGCTGGGTAATCTGTATCAATCGGCGCACGGCAAGCGCATTGCGTTGATGGGCGTGCTGCTGTCGGCGGTGCCGACCATCGTGTTGCCGCTGTTGCCGTTCGTGCCGTCGTACACGTTGCTGCTGGTGCTCGGCGTGTTCCTCGGCGTGGGCGGCGCGAGCTTCGCGGTGGCGTTGCCGATGGCCGGCAGCAACTATCCGCCGAAGGTGCAGGGCCTGGTGCTGGGTCTCGCCGCAGCCGGCAACATCGGCGCGGTGCTCGACGGCTTCATGTTCCCGCAACTGGCCACGCACTACGGCTGGCAAATGGCGACCGTCGGCGCGTTGCCGCTGCTCGCGATTTCCGGCATCACGCTGTACTTCTGGGCCAACGATGCGGGCGTGAAGTCGGGCAGCGTGCTGCGCGCGTTCGGCAGCTTCGCGATCACGCTGGTCGGTTTGATCGCGCTGGTGCTGCTCGTCGAAGCCGGCCTGTTCGGCTCGGGCAAGACCGGTGTGCTGCTGTTGCCGGTGATCGGCTCGTTGCTCGCCATCGCCGTGCTGCCCAAGCGCTATCGCGCGGTGCTGACCGAGCGCGACACGTGGGCGATCATGCTGGTGTACAGCATCACGTTCGGCGGTTTCGTCGGCATGTCGTCGTATGTGTCGCTGCTGCTGACCAACCTCTATCAACTCTCGAAGATCGACGCGGGCCTGTTCATGGCGCTGCTCGCCGCGACCGGCGCGATCGTACGTCCGCTCGGCGGCCTGATCGCCGATAGGGTCTCCGGCGTGCGCGCGCTGACCGTGCTGCTCGCGATCATCTCGCTGTGCGACTTCGTGTTCGCCGCGGCGATGCCTTCGATGGCGGGCGGCATCACGCTGCTGGTGTGCCTGTACGTGGCCTTCGGTCTCGGCAACGGCGCGACCTTCCAACTGGTCCCGCATCGCTGGGCGGGCCGCACGGGTCTGATGTCGGGCATCGTCGGCGCGGCGGGCGGCATCGGCGGCTTCTATCTGCCGGTGGTGATGGGCATCGCGAAGGAAAGCACCGGCAGCTATCAGATGGGCTTTGCGACGTTCGGCGCGCTGGCCGCTTGCGCGTTCCTCGCGATCGTCGCGCTGCGCCGTCCGTGGATGGCGTGGTCGATGCAAACCAGCGGGATTCACGCGCACGCCACAGAGTAATACAACCGGGCATCCGCGCCGACGAGTGTGTGTTGAACGCGCTCGCGCGGTGCGGATGCCGATGGCGCGGCGGGCCGATCGATAAAATAAAAACCGATATGAGCATCACGAAAGAACGGCTTCATGCGCCGCCGTCCGACACGGACGTTTCCGGCGAGGTCCTGGGCTCGTTGATCAACATGGCGGGGCGTCAACGAATGCTGTCGCAACGCATCGCGCTCAAGGCGATGCTGGCGTTCCAGCAGTTCGACGGCGCGCTCGCGATTGCACGCGACACGTTGCGCACCTTTGCCGACACCCACACGGTGCTGGTGCAAGGCCGCGACGGCTTGCCCGGACTGTTTTCTCCCGCGCTGCGCGAGGCCTTTCACGGCGGCGAGCACGTCGCGAGAAAGATCACCGACTTCATCGCGCTGGCCTCGACGGCGATCGACGCGATCGGGCGCGCGTCGCCCGCTGCCGAAGACGCGTTGAAAGCGTTGATCGGATCGGTGGACCCGCTGCTGATGCATCTGCACGCGGTGACCGCGGTCTACGAGCAGGAAAGCCGGCGCATTGCGCGGGCGCAGAAGAAAGAGCAGCGCGACCTGATCGAACGGATCAGCTCGATCGCGAAGGAAGCGCATATCGTCTCGTTCAACGGCCAGATCGTCGCGAGCCGGTCCGATGTGACCGGCCGCGAGTTCGCCGTGGTGGCCGGCGTGATGACCGGCATCACGAAAGAACTGGAAGCCGTGGTCAATGCCTTCGTGAAGAAAACCTCGGACGCATGAGCGGTGGTCTCCCGTTCGCGTTTCCTTCAATCGTTTCCATTCGGAAACGGCACAGGGAATAGGCAGGCAAGCACTTGCATATTGCGCGTCGCGCTCCTAGTATGCAGGCAGGAGGCTGCCTATGACCACATCAACCGATCGCATCGAAAAGCAGATTCTGCTGAAGGCGCCGCGCTCGCGCGTCTGGCGCGCGTTGTCCAACGCCGAGGAATTCGGCGCATGGTTCGGCGTGAATTTCAGCGGCAAGCAGTTCGTCGCCGGCCAGTCCGTGCAAGGCAATATCACCTATCCGGGCTACGAGCATCTCGTCATGGACGTGACGGTGGAGCGGATCGAGCCCGAACATTACCTGTCGTGGCGTTGGCATCCGGCCGCGGTCGACGTGTCGGTCGACTATTCGATCGAGCCCACCACGCTCGTGGTGTTCGAACTGACCGAGGTCGATTCGGGCACCTTGCTGCGCGTCGTCGAATCGGGCTTCGATCAGATTCCCGCCGCGCGCCGCGACGAGGCGTTTCGTATGAATAGCGGCGGCTGGGAACAACAGCTGGTCAATATCGAAAAGCATGTCGCCGCGGGTTAAGACGGCCGCCGCCAGAGCGGCCATGACGAAGGCGAACGCGAAGACGAACGCCAAGGCGAACGCGAACGCCAAGGCGGTGAAGTCGAAAACGGCGAGCCTGAAGGCCGCCATGCTGAAAAGCGCCGCGCCCATTTTCGCGGCGCTCGGCGACGAGACGCGCCTGCGCCTGATCGCCGTGTTGTGCGCGGGCAGCGCGATGTCGATCGCGCAACTCACCGCCGGAACCGACATCACCCGGCAGTCCGTCACGCAGCACTTGCAGGTGCTCGCCAACGCGGGCCTCGTGCGCGACGTCAAGGTCGGCCGTGAACGCCTGTGGGCGTTCGAGCCGGCTCATCTCGACGAAGCGCGGCGCGCGCTCGAAGCGATATCGCGGCAATGGGATCATGCGTTGCTGAGCCTGAAGGCGGCAGTGGAGGAGTAGAGGCGTCCTCGCCGCCCCGCGCCTCGCGCCACGCCATTGCGTGCCGTTGGTGCGATGTCGAACAGAGCTACCACGGTGCAGTCATTAGCCTTCAGAAGTAGTAGACGAAGGCTCCGCAAGAGCTTGCCTAGGCAGCGCCGGGCAGGACTCGTCCGATTGGGGTTTTCCGTCGACGCAACGAATCATGCGAGGCGTGTCCCGGCGAGGATGGCGCGCGCTTGAAGGGGGAGCTTCTGATGGATCGCATGGATCTGGTCGGCGCCTCGTCGAGCGCCGCATCGCGCCTATCGTTCCATGAGATCCAGCCCGATCGCGCCGCGACCTCGCAGATGACGGCATTCACGCGCGCGCTCGAACGCCACACCGGGCGCAGCTTCGCGGACTATCAGGCACTGCACGATTTCTCGGTGCGGGACTATCGGACCTTCTGGTCATTCCTGCTGCGCTGGTCGGAAGATATCGACTGGTCGGGCAGCGCCGAGCCGGCCTGCATCGGCGACGAATGCGAGCACGCGCGTTTCTTTCCACACGTGCGGCTCAATTATGCGGACGCCTTGCTGAACCTGGCGGTCGCGCCGGCGCACATGCCCGCGCTCACCGTCTGTCACGCGAACGGCCCCACGCTGCACCTGACTCGCGGCGAATTGCGCGAGCGCGTGGCGCGGCTGGCCGACGCGCTGTCGGCGCTGGGTCTGGGCGAGGGCGACCGGCTGATCGGCGTGCTGCGCAACGACGCCGACGCGGTCGTGACCGCGCTGGCCGTCACCGCGCTGGGCGCGACGCTGTCCACCGTCGCGCCGGAAATGAGCGCCGAGACCATGCTCGAACGTTTCCAGCCGCTCGAACCGCGTTTCATGTTCGCGCACACCGCCGCGCAGCCGTTCGACACTGGCGTGCCGGTGGAGGCGAACGTCGCCGTGCTGGCCACCGCCTTGCCGTCGCTGCAGCATATCGTCGTGCTGGACGGCGGCTGCTTGCCTGACAGGGTTAAGCCCACCGTGCATGCGATGGCCGACCTGATCGCGAACGGCGACGCCGCGCGCTTCGTGTGGCGGCAGTTCCCGTTCAATGAGCCGCTTTTCATCATGTTTTCGTCGGGTACCACGGGCAAGCCCAAATGCATCGTGCACGGCGCCGGCGGCACGCTGCTGCAGCATCTGAAGGAACATCGCCTGCATAGCGATCTGCGGCCCGGCGAGCGGCTCTTCTTTCACACCAGTTGCGCGTGGATGATGTGGAACTGGCAGTTGTCGGCGCTCGCGTCGGGCGTGGAGATCGTGACTTACGACGGTCCGATTTCCACGGTCGACACGCTGTGGCGGCTCGTCGCCGACGAGCGCGCCACCGTGTTCGGCACGAGCCCCGCGTACCTGAAAATGAGCGAGGAGGCCGGGCTCGTCCCCGGCAGGCAGTTCGATCTGGGCGCGTTGCGGGCGATGATGTCGACGGGCGCGGTGCTGTACGACGCACAATTCGCGTGGGTGCGCGATCACGTCAAGCCCCTGCCGCTGCAATCGATCTCGGGCGGCACGGACATTCTCGGCTGCTTCGTGCTGGGCAATCCGACGTTGCCCGTGTACGCGGGCGAAGCGCAATGCCGGAGCCTCGGGCTCGACGTTCAGGCATGGGAGCAGGGCAAGCGCACGGACGGCGTCGGCCAGTTGGTCTGCGCGAACCCGTTCCCGTCCCGGCCGCTCGGTTTCTTCGGCGACACCGACGGCGCGCGCTTTCACGCCGCCTATTTCGCCGACAACCCCGGCGTGTGGACGCACGGCGACCTGATCGAGGTATCGCGCGAAGGCTCCGTGCGCCTGCACGGCCGCTCGGATGGCTTGCTGAACGTGCGCGGCATCAACGTCGGTCCCGGTGAGATTTATCGCATCCTCAACGACATTCCCGAGATTCACGAGTCGATGGTCGTGCAGCAGCATGCGCGCGTCGCGCCGGGGGACGGCTCGAGCGCCGTGGCGAGCGAACCACGCGTGGTGTTGTTGCTGGTGTTGCGCGACGGTTGCGTGCTGAACGGCGCCCTGGCCGCGCGGGTGCGGCACGACCTCGCGCGGCGCGCGTCGCCCGCGCACGTGCCGGATCGCATCCTCGCCGTGGCCGAGTTGCCCGTCACGCACAACGGCAAGCTGTCCGAGGCGTCGGTGCGCAACGCGGTCAACGGCTTGCCAGCCGGCAATGCGGCTGCGCTGCGCAACCCGGCCTGCCTCGACGCGATTCGCCATCATCCCGCGTTGCACCTCGCCACGCGCGAGATTCCGCCGCCGGGCGAGACGCTCGAATCGCTGGAAAAGCATGTGCAGGCGCATTGGGAGCGGCTGTTCGAGTTCGCGCCGATCGGCCGCGACGACAACTTCTTCGAGCTGGGCGGCCATTCGTTGCTCGCCGCGCGAATGCTCGCGGAGATCCATCAGACCACGGGCCGCGCGATGCCGCTGGCGACGCTGATGATCGCCCCGACGATCGCGCGCCTCGCCGCCGCCCTCGACGAAAGCGCGCGGCAACCCGCGTCGTCGCCGATCCTGCTGCAAGTGCGCGCCGGCGAGGGCACGCCGATTTTTCTGGCGCACAGCGTCAGCGGTTCGGTGATGGAGTGTTTGACGCTGGTGAATGCGCTGCACAGCCGGCGTCCGGTGTATGGCTTGCAGGCGCACGGTCTGGACGGGGAGCAGCCGATGCACCGACGCGTCGAGGACATGGCCGCGAGCTACGTCGAGCAGATGCGCCGCGTGCAGCCGAGCGGACCCTACGCGATCGCGGGTTTCTCATTCGGCGGACTGGTGGCGTTCGAAATTGCGCAGCAGCTATCGCGCGCGGGCGAGCGGATCGAACTGCTGTGCTTGCTCGACACCTACGTGCACGAGCATTTTCTGCCGTTGCACGTGCGCTTGCGGCACCACTGGCGCATGGCCGGCGGGCAGTTGCGCGAACTGCGCGCGGTGCCGGCCGCCCGGCTGCCCGGCTATCTGGCCGGCAAGCTGGTGCACGCGACCGACCGGATACGCCGCCGCACCGGGCGCAGCGCGCGCCGCCCGGACCCCTTCATCGCGAGCTTGCCGCCGACGTTGCGGCGCATCCGCGAAACGATGGGCACGGCGATGCGGACGTATCGCCCTCGTCCGTATGAGGCCGGGCCGATTCTTTATCTGCGCGCGGCGATTGCGGAGCGGGAGCGGGGCGACCCGATGCCGTTATGGCGCAGCATCGCGCGCGGCGGTCTGGTGGTCGCCGAGGTGTCGGGCGGACACGGCGACATGATCGTGGAGCCGAACGTGCAGCGAGCCGCGGCCGTTCTGGATGAACGGCTGGCAAGCGCGTGAAGAGGGATCAATCGGCGATGCGCTTGTCCGCGAGGGCGCTCTGGCAGTCCGCCAACACCTGGCGGACCAGCCGGGCTTGCGGATCGAGTTCGTCGGTGTCGAGAATTTCCTCGACCGCGTCGCGCGCCCACTCCGCGTCCACGAACCTTGCGTGGCGCCGCGCGATTTCGAGCGCCAGCGCCGACAGCCTCGCGATGCTCAGCCAGTCCGCCTCCCGCGAGCGGCGGTCGAGCCACTTGTGGGCGGCCTGCACGTGGAACGCCGCGTCGGGCCAGTCTTCATTCAGGTAGTAGGCGCCGAGGCTCCCGCATGTGAGCCAGCACAACAGCTCCAAACGGTCACGTGGACTCAGATGATGGCGTACATCACTCATGGCGACGCTCGCTGCTGTAATTTGCATTCCGGTGAGGGCGGCGGGCGCCGTCCTGCGCTTGTATCCAACAATATCACGCAGAATTCACGCCCGGCAATTCGTGACGTACCCTGGCTGTTGCGCTGCGGAAAACTCGAAACGGCGAGGGCAAGGCGCGCTCACGAGAAATCGGTCGAGCGTGACAGCGCTTCCCACGTCCCGATCTCCGCGCCCAGCGCCGCCAGCTTCGCCGTGACCAGCTCGACGGCGTCGTTGCCGAGCAGCAGATGCACGGGTGGATTGGGCGCCGCCACGATCTCCAGCAGCGCTTGCGCGGCTTTGCGCGGATCTCCCGCCTGCTTGCCGCTTTTCGCCTCGCGCGCCGCGCGGACCGGGTCGAATACGGCGTCGTAATCGGCGATGCTCCGGCCGGCGCGGACCATCGAGCGTCCGGCCCAATCCGTGCGGAACGAGCCGGGTGCAACCGCCGTGACCTTGACGCCGAAGCTCGCGACCTCTTTCGCCAGCGCCTCGGAGATGCCTTCGAGCGCGAACTTGCTGCCGCAGTAGTACGCGATGCCCGGCATCGTGATGAAGCCGCCCATCGACGTGATATTGACGATATGGCCCGAGCGGCGCTCGCGCATGCCGGGCAGCACGGCCTTGATCATCGCCACCGCGCCGAACACGTTGACGTCGAATTGACGGCGCAAATCGTCGAGCGGCGACTCTTCCAGCGTGCCTTCGTGCCCGTATCCCGCGTTGTTGACGAGCACGTCGAGCGCGCCGACGGTTTCGGCGAGCGTCGCGACTGCGGGGGCGATCGCGTCGAAATCCGTCACGTCGAGAACGATCGCGTGCGCGCGTCCGGGCGCGAGCGCCTCGAACGCGTCCCGCGCCGCGCGATTCCGTACCGTGCCGGCGACCGTATGACCCGCATCGAGCGCCGCTTGCGCGAACGCGTGGCCGAAACCGGAACTGACGCCGGTGATCAGAAACGTTTTGCTCATGGTGTTGCACTCCTTTATTTCAGGTGGTGTGAAGGCGCTTTCGGGCGAAAACGCATGGTGTCGGCGGAACCCGGCCCGAGGCTGAATGGTAGGCGCGCCGGCGGCGCACGCGAATGCCGGTTCGTCTGCGGTGCTTGCCTGATCGTATGAGTGCATGGATTTTTCGGCGCGCCGGTGGCACGCTAGCGGCACGTTCCAATCCGGCTCGCAATCAGGCGCAATCAGGCGCAATCCGGCGCACTCCCTCGCGCTCCTCAGACGTGATGCTCAAACACAATGATCCGGCGCGGCAACGCATGGTGGCGTTGCTCGAAAGGCTCGCGCCGCTCGAAGGCTACAACCTCACCGCGCTGCCCGACGTGCGCTTTCTGCGCTCGAACCGGCCGCTTCGCCGCACGCCCGTTCTCTACGACCCCGGCATCGTGATCGTCTGCCAGGGGCGCAAGCGGGGCTTTCTGGGCGACACGGTCTACGTGTACGACGCACAGCACTATCTGGCCGTCTCGGTGCCGGTGCCGTTTTCGATGGAAACCGAGGCGAGCGAGGCCGAGCCCTTGCTCGCCATCTATTTCCGGCTCGATTTCAAGGTCGCGGCCGAGTTGATGCTGCAACTCGGCGACAGGGCAGCCGGCGCGCCGGCCAAGCCGCGCGGCATGATGTCGACGCCGCTCGATGCGAGGCTGAGCGCCTCGGTGCTGCGTTTTCTCGAAGCGATGAGCGTGCCGCTGGAAGGCGAATTGCTCGGCCCCGCGCTGGTGCGCGAAATCTACTTTCATGTGCTGACCGGCGAGCAGGGCGGATCGATGCGCGCCGCGCTCACCGCGCAGGGGCAATTCGCGAGAATCGCCAAGGTCATCCGCAAGATTCACGCGTGCTATCGCGAACCGCTCGACGTGGAGCAACTGGCGCTGGAGGCGAACATGAGCGTGCCCACGTTTCATTCGCACTTCAAGGCGGTGACGCGCACTTCGCCGATGCAATATCTGAAGTCGACGCGGCTTCATCAGGCGCGTCTTCTGATGGTGAGGAACGAGATGACAGCGGCGCTCGCATGCGTCCAGGTGGGATACGAAAGCGCCTCGCAGTTCAGCCGCGAGTTCAAGCGTTTGTTCGGGCGCAGTCCGGTGGAAGAGGCGCAGCGGATGCGCAGGAGCTTCGCCGTTGCGCCGCCCGCGCCGGGCACGATCTTCGTGGCGTCGCATTGATGCGTCGCTGGGTGGGCGCGACGGGGCGACGTGGCGCGTCGTTTCGTTCGCTGTTTCGTTCGCTGTTTCGTCATTCCGTTGTTTTGCGCGGCCGGGAATGCGGGTTGCTGCTCGATGTCGTTGTCCGCTTAAACGCGAGCGAAGGAGAATCGCCATGCAGGAAGTCCACACCCATCGCGGCTTCGTCGTCACGGTGCTGGCCGAGGACGATCCGGCCGGCGGCTCGTCGGTCACCACGCGCATCGAACCCGGCAAGGAGCATCCGCTTCCCGACGACGGCACCGACTGGAGCGCGCCGCACCTTGCGCGCTCGCCGTATCGCGGCGCCGCCGCGATCGGCGCCGCGTTCGACGAGGCGCGCCGGCAAATCGACGCGGCGCTCGGCGACCCGGACCCGATCGAGGACTAGCTCATCGTTCGACGTTATCGTTCGACGCCGCCGCGCGCGAAACCCGCGCGGCGAACTGGCCTGGTGCGCAGGCAACCCACTGCCCCTGTGCGTTTTCTCAGGCAGGCGCTACGCTACGAGTCCCATGCTGCAAATACTCGGCAAGACCTCATCCATCAATGTCCGCAAAGTCCTGTGGACCTGCGCGGAGCTCGGGCTTCCATTCGAACAGGAAGACTGGGGCTCGGGCTTTCGTGCGACCCATGTCCCCGAATTTCTCGCGCTCAATCCCAACGGCATGGTTCCTGTCATCAAGGACGGCGAGTTCGTGCTGTGGGAATCCAATTCGATCATCCGTTATCTGGCGGGCCGCTATCACGGCGAGGCGCTTTATCCGGCCGATCCTTGTGAGCGCGCGAAGTGCGATCAATGGATCGACTGGCAGGCAAGCGAACTGAACCGCTCATGGAGCTACGCGTTTCTCGCGATGGTGCGTTCTCCGGCTCATCAGGATCCACGGGAGATCGATGTGTCGTGGGCCAACTGGACGCGTCATATGGCGATCATCGAGCGGCAACTCGAATTCACCGGCGCGTTCATCGCGGGTCCGTCGTTCTCGCTCGCCGATATTCCGATTGCGCTGTCGGTTAACCGTTGGCTCGAAACGCCATTGCGGCACGACGATTTTCGCGCTGTCGCGGCGTACATGGAGCGGCTCGCCACGCGCGAGGGCTTTCGCGAGTATTGCCGGAACGGCACGCCCTGAGCCGCGGATTCGAACCTGCAAACGGTATAGGGTCTGCCCGCACAGCGCGCCGCGCGGCCGGCTGCGGCTTTCTCCCGCGTCCACTCGTATTCGCGGCAAGCCACCGATCATCGTTAAGGTTGCGCGCGCGCCGGACCCGCGCTCGGCTTTTAGAATACGAGCCATCGTTCACATTGACGCCTCGTTTTGCTCATGCCCAAATCACCCGCCGCGCAGCGGCTGAAGCCCCGCAAGTCTCCGGTTCAACAGCGTTCGGCGCGCACCGTCGAAGCCGTGCTCGAAGCGGCGGCCCGCATTCTCGAAACGCGCGGGCTGGCCGCCTGCACGACGAACGCGATCGCGGAGCGTGCCGGCGTCAGCATCGGTTCGCTCTATCAATACTTTCCGAATCGCGATGCGCTGACGGTCGCGCTGATCGAGCGCGAAACCGCGCAACTGGTGGCGGATATCGAGGCGGCGTCACGGGTAGAGCATTCGCGCGACAGCGTGCTGGCGATGGTGCGCGCGTCGGTCGCGCATCAGATGCGCCGGCCGGTGCTCGCGCGTCTGATCGATTTCGAGGAGCGCCGCTTGCCGCTCGGCGAGCGCGAAGCGCGGCTGGCCGACCTGATTCAGGCGGCGCTCGTCGGCGCGCTCACCGTGAAGCCCGGTGCGCCCGAATTGGACGATGCGAGCCTGGTGGCGCGCGATCTGCTGGCGATCGTGCGCGGCATGATCGACGCCGCGGGCGAGCGTGACGAACGCGACGCCGCGGCGCTGGAAGCACGCGTGATGCGCGCGGTGGACGGCTACGTGGCGCAGTCGCGCAGGGTGAACTAGCGCGCCGGGTGTGCCTGGGTGTGCCTGGGTGCGCCGCGCATCACCTTACATTTGCACGAGCTTCGGGATCGGCACGTCGGGATTCACATCGGCTTCATAGTCCACGCCCGCGATCTCGAATCCGAACAGACGCAGAAAATCGGTCTTGTAGCCGCTGAAGTCGGTGAGCTGGTAGATGTTGTCGCTCGTCACCTGGCCCCACAGTTCCTGAACGCGCGCTTGCACCTCGGGATCGAGCTCCTTGTCATCCGCGCGCAGACGGCCTTCTTCATCGATGCGCGGCGCGTCGCCGTACATGCTGTCCCTGTACAGACCGTAGACCTGCTCGATGCAGCCTTCGTGCGTGCCTTTCTCCTTCATCACCTTGAAGAGCAGCGACAGATACAGCGGCATCATCGGAATCGCGGAGCTGGCCTGCGTGACCACCGCCTTGAGCACCGAGACGCGCGCGTCGCCGCCCCTGGCCGCCAGTTTCTCGCGGATGCCGAGCACCTTCTGGTCGAGATCCTTCTTGGCGGCGCCGATCGAGCCGTTCCAGTAGATGTCGTGCGTGATCTTTTCGCCGAGGTAGGTGAACGCGGTGGTCTGCGCGCCGTCGGCGAGCACGCCGGCCTCGAGCAGCGCGTCGATCCACATCTGCCAGTCCTCGCCGCCCATCACCGCGACGGTGTTGTCGATCTCGGCTTGCGTGGCGGGTTCGAGAACCGTTTCCTTGACGACTTCCTTGTCGGTATCGATGCCGCGCAGCGCGACCGCCTTGCCGACCGGCTTCAGCGTGGAGCTGAACACCTCGCCGGTTTTCGGATGCGTGCGCTTGGGCGCGGCGAGGCTGTAGACGACCAGATCGACCTGGCCGAGATCGCGCTTGATGATTTCGATGGTGCGCGCCTTGACCGCGTCGGAGAACGCGTCGCCGTTGATGCTCGTCGCGTACAGGCCTTGCGCGTGGGCGAATTTCTCGAAGGCGGCGGTGTTGTACCAGCCCGCCGTGCCCGGTTTGGCTTCGCTGCCGGCGCGCTCGAAGAACACGCCGAGGGTGGCGGCGTCCGAACCGAACGCGGCGCTGATGCGCGCGGCGAGGCCGTAGCCGGTGGATGCGCCGATCACGAGCACCTTCTTCGGCCCGTTGACGATGGCGCCGCGTGCCTTGACGTAGTCGATCTGCTCCTTGACGTTGGCTTCGCAGCCGGTCGGATGAGTAGATACGCAAATGAAGCCACGCACGCGCGGTTTGATGATCATGAAGCACCTCTTGTCGGAATTGGCGACATTATAGTGGGCCTCGATTTTTGCCGGCGCGGCGCTTGGGCGGGCACGCCAGGGGTTGCAAGAACCGGCGCACAAATCGGCGCAAAAATCGGCTGGCGGCTCGCATCTTGGTAGGATTCAGCCTTTCCAAGCAGACGGTAAGCCAGTGTGACGCGCCTGATCAACCGATTCCTACAGACCCTCGACAAAGGGCTGACCCTCGCGAACCCGCTGGTCGCCGGGGCCTGGTGGCATGTGCGGCATCCCACCCGCCGCGGCGTGGCAAGGGCTTGCGCCGCGCTTCCGGTGCTGCTGCTTCTCTACGTGCTGGTCCTGATTCCGTTCACGCCGGGCATCGGCGACATCCGCAAGGCGAAGAGCGAGCAGCCCGCGCAAATCCTGTCGGCGGACGGCAAGCTGCTGGCCGAATTCAAGCCTTCGAACCGCGAGTGGGTGAAGCTCAAGGACATCTCGCCGAATGTGGTGAACGCGCTGATCGCGACCGAAGACCATCGCTTCTATCAGCATTTCGGGCTCGACTGGCGGCGCACGGCCTCGGCCGCGCTGCATACGTTTTCCGGCGACCGCCAGGGCGGCTCGACCATCACGCAGCAGCTCGCGCGCAATCTCTATCCCGACGAAATCGGCCGCGCGCCGACGCTGACCCGCAAGCTCAAGGAAGCGATCACGGCGTTCAAGATCGAGGCGCTCTACACCAAGGACGAAATCCTCGAAACCTACCTGAATACCGTGCCGTTTCTCTACAACGCCTACGGCATCGAGATGGCCGCGCGGACTTACTTCGACAAATCGGCTTCGGAACTGAACGTGCTGGAAAGCGCGACGCTCGCCGGCATGCTCAAGGGCAACAGCTACTACAACCCGGTGCTGAACCCCGAGCGCGCCTTGCAGCGGCGCAACACGGTGCTCGCGCAAATGGTCAAGTACGGCAAGCTCACGCCCGCCGCCTACGAGACGCTCAAGCGCCGCGCGCTGCGCATCGATTTCGAGCGGCAGACGGAGCCGCCCGGACCCGCGCCGCATTTCGCGCAGCAATTGCGCAAGTGGCTCGCGGCCTGGGCCGATCGCAACGACTACAACATCTATTCCGATGGGCTGGTGGTGCGCACCACCATCGATTCGCGCTTGCAGACCATGGCGACCCAGGCGGTGATCCTGCAGGGCAACCAGTTGCAGGGCATCGCGAACTCGGCGTGGGGCGCGCGCGCCGGTTGCGCGAACGGCCGGGACCTGTTGCCAACGTTCCTGCGCGAAACGCCCGAGTATCGCGCCGCGAAAGACGCGGGCGTGACCGACGAGGACGCGCTGAAGCGCCTTTCGTCCGACCATCACCTCGTGCAGGCGCTGTGCGAGAGCAAAACCCGCGTGCAGGCCGACTTTCTCGCGATGGACCCGCGCAACGGCCAGATCAAGGCGTGGGTCGGCAGCCGCGACTTCAGCCAGGACCCGTTCGATCACGTTCAGCAGGCGCGGCGTCAGCCGGGATCGACCTTCAAGCCGTTCGTCTACGCCGCGGCCTTCGAAAGCGGCGCGAAGCCGACCGACACGCTGCCCGACAAGCCCGTGGAAATCGCGCTGGCCGGCGGCGAGATCTGGCGTCCGAGCGACGAGGACGAACCGAGCGAACGCGCCATCAGCCTGCGCGACGGCCTCGCTTTTTCGCGCAACCGCATCACCGCGCAACTGATGGAGACGGTCGGTCCGACCAAGGTCGCGAGACTGGCGCGCGCGATGGGCGTGCGCGACAGCACGCTCGATGCGGTGCCGTCGCTCGCGCTCGGCACGAGTCCCGTCACGCTGAAGGAAATGGTGTCGGCCTACGGCACGATCGCCAACCTGGGCGGCTACGTGGAGCCGGTGATGGTCACGCGCATCGAGGATCGCAACGGCGAGGTGCTGGCCGAGTTCGCGCCCGCGCCGCCCAGACAGGAACTGTCCGCCGACGCCGCACGCACGCTCGTCGACGTGATGCGCGACGTCGTGAGCCGCGGCACGGGGTCGAGCATTCGCAGCCGCTTCGGCGTGCGCGGCGACGTCGCGGGCAAGACGGGCACGACCCAGGGCAATGCGGACGGCTGGTTCATCCTGATTCATCCGCAACTCGTGGCGGGCGCGTGGGTCGGGTTCAACGACAGCCGCGTGACCTTGCGCAGCGACTACTGGGGGCAGGGGGCGCATAGCGCGCTGCCGATCGTCGGCGATTTCTTCCAGCGCGCGCAGCGCTCGAAGCTGGTCGATACCCGCGTGAAGTTCGAGACCGAGCAGGAGCCAGGCTGGTTTGCCGAGCGCACCGACCGGCTGCGGGCGTGGTTCGAGCATCTGTTCGCGGCGTCGCCGGGTCAGAGCGAGGCGCCGGTGGTGCGGCGCGAGCCGGCGCGCCGTGCGCCTGGCGGGTCTGCGGCGAGTGCTGCGTTGGGTGTGTCCGGTGCTTCGGCGGCATCCGGCGCGTTGGGTGCATCCGGTGCATCCGGTACATTGGCTGAGCCGCGCGAAGTGCCGCAACCGCCGCTGCTTTCCGCGCCGTCATCCGCGCCGAGGCCCGCGAGCGGGGCGGTCGATGGCGAGGTGCGTGGCGGCGGCGAACCGGCATTGGCGCCGACGCCCACGCCGGACGACGTGACCCCGCCCGATGCGGGCAGCCCGGCCAATGCGCTGCCGGCTGCGCCGGCAAGCGCCGGTGGCGCGCCGTGAGGTGAGACGACGCCTCGGGCCGTTGCCGCAGTTGCCGATGAACGCAGCTCATGCGGCTCCGCGTCTTCGACTCGGTCTACGGCATTGATGCGCGACAGATGATGGATCTGTCGCCCTTCATACCCAGCTTCTGACAGCGAGCGCCATGAAGGCCGCGGCGTTCTTCCATTCAGGGTGCATGGCCGGCTCCGCGCGCAACGCGGGTGGCGCGGGCGCGGCATCGACCGTGGTTTTCGGGGTGACGTTCGAGCCGGGCGCCTTGCAACCCGCGGCGCCCAGTGCGACGACTGCGACAAGGGCGACGCACAGCGCACTCGCCGCAACCGGACTCGCGGCGTATTTCAATCGGTTCAACGGGTAGTTCGCTCGCATGGCGACCTCCACTTTGATCATTCGATTCTATACCCGCGTGTCCCACACGACAGAGCGTTACGCCGATGATTGTTCAGTCGAGCGCAACAGTGTTTTCGGAGGGCGGGGCTGATCTCTCGCGCGCGATTGGCGATAATTTCGAAACGAAAATCGGCTAATAGCGCAGGTGATACATGTTCAACGTTTTCTTAGCCCGCACGCCCGACAAGGACGGTGCAGCGGGCGGGCCTCGAGGGCGAAGCCCGTTCTCCGACCGCTTGCGCAACCTCATGATGGCTGTGGCACTGGGCGCTTCGCTCGCCGGATGCGCGTCCGCCACCGACGTGGTCGCCACCGACAAACCCGGCACCTATACGGTGGCCGCGAGCGCGACGGGCGGGCGGATGGCCTGGGCCCGCGCGCACGAGCACGCAGTGAGCGAGGCGCGCGACTACTGCGAGCGTCGCGGCATGCAGAGCCGTGTCATGAACGAAACGGTGAGCGGCGTGGAAGTAATGACGACGCACGCGTCCTCAGTGAATTTCGAATGTCATCCGAAGTTCTAGCGCTGTCGCCTGGCGCTCGTCGTTGCGCGCTCACTTCTTGTCGAACGTGACGAGGTTCTTGTCCTTCGTGTCGGCCACGAAGATCGCCAGCAGCTTCGCCGGTTCGGCATCGCTCGCGTTCTCGCTGACCATGTGATGCGCGCCGGGCTTCTCGGTCCACGATTCGCCCGCGCGAAAGACGCGCTCCTCGCCGTTATCGATGCGGCTGCGAATCGCGCCCGAGAGCACATAGGCGACCACGAAAGCCTGTCCATGCCGATGCGGCGCGGACTTGCCGCCCGGCACATACTCGACCACCAGCGCGGTCATCGTCTTGCCGGGCACGTTCGCAATCGCCTCGGCGAAAGCGGGCGTGACCGTTTCCCGCGTGGCAGGCGCATCGGCGGCGAAGGCGGACTGCACGCTCGCCGCGATCGAAAGAGCGGCAGCCGCGATCAGTGTGGGTCGTTTCATCGTGTGACTCCTGGGCAAAGCTTGGGCGAGCGTCGTGATTTCCTGTCGGTGCGCCGGCGCTCACTCGGGCAGCTTGCGGAAGCCGATCGCGAAACGGTTCCACGCGTTGATCGCCGAGATCAGCAGCGTCAGGTCGACCAGTTCCTCGTCGCTGAAATGCGGGCGCACGGCTTGCCACACCGCATCGGGCACGTGCTCATGCGAAACCAGCGTGAGCGCTTCTGTCCATTCGAGCGCCGCGCGTTCGCGATCCGTGAAGAACGGCGTTTCGCGCCACACCACGACGGTCGCGAGACGCCGTTCGCTTTCGCCGCCCTTGCGGGCGTCCGTGGTGTGCATGTCGACGCAATAGACGCAGCCGTTGATCTGCGACGCGCGCAGACGGACCAGTTCGGTCAGCGATTTTTCGAGCGCCGATTTGCCCACCTGCTGTTCGACGCCCATCAGCGCCTTGATCGCGGCGGGGTTGGCTTTGTAGAAGTCGAGGCGTTGTTCCATGATTCACTCCTTGGGTCGGTTGGACGCATTCAGTGATGCGGTGAGTGAAGATTAGGCCCGCAGGTGGATTTATGAAATGACCGATTCCGGCGATTTTCAGGTAACCACTTGCCCTGAATTTCACGCCTGGCAGGAAGCGCGAACGATCGTGCGCGTCGCGGCTCGTCTCTCCTTTTTCGGTCAATTGCCTTTGCCTAATCGCAATGCATGCATTAACTGCATGCATCCCGCGAACTACGTTCTATAGTTGCTTAGCGAGCGTTGCCTGGCGAGAACCGAAACGCGGCACAGCGGACAGAGCGCCGGCTTCGACACTTCGTGCGAGCTTTTCGAACGACAAAGACAAAACCAAATCTGGAGACCTGTGATGAACGCGTCTATCGACCGGCAGCGCAAACGCTGCGCCGTGATTGCAAGCGCATTTCTGCTGGCCTCGTGCGGCGATTCGCTCGACTCGAACACGAGTGTTCCCGATCCGATCACGCAGGTGATGCAAAAATCCGCGTACAAGGATGCAACGTGGTCGATGCAGGCGGTCGATCTCGATTCCGGGCGCGTGATCTACGATCTCAACTCCAGTTCGCAGATGTTCATCGCGTCGGTGCGCAAGGTCTTTTCGACCGGCAACGCGCTCAACGCGCTCGGCGCACAGCACCAGTTCGTGACGCCGGTCTATCGGCAGGGCACGGTCGCCGCGGACGGCACGCTCAACGGCAATCTGATTCTGGTGGCAAGCGGCGATCTGACGATGGGCGGCCGCGCAAACGCCGACGGCACGATCGCGCTGACCAGTTTCGACCACAACGAAGCCAACGCGCTGGGCAATGCGGTGCTGTCCGCGCCCGATCCGCTCGCCGGGTACAACTCGCTGGCGGCACAGGTGGCCGCCGCGGGCATCAAGACGATCAACGGCGATGTCGTGATCGACGACCGGCTCTTCCAGCCGTTCAACTTTCGCGACGAGTTCGAGGTACGGCCGATCTTCGTCAACGACGACGTCGTCGATGTCTCGTTCAATCAGAGTGCGGAAGGCGCGGTCCTGCCGTTCGACTACCGTCCGAAATCGGCGGCGTTCACCGTGCAATCGACGCTGAAGACCGGCGGTGCGGCGTCGGCGCTCGACATCGAACTCGCTCCTGAGCTGCCGCCGTGCATCGGCTCGGCGAATTGCGTGGGCACGGTGAGCGGAACGGTGCCGGCGGACTTCGTGCCGCCTCTGACGGACGCGTATCCGTTGATCCGCACATTCCGCGTGACCCAGCCGTCCAACTACGCGCGCACGATTTTCATCGAGGCGCTGACGCGCGCGGGCGTGACGGTGACGGCCGCGCCCGTCGCGGCCAACCCCGCGCAGTTGCTGCCCGCGCAAGCGTCGTATGCGAGCGCGCAGCAGGTCGCGCGACTGGTGTCCGCGCCGTTCGTGCAGGACGTCCGGTACGTGAATAAAGTCAGCTACAACATCGGCGCCGACGTGAGCCTGATGCTGTTCGGCCTCGCGAAGAACGGCTCGACGACGATGGCCGCTTCGCTCGCGGCGGAGCAGAGCGAGTTGTCGTCGACATTCGGCATTTCGCCGAGCCAGTATCACTTCATCGACGGAAGCGGCGGCGGCGACACGACCGCGAACGGCATCGCCGTCGTCGCGATGCTGCGCGGCATGCGCTCGAAGCCCGACTTCGCGGCCTATGTGGATTCGATGCCCGCGCTGGGCGTCGACGGATCGCTCACGACGATCACGAACTTCGAAGCCGACGCGACGCTGGCCGGCGCGAAAGGCCGCGTGCACGCGAAGACGGGCACCTACGTCGGCGTGAACGCGTCCGCGCCGACGACGCCGATCCTGAAAGGCCAGTCGCTCGCCGGTTATATCGACGCGAAGAGCGGCCGTCGGATCGTGTTCTTTCTGACGGTGAACAATGTGCCGATCACGGGCATCCCGGACATCCTGACCGTCTTCCAGGACCAGGGCACGATCGCGGCGCTATTGTGGAAGCTGCAATGACGCTTTACGTTGCTTGCCCGCTCAGTATTTCGCATAGACGATGCCGAGAATCCGCGCTTCGTCGTCGAACACCTCGAGCGTGTCGGTGAGCGCGGCGACGGGGCCGGCATTGTTGACGAAGAGCGCATAGGCGAGGCGGCGTCCGCTTTTCGCGTCGATGTAGCCCGCCATGTTCATCGCGATCATCTGGCCGTTGGAGACGGTCGCGCCGCTCTTCACGAGAATATGCTGCTTGCCTTCCACATCGTTGCCGATGGCCGCGAGGGAACCGTCGACGCCGAGAATCGGCAGGGCGTTCCGATATGCCGCCTGGATCGGCCGGCGGCTCATCGTGGTCAGCAGCGTCGCCGTCGTGCGGGCCGTCGCGCGGCTGTCGGGCGTGCCGCTGCCATTGCTCGGAAAGTCGAACCCCGCACCGTCGAGGCCGAGCGTGCCCGTCAGATACTTGCGCTCGGTGGAGAGCGCGTCACCCACGGTTCTGACGCCTTGCGCAAGACCCTGATACATCAGGCTCAGGTTGGCGCCCGTGTTCAGGCTCACCTTCAGAATCAGTTTCGAGAGTTCCGAATAGGGTAGGGACGTGAAGCTCGCGACCTGTGTGGCGGCCGAGTAGGTTTGTGCCGAGGGCAAACGGGCCGACGCGTTGCGCTGCACGGCGGGCGCCGACACTGTCACGCCGGCCCGCGCCAATGCATCGATGAATGCCGTGCGGGCAAAGGAAGGCGGGTCCTCGACGCGCAGGTTGCTTACGTACAGAGGGTTGCCGACGAGCGGCGACACGTAGCCGAGAGAAATCGACGCCGGCGAGCCGAGGCCGGCCTCGCCCGACACGGTTGCCGTGCAGCCGGGCGCAGCCAGACAACTGAGCGGCCCTGCATCGAACGCGTCGCCGGATACGACGATGTCCGCCGCGCCCATTGCGCCGCCCCCGCTTTGCGCCGCCGTCGTGATGGTGGTGCCCTGCAGGGTCATCGCGCTGGTGCGTGGCCGCCAGTCGAGCGCGCCGGGCTGTCCCGCGCTCGCGCCCGGAGCCAGCGTCACGTCGATCAGATTTTCGTTGACGAGTATCGGCGAGATCAGCACGTTGCCGTTCGGCACGCGAAACGCATCGAACAGACGGTCATCGACGATGACATCGCCGCTGACGGCCGTGATGCCGGACGCTCGAACCTGCGCGGCCAGATCGTTCAGCGCGGTCAGCGGATCTTCGGGCGTCAGGATTGCGCCGTTAAAGCCGCGCGCCTCGTTGTGGTCGAAGTCGGTGAAATCGATGGTGCCGTCGGGTTTTTGCCGTCCGCCGAACGTCAGGTCGCCGGACGCTTTGAGGATCAGGTCGCCGGTCAGCTTGCCGGACGCGTCGAGTGTGCCGTTCCGGTAGACAGGCGTCTGGAAGCGATGGTCCGCGCCGAGCAGGTCGAGCGCCGTGCCCACCGAGTACAGCTTGCGCACCGAGCCCGTCAGGAACAGGGTGTCCGGTTGCAACGAGTCGAGCACCTGGCCCGTGGTCGCGTCCATGACCACCATCGACCATTGTGATTTCGCGCTCGTGTAGCGCGGTTTGTTCATGATCTGCGCGATGGGATCGACCGGAGGAGCGACCGAGAGGTCGCTGCCGCAACCGGCGACGAGCGCGCAGGCGACCACCAACGCCAGAATTGGCGGGAACTGTGCGCGCATGGGTATTCCTGTCGATCGTGATGGGGAAGCTTCAGCTTAGGATGGTGGTGGGGGAATGGAAAGCGTGGGGGGTGGGAGTGGGTGCGGTGGGGCACGGAGGGGGGCTGCGGGTTCTTCGACCAAGGTCGATTTTCGAGTGCAGCAACGTGCGTTACTCGAAAATTAGAAATAACTTAAAAATAGCGAGTTTTACACTGGCCTTATGCGTGATGCATGCTTACTCGCGAGAAATAAATGCCATTTAAAACGCAAACAATATCAACTCTATAGTCGATCCATCTGAAGTTTTGTAGAATCGCGCGATCGCGGCATGGCTTGGTCAGCTAAAAAAGACGAGGTGATATGGGCGCGCAGGACATAATCGGGGCAATCACTGGCGGACTCATCCAGAGTGATCGCCTGCTGAAGCTGGATACTGCATTGGGAAATAATGTCCTCGTGCCCCAGCGGGTTGTCGGTCATTCGCGAATCGGCCGCCATTTCGAATTCACCGTTGACGTCGTTTCCACATCAGACACTGTTGAACTCAAAACGCTGATCGCCCAGCCTGTCACGCTCTGGGTCCAGCAGACTGACAGGTCCTATCTGCCTCGGCACGGCTATGTTCACACGGCCCGCCGTCTCGGGTCGGATACCGGCCTCACGAGCTATCAGATCGGCTTTGCCTCGTGGATGCACTTTCTGCGCTTTCGCAAGGATGCGCGGATCTGGCAGGACAGGCCGGCCGATGAAATCCTGACTGATGTATTCAACATGCACCCGCAGGCACAGGGGGCGTTCCGGTTTGCGTTGAGCAGGCCCCTGCCTCCGCGTTCGTTCTGCGTGCAATACGAGGACGACTGGAATTTCGTCCACCGGCTGATGGAAAGCGAAGGCCTGTTCGGCTACTTCGACCATGCCGGCGACGGCAAATCACATACCCTTGTCGTCACAGACAACCTCGATACATTCGAGCCGCTTTCGCCCCGGACCGTCGGGTTCTATCGCGCGGGCACGAATAGCGAAACCGATGCACTGGTTCAATGGTCGGGCACACGAACACTTCAAAGCACAACACTCACGACCCGCACGTTTGATTACAAGGCACCGGCTTCGTCAGCCAACCCGAAAGGCACAAACATCCCGACGCTTCCCACGCAGGGAAACCTGCCCCAGCAAGCCGAGGTCTATGAGTACACGGGCGCTTACACCTACGGTAGCCAGGACCGGGGCGATACCCTTTCAAAAATCCGCATGGAAGAGTGGGAATCGCGGGCGAAGCGTTTTTACGGTTCCGGCGGTGTGCGAGGTACGGATGCCGGTCGCTGGTTTGAACTGGATGACCACCCCGATCACGCCACGGATAGCGGGCAGAACCGGCAATTCGCCGTTATCGAGGCGGCATGGTTCATTGAAAACAACCTGCCGGTGTCCAGTCGGGCCGCCGATTTCCCGCACAGCCTGAAGGGCGACCTTGCGACGGTCAGAGCGAGTCACGCCTCTGAAGAGTCATTGAAGGTCAGACACGCCGATGGCAGCGAAGGCTTCTTCCTCGTTGAAATCGAGGCGCAACGCAAGATCGTGCCGTACCGTAGTCCGTTCGACCATCACAAGCCGAAGATGCACTTGCAGTCGGCAATTGTCGTCGGTCCGGCTAACGAAGAGGTCTATACCGACCAGCTCAATCGCATCAAGGTGCGCTTTCACTGGGACCGGCTCAATGACGGCGACGAAAAAGCATCCTGCTGGGTGCGGGTTGCCATGTCCGATACGGGTGGCGGATACGGCGGCGTGCATGTGCCACGTATCGGCGAAGAAGTGTTGATCAGCTGGGTTGACGGCGATTGCGACAGGCCGTTGGTCACGGGCCGCGTCTACAACGGCGCGACACAACCGCACTGGCATTCCAACGGGCTGCTCTCTGGCTACAGGTCGAAGGAATATCAGGGCAGCGGCTACAACCAGATGGTGATGGATGACTCCACAGGTCAGAACCGCGTTCATCTATATTCGACGAGCACCAATGCACATTTGCATCTGGGTTACCTGATCGACCAGAGCGGAAACTCACGTGGACCATACCTCGGCAGCGGCTTCGATCTGAAGTCCGACGCTTACGGTGCAGTGCGTGCCGGTCAGGGTCTGTATGTCACGACCTATCCGGCAACCAGCCAGCCGCTCGATGCACGGCAAACCACCTCGCAACTGGTGAATGCCGAAAGCGTGCTGGAATCGATGTCCGACGCCAGCACCACGCACCAGGCGGAAAGTCTCAGGGACGGCTACGACTCGCTGAAGTCTTTCACCGACGCGACACGGAACAACGTGTCGGGTTCATCGTCAGGCGGGAACACCGCAGGCGGTGGAACAGGAAGCGCAAATGCGTTCGGAGAACCGCTCATGCTGTTCGGCAGCCCTTCGGGCATCGCCCTGTCCACGCAGCAGTCCGTGCACATCGCCAGCGATGCACAGACCAACCTCGTGAGCGGACAGAGTACGCACATTGCAACCGGCAAGTCGCTAGTTGCAAGCGTTGCGGAAAAGCTCAGCTTGTTCGTGCAGAACGGTGGGATGAAGCTGTTTGCGGCTAAGGGCAAGGTCGAAGTGCAGGCGCACTCGGACAACATTGAGATTACTGCGCAGAAGACGTTGAAAATTTTGTCGTCGACCGAGCGGATCGAAATTGCGTCGGCAACGGGCATCCTGTTGACGAGCGGTGGCGGCTATATCCGCCTCAAGGACGGCAACATCGAGATTCATTCCCCCGGTGTGGTCGACATCAAGGGGGCCGCGCACATGTTTGCGGGTCCGGCGCAGATGCGCACCAACCTGGGCGCGTTCAAACAATCAGACGGCCCGTACGACGAGAAGTTTGTGTTCAAGGATGAGCTCGGGCGTCCCATGCCCAGCATGGCCCATCTGCATCGAAATGCGCAGCGATCAGTTGGAGAACGTCACCGATCAGGACGGCGCGGTTTCGCGCATGTTCACGAGCAATCCGGAGAAGATCTCCGCGTTTCTGCATTTTCCCAATATCACGAGCGGTACTGACTCGCTCAGCTAAACGGTGCAAGAGGGGATTCATGGCTAATGATTCGGTCGTCAACGACGGCGAAGGTACGGCCTATCTGAAGGGCAGGCAGGTTGGCCAGGGCACCACCAATCAGATGCCGGACTCATGCGTCGATTGCACGATAAAGTGCGAGGATCTCTGGTCTGTCGCGCAAATGAAAAACATCAGCTTCGAAGCGGAGAGTGGCCGTTTCATCGAAGACGCAATGCGTCGCGCGAAGCGCACCGCCGGTAACTATGCGCAACTTTTCCTCGCCGACGAAGGCACGGACAAGGCAGGACGTTTCTACTGGCCCGGTCTCGCCGCGTTTGCCGCGAAAGAGGTCGTGGCGGGGATGGATCTTGCGATGCAGTTCATGTCGGTGCAGAAACCTCAGGCGGCGCTCGGTATGGCGCGCGATTCGGCACGCGTGACGTTCTACTATCTTGCGAAGGGCAATCTCTGGGTCTTTCTCGAAGTGACCACGTGGCACCTCTTCTACCGGGACTACGGCAAGGAACTGTTCGAACACTGCAAGGAAAAGCGCGACGTCGGCACATATGATCCGGCGGTCAAGAAAATTATTCAGGGCCTGCCTTGGGCGAGCGGCCCGAACAACGGATTGATCGAAGCGCTGCGCAAGAAAATCGTCGTTTTCGGCGCGGCCGAAATCATGGACGGATCGGCGCTCACAGAAATGAATCAATGCAAGCTTACCCCGTATCTGAACAATGGCTTTGGCCTGCTGGCGCAATATGAAGCATCGAGTGCCAAGGGCCGGCCCCCGCTTGCCCGCTCCGCAGCATGGCAATTTCTGCTACACGAGCAGACGCTTCATTTGCAGAAGATGGTGTACGACCACAAGGAGTTCCGCGATGCCATCGATATGAACGATTTCGGTCGGTTGCCCGTGTTACGTTCGTTGTCGGGAGCGAAGGACCCCACGGTATTTTTCAATGCCTCGGCAGACGTTACGCCAAGCATCGAAGAAACGGAATTGAAGCCGTATGGCCTGCAAACGGATGACATCAAGGTGACAATGGACACTGGCAAGCTTTATGACACGACCGACCGGATGGGCTACGTCACGAAGATCCTGAACAAATACCATTACCTGATGACGTCACCGCGATATCGACCGTACATGATCGAGCAGATTCGAACAATCGGCGGGTGGAAGGATGCTTAAGCGACGGATCGCGACGATAGCCGCATGCGCCGTTATTGCATTGGGTTCGACCCACACGTGGTCTGCAAAAGGCGAAGCAACGAACGTTCAGCAAGGAAAACATGTGATGCAGGCAAACCTCTCCTTCGGATTAGGCGAGAACAGCGACGAGATCATGCGCAAGTCCGCCGTGCAGATCAGGAAATCAACGGTGTCCACGGCTTTGATGTACGACGCGAGCCGTATCGCGACTGGCGTCGAACCGGTCTTTGAGTTCAAGGATGACCGGTATGGCGTGCTCTTTCCGCAGGCAACTAGCATCGAATTCATGTCGGACTCGGAGGAAGGCGCGCGCGTGCGCAATATCGAGGTGACCTTCAAGGTTCCTGCACCACCGCACGACATCAAGGATCAGGCGGCGCTGAGTGCGTACGACGACGCGATCTATCGCTATGTCATGGATGTCATCGCGCGTATCAACCGGGCCGGCTGGAAGCGCTTCATCGCAGCGGATTCGCCGCGGCTCAGCGGACTGGACACGTATGTTTTCGACGCACCCGTGAGCGGCCAGAAATATTCCCCGCCGCCTGGCATCGACTATGCGGACCCGACCTACCCGCTGACGCTCGAGCAATGGACACATCTAAGGGCAGGAGGCACGGTCATTTGGAGCTGGCACGTCGACAATATGTTTATCGATCTGCAATATACGAAAGACTTCCGTGCGGCAGACGCGCCACTGGTGGTTGGCGATCAGCTGAGCGCAACGATCAGGACCGACGAAACGTGGCTCGACGCGTTCGGCAAGGATGGCGATGTCACGCCCGACGCCTTGCGTGCTCGCTACCGCAGTGCGCTACCGGAAATGCTGGCGACCCGCAGAAAGGCGGAGACGATGGCACGTGCTCAGGGCGCCACGATTCTCGATCATTGGAATGAGGCCGTTATCTCCGGCGTTCCTGTTCACCAATGACCGGCGATCCGTTACCCGATATTGCCCGATGGTAAGCCGATTGATTTTTCGCATGCCTGCAACATCGGCAGAGGTATTTGAGGCGTTCCACAATCACGACACGCGTCTGCGCTGGGACACCTTGCTGAAGCAGGCAACGCTGGACGGTGGCCATCGTTATCCGCACGTTGGCGCCGTTTCTATCAACGTCGGACGTGGATGGAGGGGGGTGTTCTGTTTGCGTACGCGTTTTATTGCCTACGATCCACCACAACTCGCCGCGGCGACGATCGACCAACCTGTAGGCATTTTCAATGAGTGGAGTGCGTCGATACGCCATCGCGATCGCGACGACGGTACATCGGATCTCATTTACACCTTTAAACTGGGCTTACGCCCGCGATGGTTCCATCGGCTTTGCGTGGACGCAGTGACTGCGATCTTCGAGGAAGAAACACGACGACGTTTCGAGTCGCTAGCCGCCTTTCTCCGGCAATAGGTCTCATCTCTTGATGAGCCTATCGGATTTTTGAATTGGTCGCGAAATGCTCACGGGTCGCAGGCGGCGGTGTTCATGTCGATGAGGCTCCTGCATGTTTGCGAGCGTGGGTTTTTTCAGAGACCTAGATCGCTGAGTCCGGGGTGATCGTCCGGCCGGCGTCCGAGCGGCCAGAAAAACTTGCGGTCGCTCTCCCTGATCGGCAGATCGTTGATGCACGCATAGCGGTGATGCATGAGTCCATCGGCGCCGAACTCCCAGTTCTCGTTGCCGTACGAGCGATACCAGTTCTGCGCGTCGTCGTGCCATTCGTAGGCGAAGCGCACCGCGATGCGCTCGCCGCCATACGCCCACAATTCCTTGATGAGCCGATAGTCGAGTTCGCGTTGCCACTTGCGCGTCGAGAGGGCGACGATCGCCGGGCGCCCCGTTGCGAATTCGGCGCGGTTGCGCCATACGCTGTCCACGCTGTAGGCGAGCGACACTGTCTCGGGATTGCGCGAGTTCCAGCCATCGTCGGCGAGACGCACTTTTTCAATGGCGGTTTCGAGCGAAAACGGCGGAAAGGGCGGAAAGGGCGGTCGCGCCGCGTTGACGCGCCTGTCGACGCTGATCGAATGCCGGACGCTGCTCGTCATGCAGCCGGGGCGCTCGCTGTCCGAGAACGGCAAGGAGTTTCTCAAGTTCCTGCGGGTGTAACTGCAGCAGGAAAGCGCGCAGATAGAAGCCGTTGTGGATCTGCGGCACGATGGGCAGCCGGGACAACCTGCGCGGTCGGGCAAGGCGAAAGCGGAAGAATGCGCCAGGGCGTCGGCCGTTCGCTGACGCTCACGCCGCGTTTCAGCGTGAAGGAGTGCTTCGGAGCTAAAACAAAAACGTCTGAAGCCTTTGCCGGCTGCATTTTGTGGCCAATAGTCCCACCAAATTCACAAGAACTCAGCGTTCACAAATTGGCTCTTTTTAAAGTTGCAAGGAGTCATTGGAGCAAAGTTGTGAATCTTGAATCAGCTCCGCGCACTGCTGGAGCAAATCTGTGAATTTGAAAGAACGCCACGACTGGGACACGCGAATCCGTGAACGAGATGTAGCGGAGCAGTGGCAGTTGGCCCACACGGCTTATCGAACGATGCGTCTACTAGCGCGTCAAAGCTGTTTCGCGCGCCGGCCACCGGATCGGCATTGCCGTCGTTCGCCGTCGGTCTGGTAGCGCATTGTGCTGCCTACGGCCACCGCCTCCCGCCAACTGAACCCCGCTGCCGCTCATGTTGCTACGCATTCGTCATGCACTTAACCAATCACCCCTCCAGGCGACTTGTAATCACAGAAGAGGAATAGGCTTGCCGAGCATGGCGAACCCTTTGGACAAGATCGATCCCTAGGTGTCGGCAAGCGTCGTGATGAATCCCGAGGTCGGCCGCAGATCAACCGTCCCGGACTGAGGCCCGAACCTGAAGTTGCGGTGCAGCTTGATGACCTGCACGCACCGGCACAGCAAGCGGTCGAAGACATCCCGTGCCTTCGGCAGCGGGACGATATCCGCTTCGCGCACCGAATCCATCGCCGTCGTCATTTTCTCCATCAAGGGAATCTGGGAGAAATGGCTGCCGCCTCGTTGAAGAAGCGCGTGTGGCCGCGCGGATTGGTCGACTCGAAACTCTGCAAGCCCCTGTCGGGAATCGCTCATGGGTCTCGCAGTACCGGATGGAGACGCGGGGGACTGTCTATGACAGGCGCAATGTCTGGGCACATACCACCGGCGTACTGCAGCGTGACGCATCGATCGTGGCACCGCAAATCCAAATGATGTGCCCGGGCGTAGTCTGCCAGCGAGGTCTGAATCTGATTGAGCAGGTGCGCAGGGCCCTGGTAGTCGGAATACGTGAATCAGGCAGCTTCACTGAAGCGGGCGATTAGGTCGACATCAAACCCGTTGCGCGAGTCGTCAATCGGCTTCGTCAACGCTCCAGGTTGCCGGGACCCGTGCGGATGAATCTGGGTCAGCGTCTCCGCGAATTCTTCGCGCGCCGAGAGAAACTCTGCGGTGCTCTCATATGACGCCGTCAATGCGTCGAGCTGCGTCGTGGTCGGCGTCCGATGTTCTGCCATCGCATCGACCAGTGCGAAGAAACAAACGTGTGGACGCGTTGGACGATAGGCTGTGCCGGCGCCGGGTACTCACTTGCGGGTAACACACGGTCGCACTGGTGATCGATGGGATGCGTTTTCCCGCGACGATGTTGCGTCCCCTCGTACGTCTTCCCGTACGATGTCCGTCAGAAAGACCCGCTGCTCAGGCACGGTATCGTGCGCGACAGCGGCGACGCGGCCGCGCGAACTGCTTCGCCGCATCCTTGCAGCGCGTGACGGTCGAACTCGTCGGTCCCGATGCGCTCATTGCCGATGCGATCCTCACGATTTGAGCGGGCGTCTTGCAACGCCTGATCTCGCGCGCCGCGTTCGTGTTGGGACTTCGCAGAAGCAACCGAGAAGAATGGGCGTCGAGTTGAAGCGGCGACCGTGTAGGCGTGGCGTCGGCTGATCGAGCGCATCGACTCCCTCAGCCGTTTCGCCCGCGCCCCAACGGACGCCGGCCCATTGTCATTTGCTTTGCTTCCTGCCTCCGCCGGTAACTTGCGAATACTCATGCAAAAAAGTGTATGATGCAATTTCTTGTATGGTGAAGTTGGTGCGCTATTCATGGAATCTCCATTTGAAAGGATTGATGCGCTGCGCTTGCTTCTGCTGTGGGAAGGCGAACTAAGCCGTTCCCGCTTGAAGCACCTCTTTTATCTCGGGGAGACGCGCGCGAGTCAGTGGGTGCGGGAGTTTCGCGACACATATCCGCAATGGGTCGACTGGGATACGAGAGCGCGCCGTTATCGCGCCACCTTCGCGGCGTACCGGGAGACGGAGCGGGAAATGGCATCACCGGGCGTGCGAGCGGCATTGCTCACTCGCTACTTGGCGTTGACTGGGTTAACGCTTGACGATCCAGGCAGGCGTGACGACGGCATTGCCTGGGCAACCTATCCGGAGCTATCCGCACCTCAACCGAGAGTATTTGCGGTGCTGCATTCCGCGATCGAATCGCGTCGCGTCGTCGAAATTACGTATTCGTCCATGCGCAACCCGCAGCCTCACGAGCGCGTGATTGCGCCACACGGATTGATTCGCGCGGGCCGCAGATGGCATGTCCGGGCGTGGTGTGAAAACACATGTACATTTCGGGATTTTGCGCTCGGCCGGATTGCACGGGCTCAGACTCTAGAACGAGGTGCGACGCATGACGGCGACGCAGACCACGCTTGGTGCACGGTGGTACCGGTCCGTTTGATTGGGCATCCTGCCTTGTCCGACGCGCAGGCATTGCTGATTCGAAACGAGTATTTCGGTGGCGCATCTAGTCGCGTGGACTATTGCAGGGGGTGTCTGGTGCCGTACTACCTGCAGGATCTCAGGGTTGCCGTGGACGTGCGCTGGGAGAGCGCACCCGAGTATCAACTTGCGGTCGATAACCTCGACCAGGTGCAACCTTGGCTATTCCCATGAGCACTGTCAATCTCGACATGCTGGCCGGTGCCGCAGCCTCGCTGCTCTTTCAGCGATTGCCGGACCGTCTCTTTGCCCCGCTTGCAGCTACCAACCGGCAGCGGTATTGGACGCTGCTATGCCTATTGCATAGGAAGCGGTTCGGGCCCGACGCTCCGCTTCCGCCCATGGACGGGTTCGCCGCCCGGGAGATCACGGCGGACATCGAGGAGGCGCTTGCGGAGATGGACGATTGGCGCGACGACGAGGGTGCAGCGCCCGTCACGGATCTGAACATCCGCGCAAACATGGTGCTGCAGAGTCTGGTCGACGCGGGATGGCTCAAGGTAGGCCGACAGGCATTCGAAAAGCGCTTGCTGATGGCGCCAGCCGTCAGTCACTTCCTTTCTCAACTGGTCGCTTTTGCAGAAGCCGGGCCGGTGTTCGTGGCGGGCAAGATTCGCACGGTGGAATTGCATTTGAAGCAGGCCATCGAGAGCGGGGAGGGGTCTTCTCTGATGGAGGCCGCGGAAACCACTCGCAATCTGCTCGAGCATGTTCGCAACACGGGTACAAGCATTCGCGACTTGATGGATCGTCTGGGCACCGATGTGCCGACTCGCGAGTATGTCCGGATGTTTTTCAGCGAGTACATCGAGGAAGTCTTCATCGGTGATTACCGGCAACTGCGTACGCAGGACCACCCGCTCGCCCGACGTAGCCAGATACTCGCCCAGGTCGATGCGATGTGTATTAACGAGTCATGTCGCGACGCATTGATAGCGTGGTACCAGACCCGCCGTGCCGAGGGCAATGTGCTACGCGCCACGCGGATGTTCGAACGTGACGTGGATCGTATTCATGAGCTATCGCGGATCGACGAATATCTGGATCGCCTCGACGACGAGATTCGGCGCGCAAACAAACGGGCTCTCGTCTATCTTGACTATCGCATTCGCTCGCTGCGTCCGCTGGACGAGGTCATCCAGACCACGATCCAGCAGATCACGCAGAGTTCCGCCGACAGCCACCGAACCGCCTTGGCGCCTGGGTATCTCATTTCACCTACGGCGCTTGCCGAACCTCGTCGTCCTATTGTTCGTGCTCCGGCGGACGCTTTACGCACGCGCTCGCCCAGCTACGCGGATCTCGCCCGCGCCGAGCTACTAGTACGCGCCCGAAACGCGCGCACGATGACTGCCCCGAAATTGGCGGCATGGGTGCTCACGTGGTTTGATGGTTCGGACCACCTGGAAAGCGAGGATATTCCCATCGAGAGCATCGAGGCGCTGCGTGCCTGGCAGACGCTCTCGGCGCTGGCCTTGCCGATGAGTTCGAACTCTCGACATCTCTACGCAATGGCGACCTCCATGGCACGCGGCTTCCGAGTAACGTTCAGCGATGCCGAAGAGCGAGCGCACGAATATATCGGTGGCCAACCGTTCTCTGTCATTCGAAATAGGAGAAAAGTCTGATGGCGTTCTGGGATGACATTGCGGCTGGCTCGCGCGGAATGTATGCGGTATCCGATTTCGAGAGCGCAGCGTACCGTCTTGTTGCAGAGCAGGTTTTGTATCACTCGGACATGCGCGCACGGTCTGACTACAACCTGGTGGAGCGCTACGAGCGCGACTTTGGGCGTGCGCTGGAAATCGTGGGCGTCAATGTCGAAGTCAACCGGCAACTCCGATATGCGTGCGCGGTACCGCGCAACGGCCGGAGCACGGTCGCAACAACCAACCAGACGCTGCTTGCCCTGGTTCTGCGGGCTATCTACGATGACGCGGCCCGGCGCGGTGATCTGACGGATGACGGTGAAGTCGTCTGCGATATCGTCGAGCTTGCTCAGCGATACACCCTTATGACTCAACGCGAGCTTCCCGCGAAAGGCGAGTTCGATGCGACAGTCAAGGTGTTGCAGCGATGGGGTATTGCACGGCATCTGGCAGACCCGGAACACGACGGAGGCCCAATGGGTACCGTCATTCATCCGGGCGCGTTGGCGATTCGGCCCGCCATCGTGCAGTTGCTCGGGGAGACCGCGCTGGCGCGGCTTGGATCATGGTCTAAACCATCGGGCGACACGGCTCGATGGGCAGAAGCCTCCGTAGTGGACCACGAAGATGATATTGCCGTTGGTGACGCCGATGACGAGGGAATCGAAGAATGACTATTTCACTACATGCTGTTCATGTCGTGCAATTTTTCATGTTCGATGCGAAGACCGTTGAAATAGCCGACATCTCAGGTATCTTCGGACCGAACGGCAGTGGTAAAAGCTCGCTGGTGGACGCGGTGCAGATCGCCATGTTGGGAGCAAACCAGCGTCTCGCGGCATTGAACGCGCAAGCCGACGAAAGCAACAAGACGACGCGGTCCATTCGGAGCTATTGCCTCGGCCAATACGGAGAAACGGCTGAGCAGCGGGTACGCGATCATGCGACGACATACATCACGCTCGTATGGCGGGACGACGAGGCGCGCACGTCGGTATCGATGGGCGTGTGCATCTATGCGTCGAGCGACACGGAAGAGCACGAGGTTCGGGGCCTTTATCTCGTGCCGGGAATCGAACTGAGCTTGGGTGACCATTTGTCGCTGGAAGGAGGCGAGCGGCGCCCCCGAGACTGGAAGACATTCCGGGCGGATCTCATTCGACGCGCGAAGGCCGCCAGCGACGACGAGGTTCTGTATTCCACCTCGAAGAGCTATGTTCGCGCTGTGCTTACGCGTTTGCGCGGCGATGGTGGTATCCCCGACCACGAGGCATTTCAGCGCGCCTTCCGGTTTGCGCTGCGCATGCGTTTTGATAAACCTGTCGATCAGATCGTTCGGGACGAAGTTCTAGAGGCGCGTCCGACCAATATCAAGCGATTTCGTGAGATCACCGATACCTTTCTCAAGCTGAAAGTCTTGGTGGAGAAGGTTTCCGCACAAATCGATGCTGGCGCGCAGGTTCTCGGACATCTCGACAAGGCGGCGGAACAGGGACGGCATGCTCAGACATGGCAGGTCCTTCGGCAGGATGCGGAGACCGAGCAGGCACAGGATGTTGCAAACCAGGCCAGAACGGAGGCGCGCGAGGCGCACAATGCGCTCGAAATCCTGCGGGAAGGGCTCGCCGAACAGCAGCGCGCGGTTGAGGAAGCGGTGAGGGCGCGATTGGCGGCGGTCGAGCATCGAGACGGACACACCGCACATCAGCACCATGGCGTGCTGCAAAGTGCCGTTCGGACGAACGAGATAGCCTCTCGAGAACGCCTCAGTTACCTCTCGGGTTTGCTCGCTGAAGTCGCGAAGGTCCTCCGGAACGCATCGCTGTCCGTGCATCTCGAATCGCTTGCCCCCGCACTTCAGCGCGAATGTGACGCACTCGTCAGTACGAGCGGCCAGATCAAACTGGGCATGGACATTGAGTCGATTGCCGCACGTTTGAAATCGGCGCTGCAGGTTACACATGCCGCATGGGATGCACTGATTCAGAGCGGGCGCAACTTGTCCGCCGAGATCGACGAACTTAATAGCCTGAAGTCTGGGCTGGAAGCAGACCTTGAGCGTGCGAAAGAAGGGCATGTCCAACTCTCCGACAAGGTTCGTCGACTGCGCTCGGAACTCCGCGAACATGGCATCGACTCCACCCCCGTTTGTGATGTCATCAGGGTCACGGATCCAGATTGGGAACGGGTGGTGGAATCGTATCTTGGTCTGTCCAATCTGGAGGCGCTCATTGTCGAAGAGCGGTATGAGAAAAAGGCGTTCGAACTGTATCGCCGCATGTCGGGACGCGGCGCAATATACGGTGCGAAGATCGTCATGTCGAGCCGTTTCTCGGCGCCGAAGCCCGCGGGAGAAGGCACCGTCGGTAAGCTAATCGAGGGTGATCTGCCGGTCGCGGTAGCGTTCGTTCGCAATCTGTTCCGGGACATTCAGTGCGTGAGTACGAGCGACGAAGCACTGGGAGGCGGACGCACGCTCACGACCGACGGCATGCTCACAGGCAAGGGAACGATGGAACGGCTTGCCCCGCTTCAGGAGCGTCGGCTGAGCGTTCGTGGCGAGGAGCAGAAGGCAGGAATCGAACTGGCCTTGCGCGAGTGCCGTGCTGATCTTACCCGCAAGACAGGCGAGCGGTCATCGCTCGATGCGGTCGAGCGTATGCTGCGAGAGATTCCACCCGAATCCCGCGCCATCAAGGACATCCGGGATTGTTACGCCAGTGCCATGGAGTCACAGACCCGGGCAGACGAATATGCCGCACAGTTGCACGAGCTGTCGGACGAAGAATATCTGGCGCTCTGCGAGCGCGTCAGGCAGTGGGAAACTGAGGAAGGGAGGTTGCGCAATACCCAGACGGAATTGTTGCGTAAGGAGGGCGCCGCAGGGCTGAACGTTGAGCATCTCGAGCTGGCGGCGAAGAGGGCTGAGGCCGCCGTGGACGAACTCAGGGTCAAGCTCAATCAAGCTCGCAAGAGTCCATTGTTCGACAGTGTATACGCGGACGAGCAATGGGACCGCTTACTGGACAAATTTCCGCCGGGCGACTATGCACGGATGATGGACGATTGCAGGAATCGAGCGAGGAACCTCGAAGCTCGCCAGCAAACCGAGATAAATCGTGGTATGGCGTTGCTTGGAACGTTTCTCACCGACTATCGTGAGCAGTTAGACGAGCGTACTGGGGGAGACTGGCAACTCGCTCGCGAGTGGGTGAAGACTCGCGTCGACCATTTGTGTGGCACCCAATTGGTTGAACATCAAGCGCAAATGGAGGAAGCGTATCGCGCGTCACAGGAAACCTTCCGCACCGACGTCGCCGTGGCGCTGGCAAACAATCTGGCATGGCTGGAAGACACGATCGACCGCCTCAACAGTGTCCTGAAGACCTGTCCCGTGTTCTCCAATGGCGAGCGCTATCAGTTCGTCCGGGTCCCTCGTTCGGAAAACGAGAAGCTGCTCAAGTTCATCAAGGATATCGCAGCGTATGGGCCAGATGACACGCTGTTGGGCAGTGCTGGCGAGATTCCAGAGCAGTTCAAGACACTGCTCGAGGAGAAGTCCACGCTTGGAGCGGGCAGTGCGCGCACGGCGCTTGATGACTATCGCGAATTCTTTATGTTCGATATCGAGATTCAGCGAGAAGATCGCGAAACACGAAAGACGAAGACGATTGGGCACTTGAGCAAGCGAATCGGTCCGGGTTCGGGCGGAGAGCATCGAGCACCGCTCTACGTGATCGCTGGAGCGGCGCTCGCGTCTGCATACCGTCTGAGTCGCGTTCACCGCGATGGCATCAGGCTTATTCTGCTCGACGAAGCGTTTCATCGGATGGATCAGACGAACATTACGGCGACCATGCGTTACTTTGAAGACCTCGGCCTGCAGGTGTTCCTCGCCAGCCCGGGGGAGAATCTCGGCATTCTGACCGCGTTCCTGCACCGGTACTACGACATCGTGCGCGATCCGGAAAACAACGTCGTGATGCTGACCGGCCACAATGTCGACGAGGAGGCGCGTCAACTGATGCGCTCGGACCAACTCGAGTTTCACCCTGAATTGCTGGAAGTCGAGATCGCGCGGATTCGAGCCGAGCGTTTGGTGGCTGCGTCGCCAACTTCAGCGGAATAACGAATATGGACGCCCTAGCGACTACGCTGTTAACGAAACTGCTCGCCATTGGCGAGAAGGTGTCGGCAGGTCGGCGTATCCGAGCAGCCTCCCTGACTGCCAGTGCGCTCAAACGTTACTCCGAAAGCCGTAATTTGCTCGAGCGCGAATCCTTCGAGGCAGCTGTGCGTGCGGCGGAAGATGCTGGAGCGGTTGAGCTTGAATACGAAAAAGGCCTGGGAAGCGACCGTGCCATTGTTCGAATCACCTTGCTGCAGGTCGATGCTTTAGCAACCTTCCTAGGCCAGCCGACGCGGCGTTCGACCACCGCTCGGGCGCGTGCATCGCTTGCGGATTGGTTCGAGATTTTTCCCGTCCTCGAGTCGATTCTTTTGCGATGGGAAAGCCTGTACAAGGTTCGCGGAATCGGGTCGGAGAGGGCGATGGATTGGGCTGATGCCGCCGCGGTGATCGTCCATATGAAACAAGACGCACGTGTGTGCGAAGAAGATCTTCCCATACGCGAGGTGAGCGCAAAACTGTTTCTCGACAGCAAGCGGATCGAGCAGCTAACGGCCCCGCTCGATGTGCTGCTATCGGGTGATATCGACGCCGAGCCGCGGGTCGCGTCGGATGTCTGGGCGGAGTTAGGGTTGCGGCGAGAGGACCAGCCCGTTCGTCTTGCGGGGGCGGTTGTGGTGCGGCGTCAGCGGGTGACTGCGTTGCTCGACACACCGTATGGCGCCTTTTCTGCTCCGACCGTCTTGGGTATCGATGGCACGCCGGCGTTCGTGCTGACTATCGAGAATCAGACGACGTTCCACAGCGAGGCGAAGCGCCGGGCTGACGATAATGTGCTGCTCATTTACACTGCGGGCATGCCGTCGCCCGCCTGGCGTGCGATGTACGAGCGACTGCTCGCTGGTTTGCCATTTGGTACGCCGATACTGCACTGGGGGGACGTAGACGAGGGTGGATTCCGGATTGCGGCGAACGTCGCTGAAGCCGCCCGACGCGTTGGACATGTGTTGCAGCCTTACAGAATGAATCCGGCAGACGTTCCGGACGACCGGCGGCGCGCAGCTACCAGCGGTCAGGCGGAACGCATGCGGGCGTTCGCGGCCAAAGCTGGTTGGGCTGAGCTGGCAGTTGTGCTTGCCGAGTCGGAATTCACCGCGGAGCAAGAGGTTCTAGATTGAGAGCCAACTTGGCGGGCAGGTATTTTCCAATCCTGACAGGAGCTTGCACCGGTGGTGCAGGGCTCAGGGGTGCTGCATCTCTGTCGGGAAGCGAGAGTTGTCCACCGCCACATCCCTTTGGGAGCACGGCTTTATTTGTGGTTTGCTCGGGAGTCGTCGCCTTCGCGAGATATAGCCCGTCACATGGCCGCGAGGGTCCGGCACCCTCGGTCATCGCGATTTCGATGGCAAATCACACATTTATGCTCCCGCTCACTCCTCACCCGTAGATAAACTTGGCCGCATTCACGTTTTTGCTCCGAAGCACAGCGCTCGGGAGCAAATCTGTGAGCTTCGAATGGGCCAGAACGGTCGTGTAGCAAACTTATGAATGCGCGATTCAAGGGCGCAAATTTGTGAATATCAAAGGAAAACCTGCCCGCATTCATACGTTAGCTCCGGAGCACTGAAGGGTTTCTCGTACGCTTCGTGTATGGCATGGGTCTGCGGCGCGCGGAACTTGCGGCGGGCGCACATTTGAACCTGGCTGGAACACGACATTTCTTATATGGTCGCCTCCCATTTGCAAGGTAATTGTTCGTAGCGAGAAGGGTGGTTGCGGACTTATATCCGGACTCGATTGCGGAACGTACCCGCCGGCCCCGATGG
>NZ_JBQEPU010000046.1:0-45179 GCF_052045835.1 Paraburkholderia sp. 22099 | reverse complement strand
TGGGGATGGGCTCGCGCCCCTGCGTTCGACATGGCTGACTGGCTCCGTCAATCTAAACGCGCCCATCATGCTTTGGAAAAATCAGCATCGGGAAACGGTCGGGCCGAGTCGCTTACCTTTCGCCGCCCTTGGGCCAGTCCGCAAAATCCGCGTCGAAGCGGACGACGTAATAGCCCGCAGCGTTCAGGTAGCCATAGGTGTATTTGTCCGGGCTGCAGATACGCGCGCTGAGGGTCCCGGCGATTCTGGGCCAGGTGTCCGGTTTCAGTTCGAGGCGAAAGCGCCGGTCAGCGGGAATCGCCCTGTAGCTGTTGGTGTAGGGTTTGTCGCGCGCGCCATGATGCCTGAGCTCGATGATCATCTGGCCTTTGGGCGCATCGGGCAGCACGACATCCGTTTCCAGCACTCGCGCGCACTGCAGCGCCAGCACGTTGCTTTCGCCCTCATACACTACCTGCCGCGCGATTGCCGCTTCATGACGCAGCTGCGCCTCCCACTTCGCGCCGTCCTGATCCAGATGATGCGTGCCGTAGATATACGGCTGGCCGTAGGTCGTGGGATCCTGCGGGGCAATATTGGCCTCGTCGCGAAAACGCTCCCAGGCGGCCTCGGGGTTGTAGTCGGCGACCACGAACGACTGCGGCACCGTGACCGTGTGCGTCCTGAGCGACGTCACCGCCTCCACGCCACCCGCCTCGAGACCGGCCGCTTCACGGTACGGCACCACCAGTTGCGGATCGTAGCGATAGTGGTCGATGTCGTCGCCAAACACCACCTGGTCGCCGTGCTCGGTCTCGACGATATAGAAATAGATGCCTGTCTTCTCCATGAGCATCCGGACGTAGGACAGATCGTCGAGTTTGTACTGGAAGCGGAACAGCTGTTTCGGGTACGGGTTCCTGAGACGGAACGAGTACTGCTCCGGCCTGAACCCATGACGGCGCATCACCAGCGCAATGATGTCGGGAATCGACTGGTGCTGGTAGATCTGGGTATTGGTGACCGCGGCAAGCCGTCCGACATGGGACCTGAGCACCAGCCGGTACTTCGTGAAGTCCTTCGTCGTCTGGATCGTCGAGAAACGCTCGATGTACCCCGAGAACTTCTTCGGCGCACCATCGTCCGGCACGATCGAGAAAGCCGCGTCGCGGCTCAGGTAGTCGTTGCGCGAAAGCTGTTGCGGATGGGTCAGCTCGATCTGTACTTCGACGGGCTCGCCCATCCTCTCGGTTATCTCGAACGAGACGACCGACAGTTGGGCCGCGCTGTCGGTGCCCGGCACATCCAGAAAATGGCGCTGCCGCCCCGGAGCCGCCATCACGCCGGAGACCGCCTCTCTCGCATCGTCATACAGGCTTGCCATCTTCTATCGACTCCTCACCTGATCAGCACTGCTTCAGGACCGTTATGCGCGACAGACACATCGGTCGCGAACGATACCTGTTTGGGGAGGAAACGATACGCGCCTTCATCCCGCGGGTGAAGGGTCCGAACAGCTCACCGGCGGCGTCTGTTGTTTTTAACCGATCGCTGACAATCCCTGACTTCGCATTGTGTTTTTGGGATGATTGTCGTGCTACCTAGTCCAGACCTGTCAACGTCGACTGAAACCTGCTTCACCTGCGCGACGACAATTGTTCTGTCCGGCGTGTTGCCTGGCGAAGGAATGTTACCCGGCGGATTGTTGTCGTTTCGCTTTCTTTCTTTTCTTCTTTCGTGGCTTGCCGAGCTCTTCCCGCAGCAGCCGAATGGCGTGTTTGCGGTGATACCCGGTCAGAGCCACGAACTCATCGAGAATGCTGATCCGTTCACCGAGCGTCGCGATGCGATACCGCAATTGCAATTGCTGCCACCAACTCCTTGCGTGTCGTCATGCTGATTTGCCTCGTCACCTCGTGCCGCTCCCGCCGGACAATCCGACGTGTAGCAAACTACGTGAGGCAACAGATCAGCGCGAGTTGCAATTCTAATGAGTCAATGCGCAGCAGAAACCATTGTCGCCGTAGCACCGTGAACGGCAATACCTGCCGCACTGGCCGGCATTGGCGCAGCAGCAATCAATAAGGGAAGAAAATAGGCGGCGCAGCAATCGCCCGGAATTTACAAGGTTCTATTCGTTCTCGTCGAAGTAATGACCGAACTTCAACTGCTTGGTGCGGATATAGCGCTCGTTTTCCTCGCGCATCGGAATCGCCAGCGCGACCCGCTCGCACACCGGAATGCCGTGCTTGGAGAGCGTGTCGAACTTCTCCGGATTGTTGCTCATCAGGCGCACCGAGGTCACCTTCAGCGTGCGCAAAATGCCCGCCGCCGAATCGTATTCGCGCGAGTCGTCGGGCAAGCCGAGATCGAGATTGGCCTCGACGGTATCGCGCCCCTGCTCCTGCAGCGCATACGCGCGGATCTTGTTCGACAGGCCGATGCCGCGCCCTTCGTGGCCGCGCAGATACAACAGCACGCCGCAGCCTTCGGCTGCGATATAGCGCAGTGCGAGATCGAGCTGCTCGCCGCAATCGCAGCGATAGGAGCCGAGCACGTCGCCCGTGAGGCATTCCGAATGCAGGCGCGTGAGTACCGATGACTGGTTCGCGACCTCGCCCATCACGAGCGCGAGATGTTCGGCGCCGCTGTCGACCACGCGAAACACATAGGACGTGAACGTGCCGTAGCGCGTGGGAAGCGTGGCGGTAGCGTCGAGAACGACGCATTCTTCGCTGATGGCGCCGTCTGCCGTGGGCGACGGATCGTGAGACGTGAGCATGGCGTTGGACAGTGGTGCTGACATGAACCCGATCAAACCGGGGATAAGGTACGGACTGGGAGTTTACCGCTAATCGGCACGGTGCACCCGATGCCCTTGCGCGGTGCATGGAGCCGCCCGGTGCCGCGCCGCTACCCGAACTCGGCCCGCGGCGCGCCCCAGGTATTCCCGAAGTACCGCGGCGGCGCGTCGCGCCTATACTGGAATGGCCTGTCCCTCACGACAACGCGCCGTGCCGGCGCGCCGCATAGCGAAACGGAGCCGCTCCATGACAAGCGTTGCACAGCTTCTTAAAACGAAACCGAACAACACCACCGTCTACACGATCGGGGTCGACGATTCCGTCTACGAGGCGATCCGGCTGATGGCCGAAAAAGGCATCGGCGCGCTCGTGGTGACGGACGGCGACAGCATCGCCGGCATCGTCACGGAGCGCGACTACGCGCGCAAGGTCGTGCTGATGGACCGTTCGTCCAAGGCCACGCCGGTGCGCGACATCATGAGCAAGGCGGTGCGCTTCGTGCGCCCCGATCAGAGCACCGACGACTGCATGGCCCTCATGACCGAACGCCGCATGCGCCATTTGCCGGTCATCGAAAACGACAGGCTGGTGGGCATGGTGTCGATCGGCGACCTGGTGAAGAACATCATCGCTGAACAGCAGTTCACCATTCAGCAACTCGAGTTCTATATTCACGGCGAACGTCCTTGACGCACGGCGGCGCCTCTCGCGCCGCGCGATTCCACGCAAACACGCAGACGCAAAAAAAGCCCAATCCTTGACCGGGCTGGGCGAAGCTACCTTGCGGCAGCGGAGGTTCCTTGTATCGTGGACCGGGACAGCGCCGCGGCGGGCTGGCTACCCAGCGGACCGCGCACGAGTCTCACGCCGGAACAAAGACACCGTGTCGTGATGCGCGCCGCATCGGGCGGCGCGCCGATTTCTGCTTTTCCAATACCGCGCTACCGCGTTAGTTACCGAAATAAACCGACTTCGGACCCGAGGTCGGCTGGACCGTGCCGCCCGACTGCGACGAACCGCTCATCGGCGCGCCGTAACCACTGGTGTCGGCGACTGGTTGCTGGGTTTGTGCGATGGCCGGGTTTTGTTCCTGCACGCGGCGCTCGGCGGCCTGGATATCGGCCGGATAAGCCGGATCGCTGGCGGTGGCCGGGTTATAGCCCGCGCGCTCCAACTGAATCAGTTCGTTACGGACTTCCGCGCGGGTCACGGGTTGCTGGCTCGATTGGGCGAACGAGGCGACCGGGGCCGCGAGAACGGCTGCGAGGGCAACTGCCTTGATAAACGAGTTCATGATGACTTACCTCCAGATTGGTTTTTTGCTTCGCTTGCCACACACCGTGAGCAGCGAGTGATTCCAGTCTAGTCACCGGCACGCCAAGGGAAAACCCTTAATTGAGAGATACATAATTGCCCTAATCGCAACAGTGCAGCGGAATTTACCGTCGCATGCGAATTGGGTCGAGGGTTCCCCGTAATAATGCGCGGCTTCGTAAGCCTTTGTGTCTGAGGTTTCCAAAACGCATCCTGTCCCCGCGGATTTTGCCGGCGCCCGTGCGCTTGCCGGTCAGATTTTCGCGCGAGCCTCGGGTCCGGCATGCGCGCTCAACAACAGCTTTCGCGGTCCGCTCACGAACGCGCTGCCCGGTTCGAAAAACCGCAACGGTCGATGCATTTCGCGCGACAGACCAATGCGCGTCGTCACGCCAACCGGCAACTCGCCACGTTCAATCACGCCAATCCAAAGACCACGCCCAGTGCAAAGATCGCGGCCGTCGAACGCCTGGCCGATGCCGAGCGCGGTGGTCAAGCGGCCGGGTCCACGCGCGAGATCGCGCAGCGGCACGCCGGGGCGCCGCGCTTCCATCAACGGCAAACCTTCGAGCGGCTCGATCGCGCGAAACAGAATGCCCGCGCCGACCTCCTCCGCTTCCGCCGACATGTTCAGCATGTAGGACAAGCCATACGTGAGGCGCACGTAGGCGTGACCTCGCGCGAGAAACATCGAGCCGTTATGCGGACGTCGGCCGATGAACGCATGGCTGGTCGAATCGCCGACCGGATACGCCTCGGTCTCGACGATCCGTCCGCTGATGCGGCCTTCGGGCAGATCGTGCACGAGGTACTTGCCGATCATGAAGCGCGCCAGGCCGATCGTATCGACCGGCAAATCGTCACGATGCAACGGCAGGATGGGAAGCAACGGTTCGGGCATGCGTTCGGCCTTTTTAAAAGCGCGCAGCGCGCGGTTCGATGGATGCGCCATGCCACGCGGTATCGCGACATGGGTCGGTTGTCATCGGCCGATGCGTTGTAGCCACGCCTCATTTCGTGGCACCGTCGCAGTCGCCGCGGCATCGATTGGAGTATCGTGTGTTTCCGGTCCGCGGCACAGCCTTTGCCGGCTCGCATGCGCCTCGGCCCGCTCGTATCGCATCACCTCGCCTCGATCAGCAGTCAGCTTGCATGCACTCGCACGACCCGCGGCACAGTCCCGTTCAGATTCGTCCCGAAGTACCGTAGTTGCATTAAAGCGTCCCCACCCGGGGACCGAAGTATTCACGACAACAGGAGAGTTCAATGAAAGCATTCACGGCAATCAAGATGGTCGGCGGCGCGCTGATCGTTCTGGCATCGCTCAACGCCTACGCGCAAAGCAGCGATGCGGCGACCACGGCGGCCCCCGAGGCAGCCTCCGCGGCGCCGACCGCCAAGCAGGCCAAGGCCGCCAATCGTGCCTTGGGCCGCAAGGTGCGTAGCGCGCTGACGAAAACCAAAGGGCTGAGCGTGGCCAATATCTCGGTGCGTGCACGTGGCGGCGCGGTGACGTTGGCCGGCTCCGTGCCGGAGCAGCCGCAAGTCGATCTGGCGACTCAGGCCGCGCAAGGCGTCGCCGGCGTGACTTCAGTGAAGAACGCGCTGACGATCCGCCCGGTCGGACAGTAATTCGGTCGGCCGCGACCGTAGCGGCAGATCCGGGCGTCGCTGGGTTCGACAACGCATCGACGCCCGACTATCAGATCACTAGGTTCAACCGGCTCGCTCCGGCGCTACACGCCGCCGAATCTCGCGAAGCCGCACTACACTGCAACCCACCTGCTTTCCGCGCAAGCCCGCTTGACCGATCGTTCTGGTCAAGCGTCGCCGCATGTACCGCGCCTGCGGGACGCCGTCTGCGAAAATCTCGGACGCGGTCAAGTATCCCTTATAATTTAATACGTTAGAACGTATTTATGAGAAGCCGCATGAGCTTCCGCGCTCGCTCCTAGCCCACGTGGAACCCCTCCGCGCCAGTCAAAACAAGCAACAAAAAGGAAGCCCCAATGACCTCGACCGCGACCGTTCTACCCCGCTGGACCATTGCCGCGCCGTTCGTCGCCTGGATGGTGCTGGGCGCCGCCTATCTGCTGCCGGGCAACGGGCTGCTGCTCGCTTTGGTCGGCGTGGCGCTGTGCGCGGCGGTGTTTACGGCGGTGCACCATGCGGAAGTGGTCGCGCATCGCGTCGGCGAGCCGTTCGGCACCTTGGTGCTGGCGGTGGCCGTCACCGTGATCGAGGTCGCGCTGATCGTCTCGGTGATGCTGACCTCCGGCCCCGAAAAGGCCGGCCTCGCGCGCGACACCGTGTTCGCCGCGGTCATGATCGTCTGCAACGGCATCGTGGGCATTTGCCTGTTAGTGGGCGGCATCCGGCATCGCGAGCAGGACTTTCAAAGCCGTGGCGCGGCCGCGGCGCTGGCGGTGCTCGCCTCGCTGTCCGTGCTCACGCTCGTCATGCCGAACTACACGACCACCCGCGCCGGCCCGGTGCTGTCGCCGTCGCAACTGGCGTTCGCGGGCGTTTCGTCATTGGTGCTGTACGGCGTGTTCGTGTTCGTGCAGACGGTACGGCATCGCGATTACTTTCTCGCCGACGTGCCCGACGAAGACGTGCACGCCGCCCCGCCGAGCAGCCGCGTGGCGCTCGCGGCCGGCGGTTTGCTGCTGGTGTGCCTCGTCGCCGTGGTGCTGCTGGCGAAGGTGCTGTCGCCGGTCGTCGAAACCGCGGTGCAGAACGCGGGCGCGCCGGCGGCGGTGGTCGGCATCATCATCGCCGCGCTCGTTCTGCTGCCCGAGGGTCTCGCGGCGGTGCGCGCGGCCCGCGCCGATCGCTTGCAGAACAGCATGAATCTCGCGCTGGGTTCCGCGCTCGCCAGTATCGGGCTAACCATTCCGACCGTCGCCGCGGTGTTTCTCGCGACCGGTCAGTCGCTCGTGCTCGGCATCGACGGCAAGCAAACGGTGCTGTTGATCCTCACGCTGCTGGTCGGCACGCTCACGCTCAGCAGCGGGCGCACCACGATTCTGCAGGGCGCCGTGCATCTGTCGCTGTTCGCGGCGTATCTGTTTCTGTCGTTCGCGCCGTGACGCGACGTTCGCGGCCTCACTCCTGCCAATGCGCGGCGATCCAGTCGCGAAACAGATTGAGCTTTTGCTGATGCGCGGCTGAATCCGGATAGATGAAGTAATAACGCCAGCCGGTCTTGAGCACCGTATCGAACGGCCGCACCAGCCGCCTCGCCGCGACGTCCTCGTCGATCAGCGCGAGGTCGCTGATCGCCACGCCGAAGCCCTGCAACGCGGCGTTGGTCGCCATGTCGAGCGTGTCGAAACTCGGCCCGTGCTCGGCGTCGATCGCCTGGGCGTTCGCGGCATCCGCCTCGCTCACCTTGGCGAGCCACATTTTCCAGTCGCGATGATCGCGCGTGGGATGCAGCAACGTATGGCGCGCCAGGTCCGCGATCTCGTCCAACGGCTTGTCTTTCAGAAGATCGGGCGCGCACACCGGCGTCAGACGCTCCTCGAACAAGGGCACCGCCTGCACGTCCGCACCCGGCGACGAACCATAGATGATGGCCGCGTCGAACGGCTCCATCTGAAAGTCGACGTCATGCTGCCAGGTCGTGGTGATCTGCACGTGCAGATCGGGATACTCGGCCTGGAAGCGCATGATCTTCGGCAGCATCCAGCGCATCACGCAGGTCGGCACCTTCAGCGCGAGATCGGTGCGCTGCCGCGTGAGGCGCAGCGAAATCTCCTCGATGCGCGCGAAGCTTTCCTTCACGGCCGGCAGCAGCAGCTCGCCTTCGGCGGTAAGCGTCAAGCCCTTCGCGTGACGCTTGAAGAGCGGGAACTTGTAGTAATCCTCGAGCGCGATGATTTGCCGGCTCACCGCGCCTTGCGTCAGGCAAAGATGGTCCGCGGCGCGCGTGAAGCTGCGATGCCGCGCGACGGTTTCGAAAATCTGCAGCGCGTTGAGCGGCGGGAGACGGCGCATCGAAAGAAGTCCAGTAGGGTCCAGTAAGGATCAGAAAAACTCATTGCGCGAGCGTGAAGCAATGGGCGTCGCGCAGCGCATGCGGCCCATCTGGCCGATAGGATACGCCATCGAAAATTCTCACAGGCGCTCGAACCTCGCTTGAACCCATGCGTGTTGCTCATGGCATGAAGCAGGACGCCGGGCTCGACCGCCGGTTTGCACCGGCACAGGGCGCGTACCGTTCGCGACCGCACCAGAACCGAGCTTTCCTCATACCTCCCCGCGCAGCCCGAGCGCGGAAAAAACGTGGACGTTAACCCGCACGCGCCACCGTCTCGGCGCTCCCGCTTGCCCGATCAATGCCGCCGGCACCACCACCTCAATGCCGACGCATGAGATTAGCTCATGCGTTCCATGCGCATATTTCGTTTGTTGAGGGATTTTGGCAAACCTAGAGTGCATCCACCGCGGCGCATCGGGCAACGCGCCCGGTCATGCCAGGCGGGCAGCGCCAACGAGCGATGCAGCGGCAGCGGTCACAGCGAACATCACCCAGCAACAGGCGCTCAACACAGGAGACCGCCATGCAAGACATCAAACGGGGTAGAAGGCAGGCCATCAAGACGCTCGGCGCGGCGCTCGCGGCGTCCACGTTGCCGATGCCGTTCGTCAATCTCAAGGCTGAGGAGCACAACTTCTCCGGCAAAACGCTGCGCCTCCTGACATGGTCCGACGACACCGGCGCCGCGGCCTTGCGCAACATCGCCGCCACCTTCACGGCGAAGACCGGCGCGAAGGTGATCGCCGATCGCGCCGACGGCACCTCCGGCATGGTCGCCAAGGTCAAGGCCGCGGGCGAGCGGCCGACCTACGACGTGATCACGCTGGCGGGCGTGGGCGCGGCGGGTCTCGGCGACGCCGGCCTGCTGATGAAGCCCGATCTCGACAAGCTGCCGAATCTCAAGGACGTGGCCCCGCAATACCGCACGGGCGCGAACGGTTTCGGCATCGGCTATCTGCTGTGGTCGGACGGCCTGATCTACAACACGTCGACGTTCAAGGAAGCGCCGTCGTCGTATGAAGCGTTGTGGGACTCGAAGTACGCCGGCCGCCTGTTCCTGCCGCCGCCGGAATGGGCCGAAGCAGTGGACCTCGCGATCATCGCCGCGAAAATGAACGGCGGCTCGCAGCAGAACATCGAGCCGGGCTTCAGGAAACTGATGCAACTGAAAGACCACGTGATGACGCTCGGCGAGAACCCGAACCAGGTGGCCGATCTGTTCCGCACCGGCTCGCTCGATATCGGCGGCATCTATTCGCCGGCCTTTTTCCCCGCGCAGATCCGCAAGCCCGAGTACAAGATGGGCGTGACCTACGGCATGAAGGAAGGCTTCGCTACGCAACTGATGTTCACGGTGATCCCGAAGTCGCATCCCGGCGACAGCGATCTGATCCACGCCTTCATCAACCATTCGCTCGATGCCGGCGTGCAAGGCCGCATGGCGGCGGACGTGCTGAACGGCCCGGTCAATTCGAAAGCGGTGATTCCCGCCGAGAGCCGCGCGTTCGTACCGAGCCCGCGGCAGATCGCCGAAAAAGCCGTATTGCACGACGACAAGGCGCTCGCCGTCGTGCAGCCGGCGTGGATCAAGCGCTACACCGAAATCTTCTCGGCATGACGGCGATGCTCGCGCGCTTTTCGCGGCGAGCCGGATCGGCGTCGACTGCGGCGCGGGGTTCGGCCGCGGCATCCGGCAGCGCGGCGGGCGCGGCGGGCGGCGCGCCCAATCCCGCATCCGTCGCGCCGGACCAGCCCGCCGCAAGCGCGTTGGACAAAGCGCGCCCGTGGCTGCTGCTCGCGCCGATCCTGCTGTTTCTCGCGGTGCTCGGCGCGGCCGCGCTCGTCGTGCTGCGCATGAGCTTCGGCACGCAAGGCAACGAGTGGCGCGGCTTCACGCTGCAAAATTACGCGGACCTGCTCGACGGCTACTTCCTCAAGTCTTTATGGCTCACGCTGAAGCTGGCGTTTCAAAGCATGATCTGCGCGGTCGTGCTGGCGATTCCCGTCGCGCTCGCGATGGCTCGCACGCAATCGCGGCTCGCGCGGCGTCTGCTGCTCGCGGGTGTGCTTCTGCCGCTGCTCGTCAATCTGCTGCTGCAAGGTTATGGCTGGCTGATCATTCTCGGTCCGGCCGGTTTGCTCAATCATGCCCTGCTCGGCAGCGGGCTCGTGCAACGCCCGGTGATGTGGCTGTATCGCGAACATGGCGTGTTGCTCGGCTTGATCCAGACGGCGTTTCCGCTCGCCGTGCTGCCGTTGTCGAGCGCGATGCGCGCGGTCTCGCGCTCGTATGAAGAGGCCGCGGCGACGCTCGGCGCGACGCGCTGGCAAACGCTGCGTCACATTCTGTTGCCGCTCGCGCTGCCCGGTCTCGTGTCCGGCGCGTTGCTGGTGTTCGCGTACAACGCCAGCGCGTTCGCCGTGCCTTTGCTGCTCGGCGGACGCCGCGTGCCGATGCTCGCCGTGCTGGTCCACGATCAGGTGGCGCCCTTGCTGAACTGGCCGGCGGCGTCCGCATCGGGCGTCGTGCTGATGCTCGCCACGCTTACGGTGATGGCGCTCTCGCAGCGCCTTGTGCGCCGCACGCAACGTCTTGCCGAGGAGCCGCGCGCATGAGCACGCCGATTCAAACCGCGCGGCTCGCGCGTTTGCCCCGCGTTTCCCGTTGGCCGGTCACGATGCCCGGCCGGCTCGGCAAGGCCGCCGCGCTGCTGGCCGCGCTCGTCCTGTTTCTCGCCGCGCTGCCGATCCTCACGATGATCGCGATGTCGTTCAGCGCGGCCGATACGCTCGAATTCCCGCCGCACGCCTACGGCTTGCACTGGTATCGCGCCGCGTGGCGCAGCTTCGTCGCGCCGGATGCGAGCGACTCGCTCTCGATGGGCGCGGCGTTAAGCACGAGCCTGATCGTCGCGCTTTGCACGATGATCATCGCCACGCTCGTTTCGGTGCCCGCCGCCTATGCGCTCTGCCGCTACCGTTTTCGCGGCAAGCCCGCGGTCGAGCAACTGGTGGCGTTGCCGCTCGTCTATCCGCTCGTGATGCTCGGCCTCTCGCTGCTGCTGGTGTTCAACGTGCTGCCGGTCGAACTCGGCGTGTTCCGCCTGATCATCGCGCATGTGATTCTGGCGCTGCCGTTTACCGTGAAGAATTGCGCGGCGTCGGTGGCCTCGATCGGCCCCGAGTTCGAGGAAGCCGCCTGCGTGATGGGCGCAAGTCCTGGCCGCGCGCTCGTCGACGTGATCCTGCCGCTGATGCGCCCCGGCATTCTCGCCGGCATGCTGTTCGCGTTCATCGTCTCGTTCAACGAATTCACGGTGACCTTCTTCCTGTACGGCATCGACACGATGACCCTGCCGGTGTGGCTGTACAGCCGCACGGTGTCGTCGCTCGATCCGACCGTGTTCTGTTTCGCCGTATTCATCGTCGCGATCGACTTCGCGCTGATCTGGCTGCTGGAAAAGCTGATCGGCGACGAAGGCGTTGCGCTTTGACCGCGCTTCTCACGCGTTGCCGCCGGAGCATTCGATGACCCATCTCACCTTGCAGGCCGTGACCCGGCGCTTCAACGCGGCGCATGCCGTCGACGGCGTCGATCTGAGCGTGCCCGACGGCAAGCTGGTCTGCTTTCTCGGGCCGTCCGGCTGCGGCAAGACCACGCTGCTGCGGATGATCGCCGGGCTCGAAACGCCGAGCTCGGGCAGCATCCACTTTGCCGGCCGCGACATCACGCGGCTGCCGGCGAACCAGCGCGACTTCGGCATGGTGTTCCAGTCGCTCGCGCTGTTCCCGCATATGACGGTCGCGCAGAACGTCGCCTATCCGCTGAAGCTGCGCAAGACCGTCAAGCACGAACAGGCGCGCCGCGTCGCCGAACTGCTCGACCTGATCCAGTTGCCGCACATGGCGAACCGGCCGGTCACGCAACTCTCCGGCGGTCAGCGCCAGCGCGTGGCGATTGCGCGCGCGATCGCCTCGCAACCGAAACTGCTGCTGCTCGACGAACCGCTCTCCGCACTCGACGCCAAGCTGCGCGAAGCGATGCAGGTCGAGATCCGCCTGCTGCAACAGCGCCTCGGCATCACGACGATCATGGTCACGCACGATCAGCGCGAAGCGATGACGATGGCCGATGAGATCGTCGTGATGGAGAAAGGCCGCATCGCGCAGGTGGGCAAGCCGCTCGATATCTATCGCGATCCGGTCAGCGAGTTCGTCGCCGACTTCATCGGCCTCGGCAATATCCTGCCGGTGACTTACGACGGCACGCTCGGCGTGTGCCTGCCGGGCGGGCGGCGCATCGCCGTCGCTCAAACGGCGCGCGTGCCGGATTCGGGCGGCGACATCCGCCTGCTGATCCGCCCGGAGGACGTGTGCGTGAAACCCGCTTCAGCCGAAGCCGGCGCGAATCGGCTCGCGGGCACCGTCACGTTTATCCGTGACGTGGGGGCCTCGCTGGAAGCGACGATCGATTGCGCCGGCTTCACGCTGACCGCCACGACCACGCCGCGCGAAACGCCGGGGCTCACGCTCGGCATGCCGGTGCTCGCGGAATTGCCGCCGCACGCCTGCAAGCTGATCGCCGCTCGCGCCGCGCACTGAACCGCCGAACCGAGTCACCGAGCCGAGTCACCGAGCCGAGTCACCGAGCCGAGCTACCGAACCGCGCGACCACAGCGAGCGACATTCCAGCCAACCCCTAAAGCCATTCCAACACCACCGTTCTCGACAGAGGAAAGACCATGCACCAGCCGCAAGTTTTGAAATCGACCACCCGCCGCGGGTTCGCGGCGCTCGCCGCCGCCCTCGCTTTCACGAGCCTCGGCGCGCTATGCGCCTTTTCGTCCGCCGCGCGAGCCGACGCGCTCGACGACATCGCGAAGTCGGGCACGGTGCGCATCGGCGTGTTCATGGACTATCCGCCGTTCGGCTCGATCGGCCCGGACATGAAGCCGATGGGCTACGACATCGACGTCGCCGATCTGATCGGCAAGTCGCTCAACGTGAAAGTGGAACTGGTGCCGGTGACGGGCGACAACCGCATGGCCTACCTCGCCGGCCACAAAACCGACATGCTGCTTTCGGTGGGCCAGACGCCGGAGCGCGAAAAGGTGATCGACTTCTCGCAGCCTTACGCGCCCTACTACCTCGCCGTGTTCGGCCCGAAAGCGCTGCCCGTCAAGAACGCCGGCGACCTCGCCGGCAAGTCGGTGTCGGTCGCGCGCGGCACGCTGGAAGACCTGAGCGTCAGCAAGATCGCGCCGCCCACGGCGATCATAAAAAGATTCGACGATCCTAACGGCGCAATTTCGGCGTTCCTTTCTGGTCAGGTACAGTTGATGGTCGTCGGCAACGACGTCGGCGCCACGATTCTCGCGCGTCATCCCGCGAACGATCCCGAGCAGAAGTTTTCGCTCTTCAGCTCGCCGGATCACGTGGGTTTGAACAAGAACGAGCCGCGTCTGAAGCAGAAAGTCGACGAAACCATTGCCAAGGCCCGCAAGGACGGCACCATGAACGCGATTTCGCAGAAGTGGTTGCGCGCGCCGCTGCCGGCCGATCTCTGAACCTTGTTTGAGCGCGCCGGCATGCCGGTGCGCGCCGGAGTTTGACCTCACGATGAGCGCCACGCCATGACCTATGCGTTCGATTTCAGCGGCTTCGGCCTCTATGCGGGGATGCTCGCGCGCGGCGTCGCCGTGACCTTGGGGCTGACGGCCGTGTCCACCGTGCTGGGCGGTCTCGTCGGCATTGGCGGCGCGAGCGTCGCGGTGGCCGGGCCGAAATGGGCGCGCTGGGTGATCGCGAGCTATGTGGAGTTGATCCGCAATACGCCGTTCATCGTGCAGTTGTTCTTCATCTTCTTCGGCTTGCCGAGCCTCGGCATTCATATCGACGAAATACAGGCCGCGATTCTGGCGATGACCGTCAATCTCGGCGCGTACGCGATCGAGATCGTGCGCGCCGGCATCGATTCGATTCCGCGCGGCCAGGTGCAGGCGGCGCAGGCGCTCGGTCTGCATGGGCGGCAAGTGTTCCGCTACGTGGTGCTGCCGCAGGCGGTCGCCGCCGTGTTTCCCGCGCTGCTGAGCCAGGTGCTGATCGTGATGCTCGGCTCGGCGGTCGTCTCGCAGATCTCGGTGCCCGATCTCACGTATGCGGCGAACTTCATCCAGTCGCGCAACTTCCGGTCGTTCGAGAGCTACGCGATCATCACGGCCACTTATCTGTTGATGTCGATCCTGTTGCGGCAATTGCTGAACCGCTTCGGCCGCGGTCTGTTCGCCGGCCGCGCGGCGCGCGGCGCCGACAGCGCGCCGCGTGGCTGGCGCACTCGCCTGATGTGGCGCGCCCCGCGCACCCTGCCCACGGAGCGTTGATCATGGTCGAATTCACCCTGTGGGACATCGCCCGCAATCTGCTGCTCGCCGCCCGCTGGACGGTGCTGTTGTCGCTGATCGCGTTTGTCGGCGGCGGCATGGTCGGGCTGATCTTGCTGGCGATGCGCGTCTCGCCGCTGCCGTGGCTGCGCCGGATCGTGATCGTGTACGTGGAAGTGTTCCAGGGCACGCCGCTGCTGATGCAACTGTTTCTCGCGTTCTTCGGTTTGCCGTTGATGGGCGTTGAAGTATCGCCGTGGGTCGCGGCAGCCGTCACGTTGACGCTTTACACGAGCGCGTATCTGGTCGACATCTGGCGCGGCTGCGTCGAAGCCGTGCCGCGCGGTCAATGGGCGGCGGGCGCGAGTCTCGGCATGACGTTCGGCCAGCAACTGCGCTATATCGTGTGGCCGCAGGCGCTGAAAATCGCCGTCGCGCCGACGGTCGGTTTTCTCGTGCAGGTGGTGAAAAGCACCGCGCTCGCGTCGATCATCGGCTTCGTCGAGTTGACCAAGACCGGCACGATGATCACCAACGCCGCGTTCCGTCCGTTCCCGATCTACGGCATGGTCGCGATGATCTACTTCGCGATGTGCTTCCCGCTGACGTGGTATGCGCGTGTGCTGGAGAAACGGCAGAAGGTCGGGCAGCATCGCTAGCTCGCGTTCGCAGCGAGCGTTTTGGCCGGGCGTTTTGGTTGGACTTGCGTCCGCGAATGAAAAAGCGGCAACCGTGAACAACAACCGTTGCCGCTTTTTTTGTGCCGCCCCGTATGACTAGCGAGCCGCCTGCGTCGACTTGCGCAGCTTCGCCACCTCCGCCGCGCTGACCGCCGGCGCACCGTTATTCCAGCCGGCCCGCACGAAGCTCAGCACGTCGGCGATCTGCTGGTCGTTCAACACCGGCGCGTACTTCGGCATCGGATACGGCGCGGGAATGCCGCCGATCACCAGATCCTCGGTGCCGTTCAAGGTCACGTTGATCAGCGACGACGGATTCGTTTCGAGCACATTCGGATTGCCCGCCAACGGCGCAAGCATCGGCGCGAAACCGCGTCCGTCGACGCCATGACAGTGCATGCAATACGCCGTGTACACGCGCGCGCCGGCATCGTTCGCGGGACGGTTCAACGACACCTTCGTCGCTTGCGGATCGAACGTATAAGGCGGCGCGCCGTTGCCGCCCGCCGGCGGCAGCGACTTCAGATACGTCGTCATCGCCGCGATGTCGGTGTCGTTCATGGCCTGCGTGCTGTTGTTGATCACGCTGGTCATCGAACCGAACGCCGAGGCGTGGCGATTCGCGCCGGTCTTGAGGAAGGTCTGCAGATCCTGATCGTTCCAGCGGCCCAGGCCGACGTTGTGCGCGCCGGTCAGATTCGCCGCGAACCAGCCGTCGAGCAGGCCGCCCGTGAGGAACGCGCTGCCGCTTTCATCGAGCGCCTTCTCCTGGAACGCGATGCCGCGCGGCGTATGACACGAGCCGCAGTGCCCGAGGCCTTGAATGAGGTATGCGCCGCGATTCCAGGCGACGTCCTTGCCCGGCTTGTCCTGATAGACGCCCTTCTCCAGGAAGACCATGTTCCAGAGCTTCAACGGCCAGCGCATGTTCAACGGCCACTTGATGTCCGGCTCGCGGTTGGCCTGCTGCACCGGCGCGACGCCGCTCATGAAATACGCGTACAGCGCTTTCATGTCGTCGTTGTTGACCTTCGCATACGACGGATACGGCATCGCCGGATACAGGTTGTGGCCGTCTCTCGCGACGCCTTCACGCATCGCGCGGGCAAAGTCCTCCTCGGTATAGCCGCCGATGCCGGTTTGCCGGTCGGGCGTGATGTTGGTGGTGTAGATGTGGCCCATCGGCGTGCTCATCGGCAGGCCGCCCGCGAACGGCTTGCCGCGCGGCGCTGTATGGCAGGCGGCGCAATCGCCGACCTTCGCCAGATACGCGCCGCGCTGCACCAGCGTTTGATCGGCGGCCTGCGCCGGCGCTTGCGTGACGAACGGCAGCGCGACGCACAGCGCCGCGCCGAAACCCTTCAGTGTGTTTTTCATGTCGGGCTCCGGTCAGACGGTTTGCAGTTGACTGCCGACCGGCAATTGCCGCAGCCGCTTGCCGGTGGCCGCATAAATCGCGTTGGTCAGTGCGGGCGCGAGCGCCGCGGTGCCGGGTTCGCCGATGCCGCCGGGCGCCTCGCTGCTCTTCACGATATGCACGTCGATGGGCGGCGTCTGATCGATGCGCAGCATCCGGTAGTCGGTGAAGTTGTTCTGCTCGACGCGGCCGTTCTTGATCGTGATCTCGCTGTAGAGCGCGGCCGTGATGCCGAAGATGATGCCGCCCTGCACTTGCGCTTCGATCGTGTTCGGATTCACGACCATGCCGCAGTCGACCGCGCACACCACGCGCTTGACCGCGACCTCGCCCTGGTCCACCGCCACGTCGACGATGATCGCAAAGAAACTGCCGAACGCGTGCATCACCGAGACGCCGCGCCCTTGCCCCTTCGGCACCGCGCTGCCCCAGTTCGCCGCCTGCGCGGCGGTGTTGAGCACGTTCAGCGCGCGCGGCGTCTTGCCCAGCAGATCCTGGCGATATTTGACCGGATCGACCTTGGCCTGCGCGGCGAGTTCGTCGATGAAACTCTCCACCACGAAGGTGCCGCGCGTCGGTCCCACGCCGCGCCAGAACGCGGTGGGGACCGCATGCGGCTCCTGGCGCACGTAGTCGACCAGTTGATTCGGCAAGTCGTACGGCAGGTCCGCGGCAACCTCCACCGCGTCGGGATCGATGCCGTTCTTGAACGCGGGCGGCGCGAAACGCGCCAGGATCGACGAGCCGACAATCCGATGCTGCCACGCCACCGGCTTGCCGTTCGCATCGAGCCCGGCGGAAAGCTTGTCGTAGTAGTACGGCCGGTACATGTCGTGCTGAATGTCCTCCTCGCGCGTCCACAGCACCTTGACCGGCGCGGACACCTGTTTGGCGACCTTGACCGCCTGCGTGACCATGTCGAATTCCAACCGCCGCCCGAAGCCGCCGCCGATCAGATGGTTATGCACGACGATCTTGTCGGCGGGCAAGCCGGTCTCTTTCATCGCGGCGTCCCGCGCGCGCGTCGGCACTTGCGAGCCGATCCAGACGTCGCAGGCGTCGGGGCGCACGTGCACGGTGCAATTGATCGGCTCCATCGTGGCGTGCGCGAGGAACGGCTGCTGATAGACGGCATCCACGCGCGTCTTGGCATTCGAAAAGGCGTTGCCGACGTCGCCTTCCTTGCGCGCGACCGCGCCGTTGCGCTGCGCGGCGTTGGCGAGATCGTCGACGATCTGCTTCATCGAAAGATTCGCGCCCGCGCCTTCGTTCCACTTGATGTCGAGCGCCTGCACGCCGCGTTTCGCGGCCCACGTGTGGTCGGCGATCACGGCGACCGCGTTGTCGATCTTGACCACCTGGCGCACGCCCGGGATCTTCTTCGCGTGGGTGTCGTCCACGCTCGCGAGCGTGCCGCCGAACACCGGGCAATTGGCGATGGCCGCGTAGACCATGCCGGGTACGCGCACGTCGAGGCCGAACACGGCGGTGCCGTCCACCTTCTCCGGCGAGTCGAGGCGCTTGACGGCGGTGCCGATCAGCTTGAAATCCTTCGGGTCTTTCAGCTTGACGTTTTCCGGCGCGGGCAGTTTGGCCGCCGCGTCCGCCAGTTGTCCATAGCCGATGCTGCGCTTGCTGGCCGCATGAATCACCTGGCCGGCTTGCGCATGACAGGTTGACGGATCGACCTGCCATTGCTGCGCGGCCGCGTTGACCAGCGCCACGCGCGCCGTCGCGCCGGCGCGGCGCATCGGCTCCCACGCATAGCGGATCGACGTGGAACCGCCGGTGAGCTGGCCGCCGAGCAGCGGGTCCGTGAAGAGTTTTTCGTTCGGCGGCGCGTGGTCGAGCGTGACTGAATCCAGCGGCACTTCGAGTTCTTCGGCGATCAGCATCGGGATCGACGTATAGACGCCCTGCCCCATCTCCACCTTCGGAATCACGAGCGTGACCTTGCCCGTGGTGTCGATCTGAATGAACGCGTTCGGCGCGAACACGCCGTTTTGCGGCGCCTCGTCGGCGTCGCCGCCGATCACCGATTTGCCGGCCTTCTGATCCTGGCTCGCGGCCGGCATGCTGAAGCCGAGCAGCAAGCCGCCGCCGGCCGCCGCGCCCACCGTCACGCCGAACTTGAGAAACGTGCGGCGGCTGACGCGGCCCTTGCCGCTGTCGGACGGCTGCGCGCCGTGGTGTGCGCCGTTGTGTGCATCGAGCAATCCCTGGGACATATCAGACTCCCTTCGCGGCTTGCTTGATCGCCGCGCGGATGCGGTTGTACGTGCCGCAGCGGCAGATGTTGCCGGCCATCGCGGCGTCGATGTCCGCATCGGTGGGATTGGCGTTGCTCGCGAGCAGCGAGGCGGCCGACATCACCTGGCCCGACTGGCAGTAGCCGCACTGCACGACGTCCAGTTGACGCCATGCCTGCTGCACCTTCTGTCCGGCCGGCGTGCTGCCGACCGCTTCGATCGTGGTGATCTTCCTGTCGCCGACCGCCGCCGCGGGCAACACGCACGAGCGCACCGCGACGCCGTCGAGATGCACGGTGCACGCGCCGCATTGCGCGATGCCGCAGCCGAACTTCGTGCCGGTCAAGCCGACGAGGTCGCGTAAGACCCACAACAGGGGCATGTCGGGCGGTGCATCGACGGTATGGGTTTGGCCGTTGATGTTGAACGTGGTCATGGGCGGCTCCGAGTGGGGATTATTGTTTGTCAGTCTGTTTAGACGGGACGTCGAACCAAAGCAGGAAAGCTTGCCGCGTTTATTCGGTAAGCGCTGCTAATACGCGATGAGGCCGACGTGCAGTTGAATCGAAGATGATGCGCGGCGTGAATGCGGCGCAACAGTCCGGCAAATTGTAGTCGCGCACAAAGAATTTCGCCGCGACCCCTGGCGCGCTGACGCAACAGGAGAGCCGCTGCCGGCGCGCCTGGCACGGAACGAACGACATCCGGATCAATGCGTTACCATCGCTTGATTGAGCTCGCCCGACTCGAACCGGCCTTACCGTCTGACTGCCTGACCATCCGAAGGAGCCGCACGATGAACGACCAGCAATGCACTCAATTCCTCTCGGAGATTCGCAGACCGCTATTGGCGCTGCATAAATCCATTCTCGATCACGAGCGCGCATCGTATGAAAAGGAATTCGGCCCGGTGACACCCGCCGCCTTCCTGCAAGTGCTGATCAACGGCTCGGGGTTTCGCTGGCTCACGCCGCTGTCGACCTTGATTGCGAACGTCGACGAAATTCTCGACGACAAGGAAGCCGAGCCCGCCGACCGGCTCGCCGCAGCCGAAGCGATCGTGGGTCTCTTTTCAGCCGATCAGCCGAATAATGCTTTTCTGCCGCGTTATCTGCCGCTGTTGCAGGCCGATCCGGCGATCCTGCATCTGCATGGCCAGGTCTCGCAACTGCTGCGCGGCGCGGCAGCGAAATAGCGTCGGCTCCCGAATTTCCTCACCGTTGAAAAACAGGCTTTCGGTTGGTCGGGCGTCGGCGAGTTGAAGGGTGAAGTCGCTTGCGATTAGCCGATTACCTGGTCTTCCGAATCGCGCCGACATGAAAACACCTTATTTCAAGGCGATTCATGCGCGATTCGCAAAGGTATGCGGTGCAGGCTGCCGCGTTCGGACCGACGAGGAGTCCGCGAGCGGACGTCTCGATGAATTTGCCTGGTGTTGCAGACTAAAACAAAGGTGAGGTTTTCCGGGAGCGATTCACAGCAGGCTACGAAACACCGGGCATCAGGCTTCACGCAACCCGTTAAGGCAAGCAGACTTTCTCGCGACGCTCATCATGCAAAACTGGCCGCTTCCCCAAAGCTATACGTTCCGCGATCAAACCGTGCGCTTTAACGTGACCGGCAACGGTCCGCCGCTGGTGCTGGTTCACGGCACGCCGTTCTCTTCGTATGTATGGCATCGCATCGCGCCGCATCTCGCGCAAATCCGCACCGTTTACTACTACGACCTGCTCGGCTACGGCCAGTCGCAACAGTGCGACGGCCAGGACGTTTCGCTCGGCGTGCAGAACGTGCTGCTCGCCCAATTGCTCGTGCATTGGCAACTGAAGCGCCCGGACGTCATCGCCCATGATTTTGGCGGCGCGACTTCATTGCGCGCGCATCTCATCGACGGCTGCGAGTATCGCAGTCTCACACTGATCGATCCGGTTGCGGTTGCGCCCTGGGGTTCGCCGTTCGTGCGGCACGTGCGCGAGCATGGCGACGCGTTCGCCGGCTTGCCGCCGTATATTCATGAAGCCGTGGTGAAGGCCTACGTGCGCGGCGCCATCGCCCGCGAGATCCCCGATGACGAACTCGCGCCCTACGTGACGCCGTGGCTCGGCGCGACGGGACAAGCCGCGTTCTACCGGCAGATCGCGCAAATGGACCAGCGCTATACCGATGAAGTGGAAGCGCGCTATCCGCGGATGCGCTGTCCGACGCAGATTCTGTGGGGCGAACAGGACCAGTGGATTGCGCCGGAGTGCGGCCGTCAACTGGCCGCGGCCATACCGGAGGCGCGTTTTCAGACCGTGCCGAAGGCCGGCCATCTGATGCAGGAAGATGCGCCCGAAGCGATCGTCGCGGCGACGCTGCGCTGGCTGGATTGAAGGTGCGTGCCTGGCGCTCTTGAAGGGGCGCATGCCTCGGCGCTAAAGGCGCGCGCCTCGCCCCCTAACCGCGGCCTTGCGGCAGATAAGGCATCGGATCGATCGGCTTGCCGTCGCGCCGCAATTCGAAACCCACGGAAACGCGTGAGTTGTTTTCGTCGCCCATCTCGGCGATCTGCTGTCCCTGCTTGACGATGTCGCCGGTCTTCACGAGCAGCTTGCGGTTGTGCGAGTAGGCGGTCAAAAAGTCCTTGTTGTGCTGGACGATGATGAGGCTGCCGTAGCTGTTCAAACCCGTGCCGGCGTACATCACCTTGCCGTCGGCCGCGGCCCGCACCGGATCGCCCGGTTTGCCGCCGATCTCGATGCCGCGCGTCTCCCCCGGCTGGAAACTTTCGACGACGCGTCCGCCCGCGGGCCACGCCAGCGAAACGCCGTTCGCGCGCCGCGTGGTTTGCTGCGCGACTTCACGCGCCTCCTCGGCGCTCAGTGCGGCTGATTGCGCCGTGGACTGCGCGGCGGTGGTCGACGCCGACGATGGCTGCCCCGCAAGCGGCGCTGCCGGCGCGGACGAAGTCTTCGCGGAAGCCGCGGCCGCGTTGGCTGCATTCACCGCCCGCACCGTTTCCGGCGACGCGACGCGCAGCACCTGCCCCGACTTCAAACGCGACGACGCCTTCAAACCGTTCCACGTCTGCAACTGCCTGACGCTGCAATGATGCTGCTGCGCGATGCGCGCGAGCGTGTCGCCGCGTTTGACGCGATACACCAGCGGCGGCGCCTTCAACGGCGTGCCCTGGTCGGCGGCGTTGATCTTGTTGGCCGGCATGCTCGCCGCCGCATCCGGCGTGGGCGTTGCGGCCACCTGGACGCCGGACGCCGCCGCCGCGCTCGGTGCCGTGCCTGTCTGCGCGTCCTGCTGCCCGACATTCGCGCAACCGTTGAGAGCCAGCGCGACCCACACGCCGGCCAGACCGGCCATCATTGTTCGGTCGAAACGCTTTCCTACCATGTTCGACTCTCCTGCTGAATTCATTGGCGGGCGGAATGCCGCCGTCTCGCGTGATGCGCGCGTACTCACGCCGCGCCGGCTTTCTCCGCGAGACGGGCAAGCCGCCTCGTGCGGTGCTTATCCGTAACCTGCCGAAGCCATCCAATCTTCCGCGCGCTCGCCGCGCGTCCATGCGGACGCGAACCCGCTGATCTTCCGCGAACAGGACCGGATGGCTGATTAAAAATCAAGCGGAATTGTAAGACGCGTTTTAAACAAAAAGCGTCGTCCCACACACTCTGATACAAAGTTGCGCGCCCGGTTGCACATCCCGTTGCGCGTGGCGCCGCCTAAGCGGAAGCGACTAGCCCCCGACGGACGGACGAAGACCAACGGGTTAACGGCAGGATGCCGCCAGAACTTGAATTGCCATCGCGCTCCGTTCGTCGCGACGATGGTCGTCGCTGTCCGGGCACTGGCAGATGCCCTCTCGCCGCCTATTTCACCGGCTTTATTTTAAGAATCGTCTCAGCAAGCGTTAGGAATAGGACGATATGTGGACGAACGTAAAGCAAATATTCTTACGCGTCCCTTTGAGGCTTGCCGTCGATGCAGTCAATACATCGCGGATTGAGCGAAGGCCAAACCCATAGCACCGGTATTTTTTTATTCGTGAGCTTTGATAGCCGCGACGAATTAAGTTGAGGCATTAAATGGACTCTCTCAGTTCAGCAAATAGATTCGTAAGTGGTTTTTTCTTCGGGACCCTGGTCGCCGCCGTGATTATGGTGCTGCTATGCAATGCAGGCGAGCTTTCTCCATTTTTTCCTTTTGTCGCCAAACTGCATGCGTTGGAACAGATCGTCTTGACCGCACTGCTTTCCATCGTCATCGTGGATGCGAAGCCGCTGGCCTTTAAAACCGTTTGGCGTGAGCGCCGTTCAGCCTTCGTACTCGACGAGGATTTGAGCGCCACGCTGAGCGGCCGAACCTTCGGCATTCCGGCCGGCATACTCGTTGGCATTCTGTTTCAGCACTACGTCATGAACTGAAAGCGAATACGTCGTCCGATATTCGTTAATCACAAAAACGCGCCTTGGGAATCGGTTTCCCAAGGCGCGTTTTCATTCCCGCGTTTCAACCCGATCGCTCGATCGATTATTCGATCAATGCCCGCCGCGCTCGCTGTCCAGATGCGCCATTTGCACTTCGTTATAACGCGTGCCGGCCACGGCTTCCGGCGGAATGGCGGCTTCGATCAGCGCCAGTTCGTCGGCGCTCAACTTCAACGCCGTGGCGGCGAGCGCGTCGGTCAACTGCGCGCGGCGGCGCGCGCCGACGAGCGGCACGATGTCGTCGCCGCGTGACAACGCCCAGGCCACCGCGAGTTGCGCCGGGTTCGCGTTGCGCGCTTCGGCAAGCGTGCGCAAGGTGTCGACGAGCGCGAGATTGCGCTCCAGGTTCTCGCCCTGAAACCGCGGGCTGACGCTGCGGAAATCCTTCTGCGCGCCGCGCTCTTTCGACCACTTGCCGCTCAGCAACCCACGCGAGAGCACACCGTAGGCGGTAATCCCGATGCCGAGTTCGCGGCACACGGGCAAGATGCCGGCTTCGATCCCGCGCGACATCAGCGAGTATTCGATTTGCAGATCCGCGATCGGCGCGACCGCTCGCGCGCGGCGCAGCGTGTCCGCACCCACTTCCGAGAGCCCGATGTGGCGCACGTAGCCTTCCTTCACGAGATCGGCGATCGCGCCGACGGTGTCCTCGACCGGCACGGACGGGTCGAGTCGCGCCGGCCGGTAAATGTCGATATAGTCGGTGCCGAGCCGCCGCAGCGAATAGGCGAGGAAGTTGCGCACGGCCTGTGGCCGGGCGTCGTAGCCGATCCAGTTGCCCGCCGGATCGCGCAACGCGCCGAATTTCACGCTGACCGCCACGTTCTCGCGCTGGCGCCCTTGCAGCGCGTCGCGGATCAGCATTTCGTTGTGGCCCATGCCGTAGAAGTCGCCGGTGTCGAGCAGCGTGATGCCGGCGTCGAGCGCCGAATGAAGCGTGGCGATGCTTTCGTCGCGGTCGGCCGGGCCGTACAGATCGGACATGCCCATGCAGCCGAGGCCGATGGCGGAGACTCGCGGGCCCTGGCGGCCCAGTTGACGTGTGTTCATTGCGTGCGTTCCCAAGGTCGGTTGATCCGGTTGAGGAAGGTGGCGAGGCGGTCGAACGGTTACCGGGTTCGGTGCGCGGCTCGCCATGCTCGAAGGGCATTCTGCGCCTTGCCAACACGCGGATAAAGGCATGGCCGTCAATCAGATTGGTCGGCGGCGCCTAACAATCCATGCCATCGATTGGCAATCAAAACCCGAACCAACGCGGTTGACTATTTGACGGAGAGCAGTATCGATGGATCACTTGCAGGCCATGAGAATCTTTGCCCGCGTCGCGCAGTTGCGCAGTTTCACCAAGGCCGCCGAGCAGATGCAGTTGCCGCGCCCGAGCGTCAGCGGCGCGATCCAGTATCTCGAGACGCACTTGCGGGTGCGGCTTCTCCAGCGCACCACCCGGCGCGTCGCGCTCACGCCCGAAGGCGCCGCCTATCATGAGCGCTGCATGCAGGTGCTGGCCGATATCGACGACGCCGAAGCGCTGTTCGCCGACGTCGCCGCCGGCCCGCGCGGCGTGGTGCGCGTCGATCTGCCGGAGCGGTTGGCCTTGCACGTGGTGATACCCGCGCTGCCCGCCTTTTTCGCGCGCTACCCCGACATTCGCGTCGTGCTGAGCGCGACCGACCGCATGATCGATCTGATCGAGGAAGGCGTCGATTGCGCGGTGCGCGTCGGCAATCTCGGCGACACGACGCTGGTGGCGCGGCGCATCGGCGAGTTCGAGCAGCTCAATTGCGCTTCGCGCGGCTACATCGAAAAGCATGGCTTGCCGCGCACGCCGGCCGACCTGCCCGATCATCTCGCCGTCGGTTTCTTTTCCAGCCGCACCGGGCGCGATCTCGATTGGGAATACGAGGAGCACGGCGAGCTCAAGACGCTGGTGATGCGCAGCGCCGTCTCCGTCAATAGCGCGCATGCCTATATCGGCTGCTGCCTCGCGGGTCTCGGCTTGATGCAGGGGCCGATCGGCAAGGGCGAGGCGCCGCTCCTCGAAAGCGGCGAACTCGTCGAAGTGCTGAAGGACTGGAAGGCGCCGCCGCTGCCGGTGTCGGTGGTGTTTCCGCATGGGCGTCATCTGGCGCCGCGCGTGCGGATTTTCGTCGACTGGATCGCGCAACTGATCGCCGCCACCACGCCGGCCGCCACCGCGCCTGCAAGAAAACGGACGCGCCAAACCGCGAAGTGAAACGACGCAGCGAACGGCCGAATGAGAGCGGCCGAATGAGAGCGGCCGAATGAAGCAGCGAAGTCAAGCCGCCAGGTCAAGCGCGCAAACAAAGCGGCCCAGCGAAACGGCCAGCCGCAGCGCCACTAAAACTTATGCCGGATCGCCGCCCGCACCACGACCTGCCTCGACGTGGACGACGGCGCCTGGGTGCCGGGCGTGAAGGCGTCATCCAGGATCGAATAGGTGGGGTCGCCGGTCACCTGCTGATACTCGCCCTGAATGTAGACGTCGGTCCGTTTGGACAGGTTGTAGTCCGCCATCAAGCCGAACGAGTGAATCTTCGGCTTCACGCCGCCGTTCGAGGCGTCGTAGTTTTCCATCGTGTACACGTACTGCGCGCCGACGAACAGCATCGGCGAGATCTGATACTTGCCGTTCACCTCGAAGTTCTGATACTTCAGCGAGTTCAGCAGGACGCCCGGCGGTGCGAGCGGCGTCACGCCGAGGTAGCCGTTGCCGGTTGGGTCGAGATATTTCGAGTTGGTGTAGACGAAGCCCGCCGTGGCCGGGCCGAACGTATAGGTGATGCCGCCGCCGAACACTCGCATGCGCGCCGCGATGAAACTGGCGTCGTTCGCCGTGATCGCGCCGTTCGCGCCGTTGCCGGGATGGTTGGCCTGCATCCAGGCGGCCGTCACGAGCAGGCCGCCATACGCGTACTGGCCGCCGACACTGTACGCGCGGTTGTTCGCGAAGTTCGTGTCGTTGCTGAAGCTGTAGGTGCCGCCGAACTGGAAGCCGGAAATCGACGGACTGGTGTACTTGACCGTGTTGTCGAGGCGAAACGAGTTATCGGTGTTGTCGTTGTCGTAGGGGTGCGAGAACAGCAGGCCGGCCCAACTGCCGTTGGCCGTGGTCTGAGCCAGATAATCGACCACCGAATCGTACTGGCGGCCGAACATCAATGCGCCGTAGCGCTCGGCGCTCAAGCCGACGAAGGCCTGGCGGCCGAACATCCGGCCACCTTGATTGAGCCGCCCCGAACTCACGTCGAAACCGTTTTCCAGCTGGAAGATCGCTTTCAGGCCGCCGCCCAGTTCCTCGGCGCCTTTCAGGCCCCAGCGGCTGCCTTGCGCGTAGCCGCTCGTGAGCTCGTAGACGTGCCCGCGGCCGGCATTGTTGGTGTAATTGATGCCTTCGTCGAGAACGCCGTACAGCGTGACGCTCGTCTGAGCCGACGCCGACGCGGCGAAAGTGGCGGACACAGCGGTGGAGACAGCCAGCGCGAACACTTGCTTGTTCATGAATATCTCCCAGCACACGAGGAATGGGAAACCTCGACCCGACCGCTTATGTTTTAACGCCTCGCCACGCTTTCCCAGGATTTCCTGGACCCGGCGTTTTCGGGAAATCGTCACACGCCTTTAGCCGGCCGTCCATCGGCTGTCGCTCCCGCATCTCAAAACGTTGCTAAATCTCCACTGCGTGCGACGGCCGCTTTTTTCATCGCGAGTATTGGAGTAGACGGCGGGGCCAGGCGGCACCTCATGACCCCGGACGCGGCGCGGCTCCGTCGTATTTGTCAGAAAGCAATATAATCCACGGTCTTTGCGGCGCCGCAGCGGAACTCCGGCGCCGCCGAACGGGTCACTTCAAAGCCCTTGCAACCGACCTGGCCGAGCCGGCCGGTTGAAAGCGGCGACGCGGGTCACGCATCCGCCGCACCACTCAATCCAATTTCAAAAAGCCTTGTGAGACGCCTGCCGCGCTGGACTAGCGCGCCGTCGCACGGGGCTGCTTTTGGCGCCAAATAATGCAAAAGTCGCAATCCCGCTTGATCGAGCTTGATTTCTTCCGTGGACTGGTCCTTCTGATCATCGTCGTCGACCACATCGGCGGCAGTATCCTGTCGCGCATCACGCTGCACGCCTACGCGTTGTGCGACGCCGCCGAAATCTTCGTGTTCCTCGGCGGCTTCGCCACCGCCACGGCCTACGCCGCACTCGCCGCGCGGCGCAACGAGGCCACCGCACGCAGCCGCTTCCTGCGCCGCGCGCTCGAAATCTATCGCGCATTTCTCGTCACCGCCGGGTTGATGCTGCTGGTCAGCGCGGTGCTGAGCGCGTTCAGCATCGACGGACCGAATCTCGCCACCACCGATCTCGACGATCTGATGGACGCCCCCGCCGCCGCGCTGCGCGACATCCTGCTGTTCCGGCGCCAACCCTATCTGGCTTCCGTGCTGCCGATGTATGCGTTCTTCGCGCTGCTGGTTCCCATGATCCTGCCGCTCGCGCGCAGCAAGCCCTGGCTGCTGCTGGCCGGCAGCGTCGCGCTGTGGGCGGGCGCGCCCGCCATCGGCGCTTATCTGCCCGCCGCACCCGACATGCACTGGGATTTCAACCCGTTCGCCTGGCAACTGCTGTTCGTGCTCGGCGTGCTGGCGCGCTGCCAGCCGGTCTATCAGCGGATGAGCGAGCACCGCCTGGGCTGGCTCGTCAGCGTGCTGGCGTTCGCCGTCGTGATGGCCGCCGCTTACTACAAGCTCTTTATCGAGCGCGAGCCGCTCGATGCCAGCTTCAAGCAGAATCTCTCCTATCTGCGCGCGGTCAATTTCCTCGCGATCGCGTGGCTGGTCGCGAATCTGATCCAGTTGGGCTGGGCGAGGAAACTCGCTCAATGGTGGCCGTGGGTTGGCGTGATCGGCCGCAAGGGGCTGCTGTGCTTTGTCGCCGGCGCCGTGATCTCGCTGGTGGTCGATTCGGTGCTGTATGCGGCGACCGACGGCTATCTGAACTACCCGCTCGGCCTGATCGCGGACGCCTGCGCGCTTGGCGCGCTGTTCGCGGTTGCCCTGGCGACCGAACCGCTCAAGCGCTTCGCCGCCCGTCTTGTCAGCATGCGCCTGGGCATCGCACCCTGAGCGCTGCCCGGCTGGGCGACAGTGATAGCATGACGGCCGCGCGCGACTTGCGCGGCGGCCTCCTACTCTGACATGCGCGCATTCCTACATTCCGCACTCCTCGTGCTGTGCGCCGCCGCCGGCGCGCCGACGGCTCTCGCCAGCACCGTCGTCAGCCGAAGCTTCCACTCCAGCGCGCTCGGCCGGGACTGGGCTTACACCATCTATCTGCCTACCGGCTATCGCGCAGACGCCGCCCGTATCCCGGTGCTCTACCTCCTGCACGGCAACAACGGCGACGCCAACGACTGGATCACGCAAGGCCGCCTGCAAACCACCGCGGACACGCTGATCGAGCACAAGGACATGCCGCCGGTGGCGATCGTGATGCCGCAAGGCGGCACGGACTGGTACGTCGACCGCAAGGAGAAGATGGAGACCGCGTTCTTCGACGATCTGCTGCCCGAGATCGAAACGCACTACGCGGTCTCCACACAGCGTGGCGCACGGATGATAGGCGGCGTATCGATGGGCGGCTTCGGCGCGTTGCGCTACGCGATGACGCAACCCGAGCGCTTTTGCGGCGCGCTGCTGCTCAGCCCCGCGATCTATGCGAACGAGCCGCCGCGCGGTTCGGCCGCGCGCCGCGTCGGCGTGTTCGGCGAGCGGCAGTTCGATCCGCGGGTGTGGCATGAACTCAATTATCCGGCGCAATGGGAGCGCTACCTGAGCGGGCCGTATCGCGTGCCGATGTTCATCGCCGCCGGCGACGACGACCTCACGATCCAGGCCGAGGCTTCATCGCTGTACACGCACCTTCGGATGGCGGGCAATCCGGCGGCGCTGCGCATCATCGACGGCGGGCACACATGGGATGTGTGGCGCGCGCTGCTGCCGGCCGCGCTGAAATACACGCTCGGCTGCGTGAAACCGCCCGCGGACGACCATCCGTCGAATCAGCGGCCCTGATCACGCGCGAGCCTCGCGCCCTGTTCCCGCTCTTTTCCGTTTCGTGCCCAAAACCAGCGCCTGAAATCGGCGCGCTGGCTATTGCACGAACTCGGTCCACAACACCATCAGCACGGTCATGAGCGCGGGCCCGATGAACAGCCCGAGCAAACCGAACGTCTCCGCGCCGCCGAGAATGCCGAACAGCACCAGCAGGAACGGCAGGCGCGTCGAATTGCCGATCAGCACCGGCCGCACGAAATGCTCCGCGACGAACACCACGACGGACCCGAACACCACCAGCCCGACCGCCCCGGCCACCGAGCCTTGTGAAAACAGCCACAAGGCCGCGAGCCCAAAGGTGATGGGCGCGCAGAACGGCAACATCGCGGCGATCGCGGTGACGAGCGCGAGCAACGCGACATGCGGCAAGCCCGTGACGAAATAGGCGACGCCCAGCAACGCGCCCTCGCCCAGTCCGACCACCACCAATCCCGACACCGTGCCGCGCACCGCCGCGGCCATGCGTTGCACGAGCAGCGCGCCGTCGTCGCCGAAAGCGCGCCGCACGCCTTTGATCAACGAGCCCGACAAGCGCGGCCCCGCCTGAAAAATCACGAACAGCGTGACCAGCATGAACGCGAACACCATCACCGCGTGCACCGCGCGTGCGCCGAAATGGCGGCCCAGCGTCATCACCGTGGTGCTGTGCAGACCCCTCATCGCCGCGGAGTCGCGCAGCGGTTGAGCCAGATTGGCCTGCCACCATGCCGATATCGGGTGCACGCCGAACGGCAGACGCTGAATGAAATCCGGCATCGCAATGCCGTTTTCCTGCGCGGACCTGAACCACTCGTTGACGTCGTGCGCCTCGCGCAACGCCTGGGCGATGCCGATGCCGATCGGCAACACCACCAGCAATGCGATCGCGAGCGTCAGCGCCGCGGCGATCAGCGTCGTGCGGCCGGTGAACCAGCGGCTGCCCTCGACCTTGCGCAACAACGGCCACAGCGCGATCGCAATCACGCCGGCCCACGCGACCACCGCGATGAAATCGCGCACGACCCACAACGCCAGCAGCACGAGTCCGACATAAAGCACGAGTGAGGCCGGCTTCTGCTTTTTCACACCAGCAGGCGGCGACTGCGAGTCGGGCGATCCAGGCGATCCAGGCGTTTGCGGCGCTTCGGGAGAAACGGACGGCCGGACAGGTGGGCGTGAAATCATGTGGGCTCGGTGGTTATGCGGCGGGTGTGCGCGAGCCGACCGGAAAAATACAAACCCATTACACTGGCGTCGCGCGGTCGCTCATCGCTAAACCACATCTTAAAGGAAGCGCCGCAGCCCTTTACAGGCGGGCGTTTTCGTCTCACGGGGAACAACACTGCGTTGCAAAAAATCGCCCTATCCGAAATTCATATTGGATATCCCTCGCGAAGCCCCGCCATTTCGAGACAGCCGGAATGTCAAGTTTCATTGTTGCTGTTTGGAGAACAGTGTTTCAACGGCGGCACAATGGCTATCGCACGCCCACGGGACTACATTCGGCACACCACAATACGGAGCCGATGATGATGACCCTGGAGTCCATCCCCCTTGACGGTACCAATGGCGTACGCATCGAGATTCTCGAGCGCTCCGACACGACGGTGGTGATCCGTTGGGTCGAACCGGGGCGATGTCATTATGGCGAGCAACGGTGGCGGCGCAGATCCGCGCATACGTCCGGCACGTGCGCGGTGACGCGGCGCAAGATTCGCCGCGGCGACGCGGTGTTCAAGCCGGCCGAACGGCCCGCGCCTTCGAACGCTTCCGCGATGATCTGCGCCGAAGTGTTCTGCGAACTCGCCGAGGCTTGACGCGTTAGTCTTGTTGCCGATCGTTGTGGCCCGTTCGTTTGCCCCGTTTATCCAGGCGCCCTGCGCAACCGGGCGCACCGCTCGACCCGCCGCGCGCCGCGGGTGAAAAACTCCCCCGATTGCAGCCCTTCGCCACGTGCGTTAAGGTGGTTCCACATTGCGCCAGGTCATTTGTCCGCCGCATGCACGGCGCTATAGTGACCCGCATTTCCACCACCTCGCCGTGCCCGTCACGGCGCCGTTTGAGGGCATGACATGGCAGAAGACACGCCGGATACCCGCGCGCCGGCCGCATCCCCCGCTGCGCTGGTTGCACCGCAACAGTTCTCCCTCGACGTCCTGCTCGAAAAATACGCGAAAGGCGACGAGCAATCCGCCGACGACGTCTACCAGCGTGTCGCCCACGGCGTGGCGCAGGCCGAACCGGAAGCGCTGCGCGAATCGGTGGAAGCCCTTTTTGCCGACAATCTGCGGCACGGCGCGCTCGGCGCCGGGCGCATCATGAGCGCGGCGGGCACCGGCATCGCCGCCACGCTCATCAATTGCTTCGTGCAGCCGGTCGGCGACGCGATTCAAGGTGTCGACGACCAGGGCCTGCCCGGCATCTACGTCGCCTTGCTGCAAGCCGCCGAAACCATGCGGCGCGGCGGCGGGGTCGGCTACAACTTTTCCGCGATCCGGCCCAAGGGCGCGCGCGTTCGCACCACCAGTTCGTCGGCATCCGGTCCGTGCAGCTATATGGACGTGTTCGATGCGTCGTGCCGCACCGTCGAAAGCGCGGGCTCGCGGCGCGGCGCGCAAATGGCCGTGCTCGATTGCAATCACCCCGATCTGCTGGAGTTCATCGAGGCGAAGCATTCGAAAGGCCGCTGGAACAACTTCAACGTTTCGGTCGGCGTCACGGACGAATTCATGCGCGCCGTCGAGGAAGACCAGCCCTGGCAACTCGTCCACCGCGCCGAGCCGTCGCCAGCGCTGCGCGCGGCGGGCGATGTGCGGCAGCGCGAGGACGGCTTGTGGGTCTACAGCGAACGCCCGGCCCGCGAGATCTGGGATCGCATCATGCGCTCCACTTACGACGTCGCGGAACCCGGCATCGTGTTCATTTCGCGCATGAACGAGGACAACAATCTGCGCGCCGTCGAAACGATCCGCGCCACCAACCCGTGCGGCGAACAACCGCTGCCCGCCTATGGCTGCTGCAATCTCGGACCGCTGAACCTCACGCGTTTCGTGATCGATCCGTTCGCGCAAATCAAAGGCCGCAAGCCTTCGTTCGACTGGGACGGGCTCGCCAAACGCACTCGCACGCAAGTGCGCTTTCTCGACAACGTGCTCGACGTCACGCTCTGGCCGCTGCCGCAGCAATACGACGAGTCGCGCGCCAAGCGGCGCATCGGCGTGGGCTTCACGGGCCTGGGCGACACGCTCGTGATGCTCGGCTTGCGCTACAACTCGCAGGAAGGCCGCGACTTCGCGGTGCGCATCGCGCAACTGATGCGCGACGAGGCCTATCGCGCGTCGGTGGAACTGGCGCGCGAGCGCGGCGCGTTTCCGCTATTCGACGCCAAGCGCTATCTGGAACCGGGCACCTTCGCCTCGCGCCTGCCCGACGACATCCAGCAGGCGATTCGCCGCGACGGCATCCGCAACAGCCATCTGCTGTCCATCGCGCCGACCGGCACCGTGAGCCTCGCGTTCGCGGACAACGCGTCGAACGGCATCGAACCCGCGTTCTCGTGGACCTATACGCGCATGAAGGTCATGGCCGACGGCAGCCGCGAATCGTTCGACGTGGAGGACTACGCGTATCGCCTCTATCGCGAACTGGGCGGCGACGTCAAAAAGCTGCCGGACTATTTCGTCAGCGCGCTGGAAATGTCGGCGCGCGACCACCTCGACATGATGGCCGCCGTGCAGCCCTACGTGGACACGTCGATCTCGAAGACAGTGAACGTGCCCGCCGACTATCCGTTCGACGCGTTCGAAAGCCTCTACTTCGACGCATGGAAAAGCGGTCTCAAGGGACTCGCCACTTACCGGCCGAACGAAACGCTCGGCGCGGTGTTGAGCGTCAGCCCGCCGCAAGCGGACGACACGCTGGCCGAGTCCGACCTCGATCCGCTGCGCATCGCGATCGACCATCGTCCGAAGGGTGAATTGCCGGCGATCATCGAGAAGGTCGAGTATCTGACCCAGGCCGGGAAAAAATCGCTGTACGTCGCGGTGTCGTTCATCGAGGTCACGGGGCGTCTCGGCGGCGAAGACGTCACGATCGAGCGTCCGATCGAGTTCTTCATTCCGACCGGGCAGCGCGACGAATCGCAGCAATGGATCACGGCGACCATGCGTTCGCTGTCGCTCGCCGCGCGCGGCGGTTTTGTCGCGCGCAACCTGCAGGATATGCGCAAGGTGTCGTGGGATCGCGGCCAGGTCCGGCTCGGTGAAGTGCAGCGGCTCGACGGCCACCGCACGCCGCGCTGGCACGATTCGGAAGTCGCCGCGCTCGCGTTTGCGATCCAGCAGATCCTGCACCGGCGCGGCTTTCTCGATGCCGAGGGCAATCAGGTGCCCTCGCGCATGCTGGCGCGTTTGCCGCGTGGGCAAATGAAGGCGGAGACGGCTTTGTCGGCGGATTTCGGCATTCGCCCGCACCCCGGCGAAGCCGACGCGGCCGCATTGACCGCGTTGACCCAGGAGGGCGGCGAGCAAGGCCTGCACACCATGCTCGGGCGCAAATGCGGCTCTTGCGGCGCGAACGCGGTGATTCGTAAAGACGGCTGCGATTTCTGTACCGCGTGCGGGGAAGTCGGCGCATGCGGATAAGCGTGCAGCGCGCTTTCAGATCGGCGTCAACACGGCCTTGCCCGCAAAATGCCGCGTGGCGTTGGCCAGAAAGTTATCGACGGAAGCCGTGATCGCCTCCGGCGAACGGCCGCCGACATGCGGCGTCAGCACCACGTTGCGCAACGTCAGCAAAGCCTCGGGCGGGTGCGGTTCGCTCTCGTAGACATCGAGCGCGGCGCCGGCAATCGTCTGCGTGACGAGCGCCTGCGCCAGCGCGGCGGTGTCGAGCACGCTGCCGCGCGACACGTTGACCACGAAACCGTTCGGCCCGAGCGCCTCGAACACCGGCTTGCCGATCAGATGATGCGTGCCCGCGCCCCCCGGCGTCGCCACCACCAGAAAATCGCTCCACCGCGCGAGCGCCACCACGCTGTCGAAGTAGCGCAGCGCCGAGCCTTCACGCGGCTTACGGTTGTGATACGCGATATCCATATCGAACCCTGCGCCGCGCCGCGCGACCTTTTCACCGATGTTGCCCAGGCCGACGATGCCGAGCCGCTTGCCCGACACGTTCGGCTGCATCGGCAGTGTGTCGCGCCAGATGCCGTCGCGCGTGGCCCGATCGAGTTGCGGCACGTCGCGCACGATCGCGAGCAGCAGCGCGAACGCGTGATCGGCCACGCAATGGTCGTTGGTGCCCGCGCCGTTGACGAGCACGATGCCGCGCGAGCGGGCATGGTCGACGGCAAGGTTTTCGTAGCCGGCGCCAAGCGCGCTGATCAATTCCAGTTGCGGCATCCGGTCGATTTCGGCGGCCGTCAGCCCGGTCGTGCCATTGGTCAGCACGGCGCGGATCGTATCGCCGCGCGCGGCGATCGCGGCGGAGCGCCGGGTGGAATCGGGCGCGTAGACGACGTCGAAAGCGGCCTCGATACTCGCGCGGCTCGCGTCGTTCAGATGAATCAGAATCAACAGGGATGGCTTCATGGCGGCGCTTTTTCTTAACGGCATGGGCGAAGGGCATGTGGAACAAGCATGCGACCAGCGAGTGTAGCAAGGCGCTAAAAAGCGCGTTGAGCCCAACGCGCTACCGCGGCGCGAGACATGTTTGAAGGCATGTTTAAAGTCCACTGTGGCGCAACCGTCGTATTGCCCGCTCCAACAGCGCAAAAAAAGGATTCACGCTCCCGCTTTGTTTTCAGCCGACGCCGAACCCGCCTTAAAATAGCGGCAATTCCGATCCCGAGGCTCTCATGCTGGATACATTCCCGCGCGACCCCGCGTCCGCCAACGACGACTCCGAGATGTTCGAACTCGCGCCCGTTTCGCTCTGGCTCGAAGACTTCAGCGGCGTGCGCGCGTTGTTCGACGCATGGCGAGCCGAGGGCGTGACCGATCTGCGCGCGCATTTCGCCGCCGATCCGAGCCGCGTCGCGGACTGCGCGCACAGCATTCGCATCGTCAAGGTCAATCAGAAAACGCTGGCGCAATTCGAGGCCGCCGATTTCGACGCGCTCAACGCCAATCTCGCCTCGGTGTTCCGCGACGACATGCTCAAGACCCATCTCGAAGAGCTGTGCCAGTTATGGGCGGGTCAATCGCAATTCACGAGCCAGACGGTCAACTACACGCTCGGCGGCCGGCGGCTCGACGTATTGCTCAAGGGCGCCGTGCTGCCCGGCCACGAAGCGCGCTGGGACCGCGTGCTGGTTTCGGTCGAGGACATCACGGAACTGGAAGGCGCGCGGCATCGCGTGACCGTTGCCGAACAGTACGTGCGCGGGCTGTTCGAACATTCGCCGGTGTCGCTGTGGGTGGAAGATTTCAGCGCGGTCAAGCGTCTGCTCGACGATGCCCGCGCAGCCGGCATTTCCGATTTTCGCGTGTTCACCGACGTGCATCCCGAGTTTGTCGAACGCTGCATGCAGGAAATCCACGTGCTCGACGTGAATCAGCACACGCTCGACATGTTCGCGGCGCGAGACAAAAAGACGCTGCTGTCGCGGCTGGCCGACGTCTTTCGCGACGACATGCGCCCACACTTCCGCGAGCAGTTGCTCGACCTGTGGGACGGCAATCTGTTCCAGCATCGCGAAGTGCTCAACTATTCGCTCGACGGCAGCGAGGTGCACGTGCATTTGCAGTTCTCGGTTCTGCCGGGGCACGAAAAGAACTGGGACCTGGTGCTGGTGGCGCTCACCGACATCACGGCGCGCAAGAAAGCCGAGGCCTACCTGGAATTCCTCGGCAAGCACGACGTGCTGACCAAGCTCAGCAACCGCTCGTTCTACGTGGACGAACTGAACCGGCTCGAACGCAAGGGGCCGTGGCCGGTGACGATCATCATGGCCGATCTGAACGGCCTGAAACGCGTGAACGATCAGCTCGGCCACGCGGCGGGCGATGCACTGCTGCGGCGCGCGGGCGAAGTGCTCGCGAAAGCCATGGAGCCGCCCTTTCATGCCGCACGCATCGGCGGAGACGAGTTCGCGATCCTGATGCCCGACACCGACGAGCGCGGCGCCGCCGCGATGATCGACGCGATCCGCCAGTTGGTCGAGATGAACAACCAGTTTTATCCGGGCTCGCTATTGAGCTTTTCGATGGGCGCGGCGACGTGCCAGCGCGGCGACCGGCTCGAAGCAGGCGTGCAGCGAGCCGACCTGTTGATGTACGAGGAGAAGCGCCTGCACTACGCGAATCAGCCGGGAGCCGACGCGCGCGGCGGTTGATCTCCTGGCGCGTCGAAGCCCGGCTCAGCCTTGTCTTTGCGTACCGCCTCGCCATAAGTGCCGACGATCCGCCGGTCCTGCTCGTCGGCCGAAAACAACTCCCACTCGAGCCCGTTGACGTCCTTGTTGCTCGAATAGCCCTCTGCCGCGTCGTCCTCGAAACCGATGTGCCGCAGTGTTCCCGGTTTGTCCGGCATTGGGTTGATCGAAAAATTCAGCAGATCGGTGCGCCACATCGCGTAACGGCCGGGCACGACGGCCGTGGGCGGCTGCGCGAGGCGGCGGCTGTAATCGTCGATCGAAGCGTCGAGATCGGCCACGGCGAGCGCGATATGGAAACGTTTCACAGCGGTTCTCCCAGGTGTGCGATGAAGTGCCCTGCATCGTATCCGCCGCCCGCCGCGGCAACCAGTTGCGCGATCATTCCGGTATCCGCATTACCTGTTTGCGCAACGGCGGCGCCCTGCCCGCAGGCCTGGTGACCGCGGGCCGCCCGGCGCGCGTCGGCTATACTCGCGGCCTTGGAAATCACCCGCGGCGATCCGCGATCCGGAAACAACATCATGTCGACAATTCCCGCCTGCCCGCAATGCGCGATGGAAAACACTTACCCGGACGGCGAGAACTACGTCTGCCCGGATTGCGCGCACGAGTGGCCGATGAACGCCGCCGCGTCCGCTGACGACAGCGACGAACGCGTCGTGAAGGACGCCAACGGCAACCCGCTCGCCGACGGCGACGCGGTGGTGCTGATCAAGGACCTGAAAGTGAAAGGCTCGTCGATCACGCTGAAAATGGGCACCAAGGTGAAGAGCATTCGCCTCGTCGGCGGCGATCACGAAGTGGACTGCAAGATGGACGCGGGCAGCTTCATGCTGAAAGCCGCGTATCTGAAGAAGGTTTGAAGAAGGTCTGAAGCGGCGGCTCTGAAATTCGAACCGCCGTCGCGCGCGCTGGCGCAGCCCCGCATCACGCGCGCGGAAAATGCAATTCGAAGCGCACTACACCGGGCACCGGACACACCACGCGCGCCGTGCCGCCATGCAGATGCATGATCGCCCTGACGATCGCGAGCCCCAGTCCGCTCGATTCGGTGAACTCGCTGCGCGCCGCATCCGCGCGATAGAAGCGATCGAACAAACGGTTTAGCTGCGATTGCGGAATCGGCTCGCCGTCGTTTTCGACCACCACGGTTGCGCCCTTTTCGTCCTCCATGCCGCGCAAGCGTATGACCGTATCGCATGCGCCATAACGCACCGCGTTGACGACCAGATTGTTGATCGCGCGGCGGCATAGCATCGGGTCGACCGCTGCCGCGCCTTCAGCGACCACTTCGAAGCGCATGCCGCGCTCGTCGGCGAGTCCTTCGAAATAGTCCGCGATTCGGGCGAGTTCGCCGCGCAAATCGACCGGCTCGCGTTCGATGCACAGCGCCGCATGATCCGCATGCGCCAGAAACAGAATGTTCTCCGCGATGTGGCTCAAGCGGTTCAGTTCCTCCAGATTCGATTCGAGTACCTGCTGATATTCCTCCGGCTCGCGCGGCTTGGCAAGCGTCACCTGGCTCTGCCCGATCAATGCGCCAACGGGCGTGCGAATTTCATGCGCCAGGTCGGCGGAGAACTGCGACAGGCGCTGATAGCCGTCGGCAAGACGGTCGAGCATCGCGTTGAACGCTTGCGTGAGCTGGCGCAATTCGACCGGCGCCGCCTCGCTGTCGAGCCGCACGGACAGACTCGCCGGACTGATCTGCGCCGCCCGCGTGGCGATCTCGCGCACCGGCCGCAACGCGCGGCGCAGCACGTAGTAGGCGAGCAGCGTCGCGGCCAGCATGCCGATCAGCGTGGCCAGCAGGATGCGATCGCGATAGGCGGCCAGCATGCGCACTTCCTGAGTCATCGGGTGCGCGGCGATCACCTCGACTTCGGTGCCGTCCTCGCGCGCTCTCGCGCTAGCGATCGCCCAATGCACGGGCACGCCGTCCGGCAAACGGGTCTGCCGGATGTCCGCTAAGGTCGGCAAGCGGCCGCCTTTTGCGGCTTGCAACGCGGGCACCGCCACGTTCGCCGGATTCACGTCGATAAACGGCGGCTCGCCTGGGCGGCGAAACAGCAGCACGTCCTGCTCCGCGCCGAGCATGGTCTCGAACAATAAAGGCCGGCTCTTCAGATCGCTGACCGAATACAGATCGTGCACGATGCGGCTGAAATGCTCGACGCGCCCGCTGAGCACCACGTCGGCGCGACGCTGCAGCGACAGTTCGGCCGAGCGATAGAAATACGCGCCGAGCGCGCCGATCACCACGCACGCGATCAACGCGAACAGCAGCGTGGTGCGAACCGTCAACGAACGCTCGGTCCAGAGTTTCATGAGCCGTCGCCAAACGTGTAGCCAATACTGCGCACCGTATGAATCAGCTTCTTTTCGAACGGATGGTCCACTTTCGCGCGCAGCCGCTTGATCGCCACGTCGACCACATTGGTGTCGCTGTCGAAATTCATGTCCCACACTTCCGAGGCGATCTGCGTGCGCGACAGCGCCTCGCCCTGGCGCCGCACCAGCAGATGCAGCAGCATGAATTCCTTGTTGGTCAGGGGAATCTCGATGCCCTCGCGCGTCACCTTGCGGCGCAGAACGTCGAGCTTCAGGTCGGCGATCTCGAACACGTCGCGCTCGCGGATCACGCCGCGGCGCAGCAACGTGCGGATGCGCAACACGAGTTCGGTAAACGAAAAGGGCTTGACGAGATAATCGTCCGCGCCGAGTTCGAGGCCGCGAATGCGATCGCTCACGTGATCGCGCGCGGTCAGGAAAATGACCGGCAGATCGCGCCGCGCGCGCAGTGTGCGCATGATTTCCCAGCCGTCGATGCCCGGCAGCATCACGTCGAGCACCACGAGATCGTAAGCGTGCTCCAGCGCCATGTGCAAACCATCCGTGCCGGTGCGCGCGAGATCGACCGCGTAGCCGCTTTCGCGCAGACCTTTTTTCAGGTAGTCGCCGGTTTTCGGGTCGTCTTCGATGACGAGAATGCTCATGACGCTTGGCGCTCCAACTCGGACTTGCGTTCGGGCTTCAATGTGCGTTTTCGCTGAAGCCCAGGACGTGGATATGCCGGCCATTCTACGTGGCCGCGGCGCGCCGTTCATTACGTTTTTGTCATTCATATGTCATTCCGCGGAGCCGATCGCGCGCTTAATCTGGGCGTTATCGTTCACCACCTGGAGCCGATCCATGAACATCGTTTCAGCGCGCATGCTGCGCGCCTTCATCGCCCCCGCACTCGCCGCCGCCCTGCTCGCCACGGGAACCGCCGCTCACGCACAGAACGCCATGCCTACCGGCGTGCGCGGCACGGTGATCTCGCTCACGGGCGATCTGCTGAAGGTGCATACGCGCGACGGCAAGGACGTCGACGTGAAGTTGCCCAAGGACACGCCGATTCGCGGCGTCACGATCGCGGACGTGAACGACATCAAAGCGGATAGCTATGTCGGCACCGCCGCGATCCCGCAACCCGACGGCACGCTGAAAGCGCTCGAAGTGCACGTGTTTCCGCCGAGCATGCGCGGCGCCGGCGAAGGCTTTCGCCCCTGGGATCTCGGCTCGAACAGCACGATGACGAACGGCACGGTCGGCTCGCTCGTGGTCAGCAACGGCCGCACGATCACCGTCAAGTACAAGGACGGCGAGAAGAAGATCGTGATTCCGCAGGATGTGCCCATCGTCAGCCTGCAACCGGGCGACCGCTCCTTGCTGGTGCCGGGCGCGAAGGTCGTGCTGTTCGCACACAAGGAAGCCGACGGCACGCTGGCGGCGAACTTCATCTCGGCAGGCGTGCATGGCGTGACGCCGCCGATGTAATACGGCGCCTGTTCAGCCTTGCCTCGGCTACGCCGGCCGCGTTGTTCGGCAACGCGGCTTTCCCGTTCCCTATTCGTCTCTTGATGCCCGCCATGACTGAAGCCAAAGCGCGCCTGGTCGTTCACCCGGTCGTCGTCCGCATCACGCACTGGATCAACGCGTTTGCGATGGTCTGCATGGTGATGAGCGGCTGGGCGATCTATAACGCGTCGCCCATTTTTCCGTTCAGGTTTCCCGTCTGGGCGACGGTGGGCGGCTGGCTCGGCGGGTCGATTGCATGGCATTTCGCGGCCATGTGGCTGCTGTGCGCGAACGGCTTGCTGTATCTCGCGTACGGCATCGGACGCGGGCATTTTCGCCGCAAGCTGTTGCCGGTTCGTCCGCGCGATGTCGTGCACGATGCGGCATTAGCGCTGCGATTCAAGCTGCCGCACGATACCGGCCGATACAACGCGGTGCAGCGCGCGCTCTATCTGCTCGTGTTGTTCCTCGGCGTGGTGCTGGTCGCGTCGGGATTGTCGATCTGGAAACCGGTGCAGTTCTCGTGGCTCACCGCGGTGTTCGGCGGCTTCGACTTCGCGCGGCGGGTGCATTTCGTCGCGATGGCGGGCGTGGTCGGTTTCGTCGTCGTGCATCTGGCGCTGGTGCTGCTGGTGCCGCGCACCTTGCCGCCGATGTTGACCGGTCGCGCGAGACATTGCGCACAAGAAGGAGATCGCGCATGAGCGCATCCAAACCCACCGACGCGGACAAACCCCGCGTCGTGCTCGCGGATCACCAGCCGCAAATCGAGCGCCTGCAGCGGCGTCTGTTCTTGCGATCGTCGCTGTCGATCGGCGCGCTCGCGATGCTCTCGGGCTGCAACATGCAGGACGGCGATTCGGTCGACAAGGTGCTGTGGGCGATGTCGCGCTGGAACGATCGCGTGCAGGGCTGGCTATTCGACCGCAACAAGCTCGCGCCGACTTACGCGGCGAGCGAGATCACCGACCCGTTCCCGTTCAACGCGTTCTATCCCGAGTTCGACGCGCCGGACATCGACGGCTCGACGTATCGGCTGGAAGTGTCGGGCCTCGTGTCCGACAAGCGCACGTGGAATCTCGATCAACTGCGCGCATTGCCGCAGACTTCGCAGATCACGCGCCATATCTGCATAGAAGGATGGAGCGCGATCGGCCAATGGCGCGGCGTGCCGTTTCGCACGTTTCTGGAACGCGTCGGCGCCGATCTGAGCGCCCGCTATGTCGGCTTCAAATGCGCGGATCGGTATTACTCGAGCCTCGACATGGCGACCGCGCTGCATCCGCAAACACAGCTCACGCTCGATTTCCGCGACGCGCCGCTGCCCGCGAAATACGGCTATCCGCTCAAGCTGCGCGTGCCGACCAAACTCGGCTTCAAGAATCCGAAGCATATCGCCGCGATCTTCGTCACCAACACGAACCCCGGCGGCTATTGGGAAGATCAGGGCTACAACTGGTTCAGCGGTTTATAGCGTTCGCCGCGAGAATGAACGCTTATACGGCCGTCACGTAACGCGCGACCGGCTTCACCACGCGCGGCGTCGGGGCATCGTAGATGGTGCGCATGCGCTTGACCTCATCGACCGGGCTCAGGCCGAACAGCCGCTTGAACTCGCGGCTGAATTGCGACGCGCTTTCATAACCGACGCGCGCCGCGGCCGCGCCCGCATTCAAACCGTCCTGCACCATCAGCAAACGCGCGTGATGCAAACGCGTGGTCTTCACGTATTGCATCGGCGAGGTGGACGTCACCGCCTTGAACTGCGCATGAAACACTGCGAGGCTCATGCCTGCCTCGGAGGCGAGCGTATCGACGTCGAGTTGCCCATGGTAGTCGGCATGAATGCGCCGCAGTGCCTTCGCGATACGGCCGAAGTGATTCTGATGCGTGAGCGCCGCGCGAATCGCATCGCCCTGCTCGCCGGTCAGCACGCGATAACAGATTTCGCGGACCACGCCGGGCGCGAGTATGCGCGCGTCGAGCGGCGAAGCCAACGCATCCATCAGACGCTGCACCGCATTGCACAGCGCCGGGTCGAGCGGCGTCGAATAGATGCCGGCCGGTTCGTTCCGCGTGGTGCCCTGGGTTTCGTTCAGCGCCATCAGCAACTCGGCCACCATGGTCAGATCGACGCGCACCGAGATCGCGAGAAACGGCGCTTCCGGACTGGCCTCGGTCTCGCATTCGAACGGCAGCGGCACCGAAAGCACGAGGTACTGTTGCGCGTCGTACTGAAACACCTGGTCGCCGAGATAACCGCGCTTGCGGCCCTGACAGACGATCACGATGCTCGGCTCGTACATCACCGGCATGCGCGGCATCGGATGATTCGCGCGCATCAGGTTGACGCCGTCGAGACTCGTGCGGGTGAAGCCCGGATTGGGCGCGAGCACGTCGAACAATTCGATCAGACGCTGCTGGGCGGCATCGGCCGACAAGGGTTCTACTGAGGGAGCTGGCATGACGGTATAGTGACGCGCAAGAGAATAATGCTTGAAATCTAGCATCAAACGGACTACCGCGCTCCTTGTCAGGAGTTTTAGGCAAATCTTCAAGACATTCAGGTATTCCCCGCCTCGTGCCCGGCTTCTATCATGGGAACCCTGCCGGATCACTTTTCTCCGCGCTGCGCCGGGCCCGGTTGTCGATTCACTGCTTCGGCGAATTCGGCAGCCCTGCCGGCGCCGTGATCCCGGTTCATCACAAGGTTCGGCCGCATCGGCGACGCGCGTCGCCCATCGCCGGCGGCCTTGCGACATCACCACCCCTTTGCTGGAGCTACTCATGAGCACGACGTATGCCTATGCAGCGACCGACGCCACCGCGCCGCTCGCCCCATTCGAATTCCAGCGCCGCGCAGTGCGCGCCCACGACGTGCAGATGGAAGTACTGTTTTGCGGCGTGTGCCATTCCGATTTGCACCAGGCGCGCAATGAATGGAAGAACACGGTGTTTCCGGTCGTGCCGGGCCATGAGATCGTCGGCCGCGTGACTGCCGTTGGCCCGGACGTGACGAAGTACAAGGTAGGCGATCTGGTCGGCGTGGGCTGCCTTGTCGATTCGTGCCGCACGTGCGCGAGTTGCGAGGAAGGACTCGAGCAGTACTGCGAGAACGGTTTTGTCGGCACCTACAACGGTGTAGACCGTGTGGACGGCCAGATCACTTACGGCGGTTATTCGACGCAACTCGTCGTCGACGAGGAATTCACGCTGCGCGTGCCGGACAATCTCGACCCCGCGGGTGTCGCGCCGTTGCTGTGCGCGGGCATCACGACGTACTCGCCGCTGCGCACGTGGGGCGCCGGTCCTGGCAAGAAGGTCGGCATTGTCGGCCTCGGCGGTCTGGGCCACATGGGCGTGAAGCTCGCACGCGCGATGGGCGCACATGTGGTGTTGTTCACGACTTCGCCGTCGAAGATCGAGGATGCGAAGCGGCTCGGCGCGCATGAAGTGGTGATCTCGAAGAATCAGGAAGAGATGGAAGCGCATTTGAACAGCTTCGATTTGATTCTGAATACCGTTGCCGCGCAGCACGATCTGAATCCGTTTTTGAATCTGCTGAAGCGGGATGGGACCATGACGTTGGTCGGTGCGCCCGAGCACGATCATCCGTCGCCGCAGGTGTTCAATCTGATTTTCAAGCGTCGGCGTTTGGCCGGGTCGCTGATTGGCGGTATTGCCGAGACGCAGGAGATGCTGGATTTCTGCGGCGAGCACGGGATTACTTCGGATATCGAGGTGATTCCCATGCAGGGGATTAATGAGGCTTATGAACGGATGCTTAAGAGCGATGTTAAGTATCGGTTTGTTGTCGATCTGGATTCCTTGCGGAAGTGAGTGTTTTTTTGGCCTGCGCGGCGCTTTGGGTTGTGCTTCTTGGTGCCGTTGGCCTTTCCTTGTGGTCTTAGTGGTCTATTAGTGTTGCCCCTGTGCGGGGCGGCACCTACTTTTCTTTGCCGGCCGCAAAGAAAAGTAGGCAAAAGAAAGCGGCTCACACCGCTAACTCTTAAGCGGGTCCCGCGCTCGGAGGGGACAGTGGCACATCTGGAATCCGTGCTCTCGCGCACTCCGCATCAGTGACAAAGCCATCATCAGTTCCCACTCCGCACTGCGTGCGTCGCGGATGGGTCTGCCGGGGAAAACAGCGGTCATTCTCGCGCCGTGGGAGCCGTCGGCTTCACCTCGGCGACACGCCGTAAACGAAGGGGGAAGTACCGCTTCGGCGCGCGCAGCGCCGCCGGAAGTACGACTGCCTTGTCACTCGCGCGGAATGCGCGAGAGCACCGATTCCAGATGTGCCACTGTCCCCTCCGAGCGCGGGACCCGCTTAAGAGTTAGCGGTGTGAGCCGCTTTCTTTTGCCTACTTTTCTTTGCGGCCGGTGTACAGACCGGAGACATGGTTGACGAACGTGCGAGGACATCGTTGACACTTTATGGTCAGCGGTTTTCGCTCCTCAGGTCAAGGGTGAGGATGCGGTGATGGGCAAACCAGAATTCA
>NZ_JBQEPU010000045.1:0-45187 GCF_052045835.1 Paraburkholderia sp. 22099 | reverse complement strand
GCGACGCACATGTCCGGCTCGTCCGCGACGAACTGCCTGAACCACCACTTCCTGTTCCCCCATCGCCCGCACCCGCACCACCGCCGCCCCCACCACCCGCAGCCACGCCTCCTTGCCCCCCACTACCCGGACTCCCCGCACCGACTCCTGCCGCCCCCGAGTTCGCGCCTCCTCGCGCGCCGCCCGCTCCCAAGCCTGCCGACGCGGTCCCACTTCCATCACTGCCCGGAGCCCCTCCGGCCTCCGCTGAACCCGGACCCTCAGCCGCGGCGGCAGCCACGCCGATTCCGACAGACGTCGACAAGCTATCGGCTTCCTGCTTACAACCTGGCGTGTCGAACATCGGGCAATCGATTGGCAATGCTTGCGCGACGATCATCTCCGCCGGACTGACCGGCGGTGCGGCAAATAATGCAGGATTAGTTTCAGCGCCCGCCATCGCCGCATACAGACTCACGGCAGCCGCCAATACCGCCTTGCGCGTCCCCAACGCCCGCGCGTCCCCGTTTTGCTTTTTCATTTCATGCTCCCCATTTTTTTATCGAAAGACCGGACTGGATAACGAGTGAATCTCAGCTCACTGTGCAAAATGAAACTTCAAAGCCCAGTCGGCATTGCCTCGCGTTACAGCGGAACGCATCGCATCCGGCATCTTCTTTCTCGCGGAAAATCCCGTTCCGATTCGAGGTGATCCGAGAGAAACGACTAGCGATGCGCGAACAAAACCGCTAACGCACGCATCAGGGCCTGATGGAGGCTAAAGTTATGCGGAGCGTCATCGAGTGACGGTGCGTTAGCCCACGCAATGCGATACCGCCGAGGCGTTTCCATTAATTTCGCAATGGGAATGTCGGCAATCGTCAATTGCCGGATTCGCGGATTCCGCTATACGTTCTGCTGCATACGCAATCCGAGCCATTACCTTTACTTCCGGCTTTTGCGTCGCCGAATGAATCGAATCGCTGCAACGGATCTCGCACCGCGAGTGCCGACACGTACAGGAAAATAAGTGGGCTATGGCTAGTCGGATCGCTTCGATAAGTACTTATCCGAACACAGCAGGTGGATTGCGATAGCGCGAGTGAGAGCAATCCCACAGACAGCCGACACCAGAGCGTTCCACACTGTTATCGCGCCATCTATCGTTGGACTTCGCCAACGCACGAGAAACACCGAGCCAATGAAAACGCGGACACGTCATTGCCAGGCGGCATGCCCGATGAGTTCGCCTCGCCGCTTTTTTTCCGAAGCATTCCCATCATCCACGCCACCGGTACACGCTGCAGTGACCGCGCGCCCCGCGGACGCTTGCTGCATGAGCTTCGCACAGCGGCGGCGCAAAGCGCGGGTAAACCTATGTTTGACTTAAGGATGCCGGCCCGTTTACTGAAACAGACCAAATTGCCCAACGCATATTCGTTTTTGATTTGATCGGCTGAATAGTGCGCCGGGAGCGTCTTCCACTATCTCACGAGGTGTGCCATGGCTCAGGTGTCCAGTAGCGCCATCGACGAACTGAAAACGGCCGTGCGCGGCGAACTGCTGCTGCCCGACGACGCGGGCTTCGACGAAGCCCGCAGCATCTGGAATGCAATGATCGACAAACGCCCCGCGATGATCCTGCGTTGCGCGGGCGTCGCGGACGTGCGCCGCGGCGTCGCCTTCGCGCGCGACAACGACCTGCCGCTCGCGATGCGCGGCGGCGGCCACAACATCGCCGGCAGCGCGTTGTGCGACGACGGCCTGGTGATCGACCTGTCGCCGATGAAATCCGTGCGTATCGATCCGGCGGCGCGACGCGCCTACGTCGAACCGGGCGCGACGCTCGCCGACTTCGATCATGAGGCGCAGGCGTTCGGCCTCGCCACGCCGCTCGGCATCAACTCGACCACGGGCGTGGCGGGCTTGACGCTCGGCGGCGGCTTCGGCTGGCTCAGCCGCAAATACGGCATGACGGTGGACAATCTGCTATCCGCGGACATCGTCACCGCCGACGGCGAGCTGCTCCACGCAAGCGCCGATTCGCACGAAGATCTGTTCTGGGCGATTCGCGGCGGCGGCGGCAATTTCGGCGTCGTCACGCTCTTCGAATTCGCGCTGCATCCGGTCGGCCCGCTGGTATACGGCGGCCTCGTCGTGCTGCCGCTCGATCAGGCGAGGGACGCCCTCGCTCAATACCGCGCGGCGGCGGCCGACATGCCCGAGGATCTGAGCGTATGGGCGGTGCTGCGGCTCGCGCCGCCGCTACCGTTTCTGCCGCCCGAAGCGCACGGCAAGCCGGTGATCGTATTCGCCATGTGCTACTCCGGCCCGGTCGACAACGGACCGCTCGCCGTCGAGTTCGTGCGAGGCTTCGGCACACCCGTCGGCGAACATCTGGGACCAATGCCCTACGCGATGTGGCAACAGGCGTTCGATCCACTGCTCACGCCGGGCGCGCGCAATTACTGGAAGTCGCACAATATCGGCGTCATAGAAGACGGGTTGATCGATGCGCTGCTCGCTGCGATCGACACGTTGCCGTCGCCGCAATGCGAGATCTTTTTCGGTCAGATCGGCGCGCAGACCAGCCGCGTGCCGGTCGAGGCCACCGCCTACTCGAGCCGCGACACGCAGTATGCGATGAACGTGCATGGCCGTTGGGACGACGCAAGCGATGACGAGCGCTGCATCGGCTGGGCGCGCGCGTTCTTCGACGCCGCCGCGCCGTTCGCGTTGGGCAGCGTCTACGTCAACTTCATGACGCAGGAAGAAGGCGGCCGGGTGGCCGATGCGTATGGCCCGAACTACGAGCGCCTCGTCGCCGTGAAAGGCCGCTACGATCCGCACAACCTGTTCCGTCACAACCAGAACATTCAGCCAGCCGTGCGCTAAAGGCAAAGGCCGAAGGGACGAGCGCCCTACACCGCGATCGTGACACCGGCGTGTCCGCCGCCATCCTCTCGAGGCCCGTGCGGCGGACACCAGCTCAATATGATGTGTCAGAATGCGCGGCTGTGGAACGCTCTTCTCGAACGGCTTATGAACCTGAATGTTGCGCCTGTCACTTATGGTGCGGATCGCTCGGGCCTCGTGTGCGGCTTCCGTTTTTCAGCGGGCGAGCCCGGCGTATCGATCGACACGGACGGCGCCGCCCAATGGCTCGCCGACAATGCGCGCGAGCACGCCGGCGTCGCTGACGACGACAGGAATCAACCCGTGCCGCAACCGTCCAGGGGCGACGGCCAATTTCTCTGGCTGCATTTCAATCTCGCGCACGTGTCCAGCGAAAAGTGGATGCGCGCGCATCTCGACCTGCCCGAGACCTTTTTCGAGGCATTGCGCGAAGGCTCGCACTCGACGCGGATCGAACATCAACATGGCGCGTTGCTCGCCGTGGTCAACGACGTGATGTTCGATTTCGAGCAAACGCCGTCCGACATCGCCACGCTATGGGTTTACACCCATGAGCGGATCATGATCACGGCGCGGCTGAAGCAACTGCGTTCCGTCGACCGCCTGCGCGCATCGGTGCGCGAAGGCGAAATCTTCGAAACGCCGGCCGAATTGCTGATTCACCTGTTGCGCGACCAGGCCGATCTGCTCGTCACGATCGTGCGCCGAAGCAGTACCGAGGTGGACCGGCTCGAGGATCAGTTTCTCTCCCGCAGAACCTTCGACAACCGTCGCGACCTGGGCGCGATGCGGCGCGTGCTCGTGCGCCTGCAACGACTGCTGGCGCCCGAGCCCGGTTCGATCTTCCGGCTGCTGGTGAGGCCGCCCATCTGGCTCTCGCAGCGGGACGTGCAGAGTCTGCGAGACTCGACGGAAGAATTCTCGCTGGTGCTCGGCGACCTGTCCGGTCTTGCCGAGCGCATCAAGCTGCTGCAGGAAGAGATCGCCGCGCGGCTCACCGAGCAAAGCAATCGCACGCTCTTCACGCTGACGCTCGTGACGGTGCTCGCGTTGCCGATCAACATCATTGCCGGGCTGTTCGGCATGAACGTCGGCGGCATTCCGCTCGCGGAAAACCGGCACGGCTTCTGGGTCATGGTGCTGATGGTGGTGAGCTTCACCGCGCTCGCCGGATGGTGGGGTTTTCGCCGCCGCGCGGGGCGTTGAGCGCATGCCGCGAGGTCATGCCGCGCGCCGGGCACGGGAACTGCTGCCCGGTTAACGCGTCACACGTTTGGCCCGGCGCGCTCGCGCGCGGCCTAGCGCGGACAGCAACGCCGAACTTCCTATAACGAACACGAACGCACCCGGAGAACAATCATGCGCAGACGACAATTCATCATGACCACCAGCGCGGCTCTCGCCACCGCCGGCCTTGGCCTCGCCGGCTGCACCACCACCTCGCCATCGTCCAGTTCGTCGTCGGCGGTGAATGCGAGCAAGCGCGACACGATCAATGCGGGTGTCGACTCCACGCTTTCGCGCCTCTATACGAACGTCAATGGCTCGCGTGAACTCGTCGCCAAGGCGCGCGGCGTGCTGGTGTTTCCCTCCGTCATCTCGGCGGGCTTCTGGGTCGGCGGCCAGTACGGCGAAGGCGCGTTGCGCGTGGGCGGCCGCACGGCCGGCTACTACAGCACGGTGGCGGGCTCGTTCGGCTTGCAGATCGGCGCGCAGTCGAAGGCGCTGATCTTCCTGTTCATGACGCAGGAAGCGCTCGATAAATTCCTCGGCAGCCAGGGCTGGGCCGCAGGCGCGGATGCCACGGTCGCCGTGCTGAACGTGGGCGCGAACGGCGCGGTCGACACCTCCACCGCCACCAGCCCGGTCGAAGCTTTCGTGCTCACCAACGCGGGCTTGATGGCGGGCGTGTCGCTCGAAGGCACCAAGATTTCACGTCTGATGATCTGAGCGAATACGCTCATTGCCGCGCGGCCGTCTCAGCGGCCGCGTGGCGTTTCAGGCGGCGGGCTTGCCCGCCTCTCACCAGGCGTCGCCCGCCTTCACGGCCGCAAGGGCCGCACTGCTGTAAAATCCGCGCCTTTCGCACGCTTGCCCGGCCATCGTCGTCTCAGGCCGAGGCAGCCATCCCATGTCGGGCCGCGTGCATCGCCACGCCGTTTCTGCGCCCGCTTCCCGTATCGTTGAAGATGAACACCGCTAGTCCCACTCGAAGTTGGCTCGCCAACCTTCCCGGCATCCGGAGCAATGTGCTCGCCGGTCTGACCTCGTCGTTCGCGCTGGTGCCCGAATGCATCGCCTTCGCGCTGGTCGCCCACCTCAATCCGTTGATGGGCCTCTACGGCGCCTTCTTCATCTGCACGCTCACCGCGCTGTTCGGCGGGCGGCCGGGCATGATTTCCGGCGCGGCCGGGTCGATGGCGGTGGTCATCGTGGCGCTCGTCGTGCAGCATGGCGCGCAATATCTGCTCGCCACCGTGATCCTCAGCGGCATCCTGATGGTGCTGTTCGGCGCGTTGCGGCTCGGCAAGCTGATCCGCATGGTTCCGCATCCGGTGATGCTGGGTTTCGTCAACGGGCTCGCGATCGTCATCGCAATGGCGCAGCTCGCGCACTTCAGGCAGCGCACGCCGCAAGGCGAACCCTGGCTGCACGGCGGCGCGTTGCTGACGATGTGCGGTCTCGTCGCGCTCACGATGCTGATCGTCTATCTGCTGCCGCGGCTCACACGCGCCGCGCCGCCCGCGCTGGTGGCGATCGTCGGCGTGGGACTCTTCACGCAGTGGCTGCATCTGCCCACGCGCACGCTCGGCGACATGGCGCACGTTGCCGGCAGCCTGCCGAGCCTGCGCATGCCGGACGTGCCGCTCGATCTGAACACCTTGCAGGTGGTGCTGCCCTACGCGGTGCTGATGGCGACCGTCGGCCTGCTGGAAACGCTGCTCACCTTCAATCTGACGGACGAGATCACCGAAACGCGCGGGCAGCCGAACCGCGAATGTCTCGCGCTGGGCGCGGCGAATATCGCCTCGGGTCTGTTCGGCGGCATGGGCGGTTGCGCGATGATCGGGCAGACGATGATCAATCTGAACTCGGGCGGCCGCTCGCGGCTGTCGGGCATCGTCAGCGGCGTGATGATCCTGATGTATATCCTGTTTCTGTCGCCGCTGATCGAGCGGATTCCGCTGGCGGCGCTGGTCGGCGTGATGTTCGTGGTCGCGCAGCAAACCTTCGCGTGGGGCTCGCTGCGGGTGCTCGGCAAGGTGCCGCGCAACGACGCGCTGGTGATCGTCGCGGTCACGATCATCACGGTGTTCACCGACCTCGCGATCGCCGTGTTGTGCGGCATCGTGATCGCCGCGCTCAGCTTCGCATGGCAGCATGCCCGCGAAATTCACGCGCATGTCGAGGATCACACCGGCGACAAGATCTACCTGCCGCGCGGCACGCTGTTTTTCGCGTCGACCACGCGCTTTCACGAGCTTTTCGACCCGGCCGGGGATCCCGGCCACGTCACGATCGATTGCAGTCAGTTGCTGCTTGCGGATCATTCCGCGCTGGCGGCCTTGCAAGGTCTCTACGAACGCTATCGAAAAGCCGGCAAGCAACTCCGTATGAAGAATCTCTCCGCCCGCAACCGGCACTTGCTGAGCCGGGCCGGTATCGAGTTCGCGTAGCTGTTATGCGAACGCTGACCAAACGTAATAGTCGAGAAAGATCGCGATAAGACTCCCCACGGACTTTTGTTTTCACTACATTGGACGTTTCGGTGCGCGGTCTTCCGGGGAGTCCATTGTGACGAGACGGGTCTCGCTTGACGATGAAACCGAGTTTGCAATCTGGAAGCGCCGCAGCGCGGTACAGCCGACGCTATCGCGCCGCGTGCTGGTCGCGCATCGCGACAAGGCGATCGGCGAATCGCTGGTGCTGCTGCTGTCGCTAAAGGGTTACGAGGCGATCTACGCCGCCGACCTGCCGAAGGTGAAATCCTTCATGAACCGGTGGAAGCCGCATGCGATCCTGCTCGATACGCGGCTCGACTCCGCCTCGGACTACCAGTTCACGCGCGCGGTGCGCGCCGACCCATCGAACGCCGACTTACTGCTGCTCGCCATGAGCAACCTCTGGCCGCTCGATCCGATCGGCTCGCTGAAACAAGGCGGTTTCGACGGCCACTGCCGGCGGCCGTGCTCGCTATGGCGCGTGGCGGATATTCTCGAAGGCTATTTCGCCGGCGCGTGAGCGGCTTGCGCGGCGAGCTTGCGTGACAAGCCCGAGTGACCTTACTCGGGCGCCACCGTCAGCGAAGCGACTTCGCAGCGGGGCCACTGCCGCAACACCTCGGGTGCGAGCAGCAGTTTGGCGGCGCGCACGCCCGCGCCCATCACGATCTGCGAGCGCTCCATCACCGCGGCATCGACCAGGATGCGCCAGTCGTCCGGCAAGCCGAAAGCCGTAATGCCGCCGAACTCCATGCCGCTATGCTCCACCGCGGCCTCGCGTTTGGCGAACGAAAGCCGCTGCGCGCCGAGCGCCGTCTTCACCGCGCCGTTGATGTCCAGGCGCAGCGAACCCAGCGAGACCAACGCCGCGTAATGTTCGGCGCCCTCCTTCCTGTAGCGGATCACGATCGTGTTCGCGCAGTCCTCCAGGCCGAAGCCGTAGCGTGCGCTGAATTCGGCGGTGTCCGAGGCGTCGTCGCTGACGGCGAAGACGGTCACACCGCGTGCCGGCAACTGGGCGACGACGTGCGCCGGCAAGTGCGAGCCAAGGTTCTCCGCGGCAATGATGTCGAGCTGCTGTACGAGTTCGTGCGAGTGCATGGTGATCAGAGGGAGCAAGGATTCCCGGCATTCTAACGGCACGTCCCGCTGACGGCGCTTGTTATAGTCACAGGCATAAGGCTTGCGAAAGGCAGGATGCGAACGCCGCGCCGAGGTAGTTCACCGCGCGGGCACGCCGCATCCGCCGCGAGGACGGACTCATCGAGAACGACGATCATGGATATCGACACGCTTTCCGCAGAGCACCTGCAACTCGTGGCACGCAAGCAGGCCAACTGGGCAATCGGCGCCTTCAGGCAGTTCTCCGAAAATCGCTGCGCCGCGATGGCCGCCAGCATCGCGTTCTACGCGGCCTTCTCGCTTGCGCCGACCCTGGTCATGGTAATCGCGGTGGCCGGCTGGTTCTTCGGCGCCGAAGCCGCGCGCGGCGAACTGTTCGATCACATTCACGGCCTGCTCGGCGACCAGGCCGCCGCGGGCGTCCAGACCATCGTCGAGAACGCGCATCACAGCGGCAGCGCGGGCGGCGTCGCGGCGATCATTTCGTTCACGATGCTGGCGATCGGCGCGTCGGCCACCTTCTCGTCGCTCAATAGCGCGCTCAATGTGGTATGGCCGTATACCGGACCGCGCTGGTCGAGCCTCGTCGCGCTGGTGCGGGTGCGGCTGATCTCGTTCGGGCTGGTGCTCGGCGTCGCGTTTCTGCTGATCGTGTCGCTGGTGCTCGATACGGTCATCACGTTCGTCGGCAAATGGCTGTGGGGCGACTCGCCTTATGTGGTGATCGGCAATCTGCTGCAACTCAGCGTCGGTCTGGTGGTGCTGGCGTTCGCCTTCGCCGGCCTGCTCAAATTTCTGCCGGACGCGCACGTGCGCTGGCGCGATGCCTTGGTCGGCGGAGTCGTTGCGGCCGTGCTGTTTTCGGCCGGCAAGAAGCTGTTCGCGCTGTATCTCGCGCACGCGGGCATCACCAGTTCGTTCGGCGCGGCCGGTTCGCTCGCCGTGCTGCTCATGTGGCTGTATTTCTCGGCCGCCGTGCTCCTGCTCGGCGCGGAGTTTTCGGCGGCGCGCGGGCGCATGCACGATCCGCGCGGAGGCTGGGGCATGCAGGACAACACGCCGCCCGGCAGCCGCGCGAAGCTCGCTTCGGTGCTGGCGGCGTCGACGGTATCCGCGGATGATGCGGCGCCACGAACGGGCGAGGCGGCCGCCGCCGATGGCGCGGCGCGGACGGTCCGCACGTCGAGCGCCGGGGCGCTTGCCGGCGCGTCGGCAGGCTCGGGTTTACGCGTGCGACCGCGCAAGCAAGGTTCGGCGGGTGTGACCACGGCTGCGGCCAAGGTCAGCCGCAGCGTTGCCCTCGCCGAGGAACAGGCCATCCGTGTCGCCGCGGTAGCGCTGCTCGAAGCCGGTCGCAAGGCGGCCGCGGCCGACCGCTACGTCAAGCGGCACCCGTGGACTTCGGTGCTGCTCGCAGCCGCTTCGGGGCTGGCCGCCGTGGCGCTGGCACGCCGCCGCCACGCGGACGAGAACACGCGTCGGCAATGACCTGCCGAGCCGTCGCTCCGCTGGTGAATTGCGCCAACGCACAACGCTGGAAGTCTGTCCAGCACGCTCATCAAACGAAGCACGCCGCCTTCTTGATAGCGACGCCAGCGACCAGGGCCTCCAGTTAGACGACTAGATTACAAACAACCTTCAAATCTCTACCCAAAGTGGAGGTAGTGCAGCCGCCACTGTCAGGAAAACAACAATAATGCTCAGTCAACGAATAACTATTGCTCAAATGGCAACAATTCTTAACGCGCTGTAAATACAAGGCTTTCCGCTGTTTGTCACATTTTGGCGACACTCTTTTTTTTCCAGTTCGTGCCGATAGAGCCGGTGAGCTATTCTCCTTTTCGCAACAACGAAACCAATCATCTGCGTGGAGAAATGGATGAAACGACTCGCACTGTCTACCCTCTCGCTGGCGCTTCTGAGCGTCACCGGCGTGGCACATGCTCAAAGCAGCGTTACCCTGTACGGTTTGATCGATGAATCGATCCAGTACGCACACAACACCGTCGACGCTTCCGGCAAGAACAGCAACCAGGTCGGCCTGGTGGGCGGCAACCTGCAAGGCAACCGTTTCGGCTTGAAGGGTACGGAAGACCTGGGCGGCGGTCTGAAGGCGATCTTCCAGTTGGAAAACGGCTTCGACATCAATAGCGGCAGGCTCGGTCAGGGCGGCAAGATGTTCGGTCGTCAAGCGTATGTCGGTCTGACGAACGACTCGTTCGGTACCGTCACGCTGGGTCGTCAGTACGATCCGGTGGTCGACCTCGTTCAACCGCTGACGGCTGACAACTACTTCGGTTCGACCTTCACCACGCCGGGCGACGTCGACAACAACGACAACTCCTCGCGCACGAATAGCGCCGTCAAGTACACCTCGCCGGTGTGGGGCGGCTTCCAGTTCGAAGGCATGTACGCATTCGGCGGCGTGGCCGGTCAAACGGGTTCGGGCCAAACGTGGTCGGGCGCCGCAACGTTCGCAACGGGTCCGTTCAGCGTGGCAGCGGGCTACTTCCGCGCCAACAACGGCAACACGCTGGCTAGCCGCACGGTGGCCGGCACGCCGGGCTGGAACGGCAGCACGTCGGACGGCACGTTCGACAACCAGATCAACGGCGCATACGCCGCTGCCAAGTCGATCGGCATTGCTTCGGTCGCTGCGCAATACGTGGCAGGTCCGTTCACGGCCAACGTGCGTTACAGCAACGCACAGTACAAGCCGGACGCGAACTCGGGCTTCGGTTCGACCGAGAAGTTCCACGTCATCGGCGCATACCTGGGTTACCAGGCAACGCCGGCCATGCTGGTTGGCGTGGGCTACACGTACACGAAGGCCAACGGCGACTCGAGCGCAACGTACCACCAGGCTTCCATCGGCGGCGACTACAACCTGTCGAAGCGCACGGACATCTACCTGGTCGGCGCGTATCAACACGCAAGCGGCCAGCAACGTGCTTCGGACGGCACGCTGGTCAACGCCGGCGCGGCAATCGGCTCGTATGGCTACAACTCGGCTACCAGCTCGCAAGAGATCGTCAGCCTGGGCATCCGCCACAAGTTCTAATCGAGCTTGACGGACTGCTGAAGCAACACGCAGTTGAAAACCAGCCACGGGCGAAAGCCCGTGGCTGGTTTTTTTCGTCCCGTGGTTGGGGTGCGCGCGGTGTGCACTGGCCCGGGCACGGCGCTTAACCTGAGGAAGCGCCGCTTTCGCGCCGCAAGATCCGCGACGGAAACAAAAAAGGCCGCCAGCAAGCCCTGGATAAGACCCGTGACGACCTTGATCCAATTCGCGCCGCCGAGAGCCGGCAAGCGCGGTCATAGTTAACCGGCTACCGCCGCTGCCCCTTGCCTTTGTCCGCCTGCGCCAACGTCTGCGCAGGCGTGGCGTCGAACTCATGCTCGATACCATCCGCGCCCACCGGCGCGCGGTGCAGCACTAGCGCCCGCTCGCGCTGCAACAGCGGCACATTGGGCGAAGCCTGCCAGTCGGGATCGGGGATCTCGCCGAACACCTGGCGCAGCCGCTCGCCCCACGTGCGGTGGATCATCTCGAAGTACGCGTTGTCGTGGTCGACCGAGACGAAACGCGTGACGCACAGCGCGTCCTTTTCGTAGACCAGCAGATCGAGCGGCAGCCCGACAGACAGGTTCGAGCGCAGCGTCGAATCCATCGAGATCAGCGCGCACTTGGCGGCTTCGTCGAGCGGTGTGGACGGCGTCAACACGCGATCGATGATCGGCTTGCCGTACTTGGCCTCGCCGATCTGGAAATACGGATTCACGGCCGACGCTTCGATGAAGTTGCCCGCCGCGTAAATCATGAACAGGCGCGGCCGGTTGCCGGCGATCTGCCCGCCGAGAATGAAGCTGCAATTGAAGTCGACGCCGAATTCCTGCAACGCCTCGGCCTCGCGCTGATGCACGGAACGCACCGCGCGGCCGATCACGCGCGCGGCGTCGGCCATGGTGGGCGCGCTCCAAAGTGTCGGCTGCGAAGCATCCACGGGCTCGGACAACTCGTGCAGCACCGCCTGCGTGAGCGACAGATTGCCGGCCCCAAGCAGCACGAGCATGCGCTCGCCGGGCTGCTCGAACACCGACATCTTGCGCGCGGTGCTGATGTGATCGACGCCCGCATTGGTGCGCGTGTCCGAGAGGAACACGAGCCCTTCTTCGACGGACATCGCGACACAATAAGTCATAGGAAGTACCCGCAAAAAAACGACTGAACGGCGCTATTGTAATGCGGCGCGCACGCGCATCCATGCCGTATTACGGCCTTTGCAGGTCCAAACTGAATGGTTGTGAGGGCTGGCGCTCGCCGGCGTCCCCGGCAAGCCGGGAGCACGCCACCCTCCGCGGCCGCCGGCCGCTATTGCGACAGTTGCGCGCTCACGGTAACGGACACCTTGAGCTGTTCTTCCAGCCCGCCGATGCGCCGGCCGCGCACCGGCGCGGCGGCTTCATAGTCGCGCGCGACCGCGAGCCGGCAGTAGATCTCGCTGGCAAACGCCGCGTGCGTGACGTCGACGGAAATCCAGCCCTTGCCTTCCAGCCACACGTCGACCCATGCGTGGCTCGCCGCATGCGGAACGTCGCCCGGTTCGATGTAGCCGCTCACGTAGCGCGCCGGAACGCCGCGCGCGCGGCAGCACGCCAGCATCAGATGCGCATGGTCCTGGCACACGCCGTTGCCGAGTTCGAGCGCCTGCGCGGCGGTGCTGGTGACCTCGGTGATGCCGGGGTTGTACTTCACGCGCTGCAGAATCTGTTCGGACAGCGCGATCAGATTGCTCGAACTCGCGAGGCTCGGCACGGAATCGGCCAGTTCGCGGATCGCCGCATCGGCTTCGGTGAGCCGCGTGGCGCAGGTGAAATGCTCGAGCGGAATCGGGCCCACGCCGTCGGGCAGATAGCCGTCGACGAGCGGAATCGTGTCCACCTCTCCCGACACGTGCAGACGAATCTCGCTATGCGGCTTGTTGATCACGAGCGTGTGCAGCGCGTTGCCGTAGGCGTCGAAGGTCGCGTCGAGCTTGCCGGGCGCGTCGATGCTCCAGCGCCGCACCACCTGCGAGGCGCCGCTCATCGGCGTCAGACGCAGTTGCTGGATCGAGTAATGGACAGTCGCTTCGTAGCGATAGGAAGTGTCGTGGCGGATCGTCAGGTACATAAAAAGAACTCCGTCAGGCGACTGGCAGCATCAGATAGGTACGCGCAACCAGATTGCCGAGCTCGAACACGCGAGCAAGGAACTGCGTCAGATAGGCGTGCAGGCCGGTTTCGAAAATCTGCCGGATGTCGGAGTACAGCAGTTCGGCGCGCAGCTTGCCGGCAAACCGCTCGCACTGGTTCGAGCCCGAGGTGCGCAGCATCGCCAGATTGGCGCAGACGCCTTCCAGCGACGCAAGCAGCGAACGCGGCATTTGCTGATTCAGGATCATCAGTTCGACCACGCGCGCCGGCGTGACCACGTCGCGATACACCTTGCGATAGATTTCCAGCGCCGACACCGAACTCAGGATCGAGGTCCAGTAATAGAAGTCTTCGAGCTGGCGCGCCGCGTCGCGTGAATTCGGCTCGACGTCGGCAAAGCGCACGTCGAGAATCCGCGCGGTGTTGTCCGCGCGCTCGAGAAAAGTACCGAGCTGCGTGAAGAAGAACGCGTCGTCCTGCAGCGCGGTGCCGATCGTCACGCCGCGCGAAAGATGCGAGCGGAACTTGACCCACTCGAACAGCGCGCCCGGATTGCTCGCGGCTTGCCCTGACGCCGCGCGTTCGTTGAATTCGAGCCACGTATCGTTGATGGTTTCCCACCATTCGGTGGTCAAGGTGCCGCGCACGGCGCGGGCGTTCTCACGCGCGGCATGCAGGCACGAATGGATGCTCGACGGGTTGGTCGCATCCGCCACCATGAAATCGAGCACGTGCTCGCGAGTCGGTTCGTCGTAGCGCTGCGAGAACGCGCTTTCCAGTTCGGAGATGCGCAGCACCGAGCGTTGCGCGCGCGCCTCCTGTTCGGGCGTCTGCGGCAACAGCAGCGCCTTGAGGTTGATGTCGAGCATGCGGGCGGTGTTCTCCGCGCGCTCCATGTAGCGGGCCATCCAGAAGAGGTGATCGGCGGTGCGGCTTAGCATGACGGCGTTCCGTATCTGATGACGCGGGACCTTTGCAAAGGTAAAGGGTCCGCGCTGGTTATCCGTGTGCGCCGGCGGCGCGTCGAGCGCCGGCCGGCGCGTTGGGCTGCGGGCGCGGTTGCGTGAAGCACTGCATGAACCGCCGCATGAATCGCGGCATGAAATGCAGCGGCACGGGCAACCGCGACGGCAACCGCGTCAGTCGACCATCCAGGTATCCTTGGTGCCGCCTCCCTGCGACGAATTGACGACGAGCGAGCCTTCCTGCAACGCCACGCGCGTCAGGCCGCCCGCCACCATCGTGACGGTCTTGCCGGACAGCACGAACGGACGCAAGTCGATATGGCGCGGCGCGATGCCCGACTCAACGAACGTCGGGCACGCGGAAAGCGCCAGCGTGGGCTGCGCGATATAACCCGCCGGCCGCGCGATCAGGCGCTCGCGGAACGACTCGATTTCGGCCTTCGTCGAAGCCGGTCCCACCAGCATCCCGTAGCCGCCCGCGCCGTGCACTTCCTTGACGACCAGTTCCGGCAGATGCGCGAGCGTGTAGGCCAGATCGTCCGGCTTGCGGCACTGGAACGTGGGGACGTTATTGAGGATCGGCTTTTCGCCGAGGTAAAACTCGATCATCTCCGGCACGAACGGGTAGATCGATTTGTCGTCGGCGATGCCGGTGCCCATCGCGTTCGCCAGCGCGACGCGACCGGCGCGATACGCGGTCAGCAAGCCGGGCACGCCCAGCGCCGAATCGTTGCGAAACGCGAGCGGGTCGAGAAAATCGTCGTCGACGCGGCGGTAGATCACGTCCACGCGCTTCGGCCCCTGGGTGGTGCGCATGAACACGTAGTTGTCGTCGACGAAGAGATCCTTGCCTTCCACCAGTTCCACGCCCATCTGCTGCGCAAGGAACGTGTGCTCGAAATACGCGGAGTTGTACATGCCCGGCGTGAGCACGACCACGACCGGATCGTCGACGCCTTCCGGCGCGACGGAGCGCAACGTGTCGAGCAGCAGATCGGGATAATGCGCGACCGGCGCGATGCGGTTCTGCACGAACAGTTCGGGGAACAGCCGCATCATCATCTTGCGGTTTTCGAGCATGTACGACACGCCCGACGGCACCCGCAGGTTGTCTTCGAGCACGTAGAACGCACCGTCGTCGCCCGCGCGCACCACGTCGACGCCGGCGATATGCGCGTAAACACCGAGCGGCACGTCCACGCCCTGCATCTCCGGCCGGTACTGCGCGTTGGTATAAACCTGCTCGGCCGGCACGATGCCGGCGCGCACGATATTGCGCTCGTGATAGACGTCGTGGATGAACAGATTGAGTGCCCGCACCCGTTGGCGCAAACCGGCTTCGAGTGTCTGCCATTCGCTGCGCGGAATGATGCGCGGAATCAGATCGAAGGGAATCAGCCGTTCGGTGCCCGACAGGTCGCCGTTCACCGCGAAGGTGATGCCGACCCGGCGAAACAGCAGGTCGGCTTCCGCGCGCTTGCGCGCGATCGCTTCATTACCCTGCTTCACCAGCCATCGCTCGAAGCGTGCGTAGTGTGGCCGCACGGCATCGTCGTGATGACGCATCTCGTCATAGCATCGCATGTCACGCCCCGCTCTTGTTGTCGGATAGAAGGCGAATGCGCTGCGCATTCGGTGTTCGACAATCGTTGAAGCAAGCGCTATGCCATTGGGCTTGCCCGCGCGTGAAACGCTGACTATGCACGCGAACAGCGCATCCGACCGGCATGGCCCTCGTCGCCATCGTACTGCGGCGGCCCATGATGCGCTAGTACGGTGCATCCCCGGCGACGGCGGTGCGCGCTCAGGAGAATGCATCCTGGCGCGGCGGCGGAATTCGCAAGCTGCTTCGCACGCGCATGAAAAATCCCCGTGGATTTGCACCCACGGGGATTCGGACAGCTTCTTGCACCAGGGATCGGCTCAAGCGTTAAGCAACTTAACTTCGCAATGTTAACCTCGCGACGTTAACAACGTTAAGCGAAGGTTAAGCGAAGGTTAAGCGCCGTGGCGTTAACCCCCTGCCAACGCATGAAGCGCGATCAGCCTGCGGCAGCGTCTTTCAGTTTCTTCAGCGGACGTGCCTTGATGCGCACGCTAGCCGGCTTGGCCGGGAACCAACGCTCTTCGCCCGAGAACGGGTCCTTGCCGAAGCGGCGCTTCTTCGCCGGCACGGCTTGCACGACGATCTTCAGAAGACCCGACAGCGTGAATTCGCCAGCGCCCTTCTTGTGCACGGCGCCGAGGATCGTGTCTTCGAGCGCGGCCAGCACGGCCTTGGCAGCCTTCGGTTCCACCGCGGCGCGTTCAGCGACGTGTGCAGCCAGCGAGGCCTTCGTGAAGGTGTCCTTGATCGGCGACGGTGCGCTGGACGCCTTCACGGCGACCTTCTTAGCTGCGACGGCTTTCTTCGCAGGGGCTTTCTTTGCAGCAACCTTTTTGGTCGGTACCGGGGCAGCCTTCTTGGCCACCTTTTTTGCGGAAGTCGGCATGTTTCTCCTACCTGTTGTGGTCAGTGAATTGCACGAAGCGCACACGGTATGTGCACGCTTCAACGCCGGATTCTACAAGCGCTCGCACGATTTGCGCGACTCTTTTATGTATAACGGCCAAGGTTTGTTGCGTGGCGCAGACTGCGCAACGCATTTTGAGGCTTGTTTTAGCGGGTAAACCGGTCCGTTAGCGAATCTCGCGAGGTCGGCGATACGAACTCGTAACGCGCGTTACAAGCCATTTCACCGCATGAATAGCGGTGTTTTCTTCGCGAGACGATCAGCGCACAAGGCGCGGAAGTATCTGCGCGAGCCTCGTGAGCGCCGCGTCGATGTGCTCCACGGCGATGGCGCCATAGCCGAATATCAAGCCTGCCTGCGGCTTCACGCGCTGATAAAACGGCGCGATTCCGTACAGACCGATCGACGCTTCACGCGCCGCGCCCACGACCGCCTGCTCCGTCAACGGCGCTCTTAGGCGCGCAGCCATGTGGATACCGGCCGTCGGCACGATCGGTTCCAGCCACGGCGCGAGGCCGCCGCGCAGATGCTCCAGCAACATCGCGCGCCGCGCCGCATACGCCTTGTGCGTGCGCCGCAGATGCTTGGCGAAGTCGCCGTTGAGCATGAAAGACGCAAGCGCGGTTTGCGTGAGCGTGCAGCCGTGCCAGTCCGCGATCTGCCGCGCCTTGAAGAGCGCGCCGAACAGCGAAGCCGGCGGCACCATGTAGCCGACCCGCAACTCGGGAAAGATCGTCTTCGAAAACGTGCCGACGTAGGCGACGAGCCCGGCGCGATCGAGGCTTTTCAGCGGCTCCATCGGACGGCCCTCGAAACGGTACTCGCAGTCGTAGTCGTCCTCGATGATCACCGCGCCGCGTTTCTGCGCCCATTCGAGCAACTCGACGCGCCGCTCCAGACTCATCGGCATGCCGAGCGGAAACTGATGCGAAGGGGTCACGTAGACGAGCCGCGCCTTGTCCGGCAGCTTGCTCACGATCAGCCCTTCGCCATCCACCGGCACCGGCGCGACGCGCGCGCCCGTGGCTTTGAAACACGCGAGCGCCGGCGGATAGCCGGGGTCTTCGACAGCCGCGATCTCGCCGGGGCGCAACGTGATGCGCGCCATCAGATCGAGTGCGTGCTGCGCGCCTTGCGTCACGATCACGTCTTCCCAGTTGCTCGACACCGCGCGGTTGAACGCGAGGTAGCGCGAGATCGCGAGGCGCAACTCCTGCTCGCCCGCCGCATCGCGATAGGTGCCCGGCGCGCGCGCTTGCGCACGCAACGCGTGATTCACGCAGCGGCGCCAGACGTCGAAGGGAAACAGCGTCTTGTCCGTCGCGCCGCCGACGAAGTCTTGCGGCGACCTCACCGAAGGTCGCGGCAACGGCAGGGTCTCGGGCATCGCTTCCCACAGCGGTTGCGCGCGCGCCGCGCCCTTCGCCCTCGCCTTGGCCCGTTCGCGGGCCGCTTCGGCGGCCCGCGCGTGCGGCGAGCGCTCCGAGGGCAGACGCTCCAGGCCGTCGGCGACGAAGGTGCCCGAACCCGCGCGAGCGCTGAGATAGCCCTCGGACAGAAGCCGCTCGAATACGTCGAGCGTGGTCTTGCGCGACACGCCCAGTTGCGTGGCGAGATCGCGCGTGGACGGCAAGCGCGTGCCGCCGGCAAGACGTCCTTCGAGAATGCCGGCGCGCAACTGCCGATAAATCTGTCCCGACAGATCGTGATGCCCTTCGACGGCGATGTGGATTTCCATTTGAGTGGTTACCTCGAATATCCAGAAAATGGTTATTCCGAAAGACCAATGGCGATCGTAAGCTTACCTCCGTCGTCGCGCCACGAGCGGACATTTACGAAAGGAGAAACTCATGCAGGCACGTCTCGACTTCTACAAGGCCAACCCGAGCGGCACGCGCGCGATGCTCGCGCTCGAGGAAACCATCGGCAAAAGCACGGTCGACAAGACGCTTGCGGAACTGGTGCGGATTCGCGCGTCGCAACTGAACGGCTGCGCGTTCTGCCTCGACATGCACGTCGCGGACGCGCGCAAGCACGGCGAAACCGACCGGCGTCTCGCCACGATAGCCGCCTGGCGTGAAGCGCCGTTTTTCACCGAGCGCGAACGCGCGGCGCTCGAATGGACGGAAGCCGTCACGCTGGTCGCGCAAACGCATGTGCCGGACGCGGTGTGGGAAGCGGTCAAACCGCATTTCACCGATCAGGAGATCAGCGATCTGACCTTGTTGCTCATCGCGATCAACGGCTGGAACCGGATTGCGGTTTCGTTCAGGAAGATGCCGGAGTAAAGCGTTGGATACGCGGCGCTGACGCGCTGCGGATAAATGCAAAATGGCGCGCCGTGTGAAACGGCGCGCCATTTTTTTGTTCTCGCTCGCGGCGTTTACCCGGCATACGCCCTTCAAGACGCCATGCGTTTATTCCCGCTAATACTCAGTCAGCATAAATGCCGTCACCCTTTGCAACACTGCTGTTTTCGGCATCGTCAAAGCCGAATTGGCGGGAGCCGCGTTCGCTTCTGGCAACATAGAGCCTGTCTCTAAAAGCGGTTCCTTCCACGACCAGGGGTTCAATCGCCCGCGCCTCGGTCCAAGCCGCGATCAAACCATATTTACTTATATCAAACAAATTTTGACGGGCTAATTTCCTCCTGCTATGGTCACGACAATTCAAAAGAGCAATCCGGCACTTGAACTAGGCAGCAAGATCCGCGCGCTGCGGCAACGGCTCAAGCGCACGCTGGATGACACGGCAACCGCGGCGGGTATTTCCAAGCCGTTCCTGTCGCAAGTCGAGCGCGGCCTGGCGTCACCGTCCATCACTTCGCTGGCCGGGATTGCCGGCGCGCTTGGCGTAACGGTGCAGTATTTCGTCGACACACCCAGCGAGGAACGCTGCGTGAGTCGCGGGGATCAGTTGAAGTTTTTCGGTTTTGCGGATTCGGCCAATCTGTTCGCGCGGCTGACCAATCTGACGGGCGGTCGTCAGCTTGAAGCGATCCTCGTCAGGATGCCGCCAGGGCAGAAGCGCTCCGAGGTCACGACGCATGCCGGAGAAGAGTTCATTTACGTGATCGACGGCGAAGTGTCGTTGACGCTGGAAGGCAAGACGTTCGTATTGCACGCGGGAGACAGCGCGCATTACGAATCGACGGTGCCGCATAGCTGGATGAACACCGCGCGTATCGAGTCGGTGGTCGTCTGGGTGGGCACACCGAGACTGTTCTAAAGAGCAGGCAACTTTTCCGGTTGAGCCGGTCAGGGATTGCCTGCATTAACAAATGCAAGGAATCCTCGATGCCGGACAAGCAACAAGGGCCGCCCTGGCCCGAGCCACGCAGATAACCAGGCGCTCTCGCGCCACGCGTTCTTCTCTCGACCTTATCCGCGATCTCAACCGATGAAAACCCCGTTTGCCTACGCGACGGCGCTGACCGCGCTCGTCCTTACGTTTCAGTCTTCCGCATTCGCAGTCAACGTGCCCGCCGGCGTCACGCTCGCCGCCAGCCAGGAATTGACCCGCCAGGTGCCCGCCGAAACCGAATCGCTCGACCCCGCGCACGTCGAATCCTGGACCGGCAATACGATCGCGCTCGACCTGTTCGAAGGTCTGACGCGCATCGACGCGGCCGGCGCGGTCGTGCCGGGCGTCGCCCAATCGTGGACGCGCACCGGGCCCGACACATGGGTGTTCAAGCTGCGCCACGACGCGCGCTGGAGCAACGGGCAGCCGGTCACGGCGGCGGACTTCGTCTATGCATGGCAGCGCGTGCTCGATCCGAAAACCGGCTCGAAGTACACGGTGCTGGTCGAATTCGTGAAGAACGCCAAGGCGATTCTCGCCGGCAAAGCGCCGATGACGAGCCTCGGCGTGCGCGCGCCCGATCCGTACACGCTGGAAGTCACCACCGAGGTGCCGGCCGCGTTCTTCCCGCAACTCACCGCCATGCCGACGATGGTTCCGGTCAACCGCGCGGTCGTGACGAAGTTCGGCGGCGAGTGGACCCGGCCCGGCAACTTCGTCGGCAACGGTCCTTATGCGCTGACCGACTGGCAGCCGAGCAACCGCCTCGTGGGCACGAAAAGCAGCACGTACTGGAATGCCGGCAAGGTCGTGATCACGAAAGTGACCTACCTGCCGATCGAAAACGACGAAACGGCGATGCGCATGTATCAGGCCGGCCAGTTCGACTACACCTATACGATTCCGTCGGGCGTCTATACGCAAGTCGGCAAGCAGTTCGGCTCCGAACTGAAAACCGGCCTGCAGATCGCCACGTATTACTACAGCCTGAACAACGAAGACCCGGTGTTCAAGGACAAGCGCGTGCGCCAGGCGCTGTCGATGGTGCTGGATCGCGACCTGCTGACCCAGCGTCTGACCGCGGACGGCGAATTGCCGATGTACGGCCTGATCTCCAAGGGCACGCAAGGCGCGGCGGTCTTCAAGCCTGACTGGGCCGCCTGGCCGATGCCCAGGCGCGTGGAATACGCACGCAATCTGCTGAAGGCCGCCGGCTATTCGGACGCGAAGCCGCTCACCTTCACCTTCACGTACAACACCAACGATCTGCATAAAAAGGTCGCGCTATTCGCCTCCTCCGAATGGCGCACCAAGCTCGGCGTGAACGCGAAACTGGAGAACGTGGAGTACAAGGTGCTGCTCAAGCAGCGCCACGACGGCAAGGTGCAAGCCTCGCGCGACGGCTGGTTCGTCGACTACAACGACGCCATGTCGTATTTTGACTTGATACGCTGCCACAGCGTGCAGAACGATCAGCGCTATTGCAATCCGCAAGTCGACAAACTGGTCGATGAAGCCAACCAGCAACTCGACGACGCGAAACGCACCGCCATGCTCACGCAGGCGCACGATCTGGCGATGAACGACTACCCGATGGTGCCGCTCTTCCAGTATTCGGCGGTGCGGCTGGTGAAGCCGTATGTCGGCGGCTACACGTCGACCAATTACGTCGATCAGCGCGCCACGCAAGACATGTATCTGATCAAGCACTAAGCGCGGGAGCACCGTCATGCTGGCTTACACGCTGCGCCGCACGCTCTGGGCGATCCCGACGATTCTCGCCGTGATCACCGCGTGCTACCTGCTGCTGCACCTCACGCCGGGCGGGCCGTTCGACACCGAGAAGCAATTGTCGGCGGCCGTGCTCGCGAACCTCAACGCCAAATATCACCTCGACGAACCGTTGTGGCTGCAATACCTGCACTACCTCGGCTCGCTGCTGCACGGCGATCTCGGGCCGTCGTTCCGCTACGCCGACTGGTCGGTCAACGATCTGGTGTGGAAGGCGTTGCCGGTGAGCCTCGGCGTGGGCGGCGTGTCGGTGCCGATCGCGCTCGTGATCGGCGTCACGCTCGGCACGCTCGCCGCCGTGCGGCGCGACCGTTTCGTCGATCACGCGGTGATGGTGCTCGGCAATATCGGCAACGTGGTGCCGCCGTTCGTTCTCGGCCCGGTGCTGGTGTGGATCTTCGCGATTCTGCTCAGAACCTCCGAAGGTCACGGCTGGCTGCCGGCCGGCGGCTGGGGCGAAGGCGAATGGCGCTATCGCGTGCTGCCGATCGTGCTGCTCACCTTCATCAACGTCGCCGCGATCGCCCGCGTGATGCGCGGCAGCATGATCGAGGTGCTGTCGGGCAACTTCATCCGCACGGCGCGCGCCAAGGGTCTGCCGGGCCGCACGATCGTGTTGCGCCACGCGCTCAAGCCCGCGTTGATGCCGGTCGTGTCGCTGCTCGGCTCGGTGTGCATCTCGTCGATCACCGCGGCGGTGGTCACCGAATCGGTGTTCGCGCTGCCGGGCGTCGGCCAACTGGTCGTCAACGGGGCGATCAATCGCGACTACACGCTCGTGCTCGGCCTCGTCGTGCTGACCACGGCGATCGCCGTGCTGTTCAATCTGCTGGTCGACCTCGCGTATGCATGGCTCGATCCGCGCATCCGGTACTGATCCATGTCCCGCTCTCTTCAAACGACCGCCGCGGCGCTCGATCCGCTCGCGGCCATCGCCGGAGCGCCGCGCTCGCGCGGGCCGCTCGCCACCGCCGCCATGCGCTTCGTGCGCAATCGCGCGGCGTTGACCGGCTCCGTCGTGCTGCTTCTGATCGTGATCGCCTGCGTGGCCGGTCCGTGGCTCTTGCCGAACGGACCGATCGACAGCGACTGGAGCGCGATCAGCCTGCCGCCCACCTGGCAAAACGCGCACTGGTTCGGCACCGACGAACTCGGCCGCGACCTGCTCGCGCGCACGCTGCAAGGCGGGCGCGTGTCGCTCGAAGTCGGCCTGCTCGGCACGCTGGTATCGGGGCTGATCGGCGTCGCCTACGGCGCGAGCGCCGGCTATCTGGGCGGCCGCGTCGACGCGGTGATGATGCGCATCGTCGACATGATGTACGCGATCCCCTACATGCTGATCGCGATCCTGATGATGACCCTATTCGGCCGCGCGTTCTATCTGGTCGTGCTGACGATCAGCGCATTCTCCTGGCTCGACATGGCGCGCGTGGTGCGCGGCCAGACGCTGTCGCTGCGCTCGCGCGAATTCATCGACGCGGCCCGCGCGATCGGCGTGAGTTCGCGCTCGATCATCGCGCGCCACATCGTGCCGAATCTGTTCGGCGTGGTCGTCGTGTACGCGAGCGTGACGGTGCCGAACATCGTGCTGACCGAATCGGTGCTGTCGTTTCTCGGCCTCGGCGTGCAGGAACCGATGACGAGCTGGGGCGTGCTGATCCAGGACGGCGCGCAGAAGCTCGAATCCATGCCGTGGCTCCTGCTGTGCCCCGCCGTGATGCTGTGCGTGACGCTGTATTGCGTGAATTTCGTCGGCGACGGTTTGCGCGACGCATTCGATCCGAAGGACCGCTGACATGCCGCTACTCGAAGTCAAGGACCTCGGCGTGCGCTTTACGCGCCGCGAAGGCGCACCCGTCGACGCGGTGCAGGGCGTGTCGTTTTCATTGGAAGCCGGCCGGACGTTCGGCATTGTCGGCGAATCGGGATCGGGCAAGAGTCAGACCGTGATGGCGCTGCTGGGTCTGCTGGCGGGCAACGGCCGCGTGTCGGGCACGGCGAGCTATCGCGGCAAAAATCTGCTGACCATGACTGAAGCGGAGCTCAACAGGATTCGCGGCGACCGCATCGGCATGATCTTCCAGGACCCGATGACCTCGCTCAATCCGTTCCTCACGATCGAACGGCAGATGACCGAAACGCTGCAACTGCACCGCAAGATGCCGCGCCGCGAAGCGCGCCGCCGTGCGATCGAAACGCTCGAATCCGTGCGCATTCCCGACGCCGCGCGGCGCATCGGCATGTATCCGCACGAGTTCTCCGGCGGCATGCGCCAGCGCGTGATGATCGCCATGGCGCTGCTCTCCGAGCCGGAAATCCTGATCGCCGACGAACCCACCACCGCGCTCGACGTCACCGTGCAGGCGCAGATCATCGAATTGCTGCGCGAGCTGAATCGCGAACGCGGCACCGCGATCATTCTGATCACGCACGACATGGGCGTGGTCGCCGGTCTATGCGACGACGTGATGGTGATGTACGCCGGCCAGACCGTCGAGCAGGCGAGCGCCGCCGCGCTGTTCGCCGCGCCGACGCATCCGTACACGCTCGGCTTGCTGAACGCGCTGCCGCGCCTCACCGACGAAGACGACGACCGTCCGCTGCAAACCATTCCCGGCAATCCGCCGCTGCCCGGCGAAGTCGGCGCGGGCTGCGCATTCGCGCCGCGCTGCGCGTTTTGCAGCGAGCGGTGCCGCGAATCGCGTCCGCCGCTTGCCGCGGCAGAGGGCTATCTCGACGCGTTGCGCGCGTGCCATCGGCCGGTTGCGGAAATCATCGAGGCACAACACGCATGAACGCGACTCCTCTTGCTAACCAGAACGCGGCCACGCTGCTGTCGGTCGAGAATCTCAAGGTGCAATTCGGCGTGCCGCGCGGCGGCTTTCCGTGGTCCGGCAAGACGACGCTGCGCGCGGTGGACGGCGTGTCGTTCGACGTGCGGCGCGGCGAAACCGTCGGGCTCGTCGGCGAATCGGGTTGCGGCAAATCCACGCTCGCGCGCGCGATCGTCGGACTCGCGCCGGTGGCGAGCGGCAGCGTGCGCTGGCTCGGCGACGAAACCGTGCTGCCCGCGTCGACTTCGAGCACGACACGCAATACCTCGCGCTTGCGCCGCGACGTGCAGATGATTTTCCAGGACCCGCTCGCCTCGCTCGACCCGCGCATGACGATCGAACAGATCGTCGCGGAGCCGCTGCTCACGCACGGCCAGAACCTTGCGCGCACCGACGTGCAGCGGCGCGTGCTGACCATGCTCGAACGCGTCGGCCTCAACGCGCAGCACTTGCGCCGCTATCCCCATGAGTTTTCCGGCGGACAGTGCCAGCGCGTCGGCATCGCGCGCGCCTTGATCGGCGAGCCGCAACTGGTGATCTGCGACGAACCGGTGTCCGCGCTCGATGTGTCAATCCAGGCGCAGATCGTCAACCTGCTGCGCGATCTGCAACGCGAGTTGTCGCTCTCGCTGCTGTTCGTCGCGCACGATCTCGCGGTCGTCAAGGCGATCAGCCACCGCGTGCTGGTGATGTACCTCGGACGTGTGATGGAGTTCGGCGACAAGCGCGACGTGTACCGCACGCCGCGTCATCCGTACACGCGCGCGTTGCTCTCCGCCGTGCCGGTGCCCGATCCGGCCGTCGAACGCGCGCGGCGTCATCTGCTGTTGCGCGGCGAGATCGCGTCGCCGCTGAATCCGCCTTCCGGTTGCGCGTTTCGCACGCGCTGCCCGGATGCGATCGACGCTTGCGCCACGCAGATTCCGCAGCCCGTCACGCACGGTGCGAACGCGACGCGCGTGGCCTGCATTCGCGTGGGGCACGCCCCGGAGGAAGCGCCCTTGGCGAACAGCTAAAGCACACAGCCTGAGAACTTAAAACCGTATTCCCCGGCGCGACGGGCCGTCGCGCCGTTGGATCCGCTCGTCCTGTCGTTTCTGTGACGAGCGGTAAACGTGGACTGGCTAACCGCCAGCCAAGGATTCACCACAATAAACGGAGACACCGTTAATGAATAACCCAACAAAAAACCGCTCAAAAAAATCCGGCACAGCTACCCTCCTTTGCTGCGCATTCACCCTCCCCGCTCTAACTGTCGCCGCGAGTGCCTACGCCGACGATGCCGTAACGCAGCCCACCTCCAGCACGTCCAGCACTCAAACACTCGCGCAAACGTTGTCGTCCCCCACGCAGCAGGCGCAAGCCGAGACCGCGAACAAGCGCAGGGCGAATTCGGGCGGCCAGGTGCGCAACGATCAGCCGGATACCACCAACGCAATCGTCAACGCGGAAGCCGATCAGACCGTCACGCCGCCCACGCCGCCGTCGAGCCAGGCAGCGAGCAAGGGCTTCATCGCCGATAGCCATTTGAACCTGCAGTTCCGCAACTACTCGGATTACTTCGAGGGGCCGCCCTCGCTTTATCGCCACGCGTGGGTGCAAGGCGCGCAAGTCAACTATGAATCGGGCTACACGCAAGGGCTGATCGGCTTCGGCGTGGACGCGTCGCTGTTCGCCGCGCTCAAGCTCGACGGCGGCAACGGCGCGGGCAACATGGTGCACGTCGGCAAGGACGGCGGGGGTTCGCGGCAACTCGCGTGGGCCTACCCCGGCATGTACGACATCAAGGGGCGCATTTCGGAAACGGTGGTGAAGTACGGCTTGCAGACGGTCGCCAATCCGTTCCTCGAACCCCACGACAATCGCGCGTTGCCGCCGACTTTCCTGGGTGTCTCGCTGGTCAGCAACGATCTGGTGCACACCACGCTCGAAGCCGGCAGCTTCACCAAGGTCGATGCCCGCGGCCATACGAACCTGAGCAACCTGACGACTTCCTACGGCGGCACGCGTATCGACCGCGTGACCTATGTGGGCGGCACCTGGCATTACGCCAAAAACGGCGAGATGTCCTTATATATCGACCAGGCCGACGACGTCTGGCGTCAATACTACGGTTCCGTGTCGCAATCGTTCGGCGATCCCGGCACGATCAAGTGGAGCGGCCTCGCGAACGTCTACTCGACGCACGACACCGGCGCCTCGCGCCAGGGGCATATCAACAGCAACGCGTACAGCCTCTCGGTGTCCGCGCAGCACGGCCCGCACGCGCTGCTGCTCGGCTACCAGCAGGTGCTCGGCGACCAGTTCTTCGACTACATCAACGAGACCAACGGCATCTACCTCACCAACTCGATGGATGTGGACTACAACGCGCCGCACGAGCAGTCGTTGCAATTGCGCTATACGTTCGACGGCAAGTACGCCGGCTTGCCGGGACTCAAGGCGATGTTCTGGGGCGCCTATGGCTGGGGCGCGGACGGGTCGGCGGGCGCGGCGGAGAATGCCTCGCCTTCGGCCCCGCTGCATGATCTGTACTGGAAGAACGGTGAGCCCGTGCACGGCCATCATCACGAGTTCGGCTTCATTCCGAGCTATACGCTGCAAAGCGGCCGCTTCAAGGACACGAAGATCACCTTCATCGCGATGTGGCACAACGGCCAGTACCACTACTCGGACGGCAACAACATGGAATACCGGCTGGTGGTGAATGTGCCGGTGAAGGTGTTCTAGGCGCTAAACGCAACGGTTTTCGCGGCTTCCGAATGGCGTCACGCCGGTTGATTCCACGTGACGCCTTTTTCATGCCTCGTCTAGCCGGTGATCCGCTCGGTTGTCATCGCGCGCGACAAGCCGTGCATCGGCCGGCGCAACGCGACATCGAACGGATTGGTTTGCGGACCGATCGCATCCGCCTGACGGCGCAGCAATTCGACCACCATCGGCAAGCGGTCGTCGCCGAGACGCGCCGCCAGCGTGCCGACGCTCAAGGCCGCCACCGCCACGCCGGTACGGTCCAGAATCGGCACGGCCACGCCCGCCATGCCGTCGAGTACGCCGCTGTTGCGGCCCGCGTAGCCCAACTGACGCACGCGTTCGATCTCGGTGCGCAAATACACTTCGTCGAGCACGCCGTAGCCGCGAATACGCGGCACGTTGAAGCGAATGATCTCCTCACGCTCCGCTTCCGGCAGGAACGCGAGAATCGCGAGACTCCCTTGGCCAACGCCCAATGCCACGCGCCCGCCGATATCGCCGGTGAACGAGCGGATCGGAAACGGCCCTTCGCAGATGTCGAGACACACCGCGTCGAAACTGCTTTTGACCAATAGAAAGATCGTGTCGCCCAGACTGGCGCACAGCCGCAGCAAGGCGGGACGGCATAGCGTGCGCATGCCGCTCGGATTGCCGGCCTGCGCGGCGAGCGCGAAAAAGTCGACACTCAGACGGTACAGCTTCGAGTTCTCGTCCTGTTCGACGATGCCCTGGGCGATCAACGCATGCAGGATGCGATGCACGGTGCCTTGCGTGAGCCCCACCGCTTTCGCGAGACGCGTGACGCGGCCGCCCTCGGGTTGCGCTTCGGATAACGCGCGGACCACCGCGAACGCGCGCTCCAACATGCCTGTGCCGGGCGCATTGCCCGTTTCGGCGAGTGCGGTGTCGGTATCTCGTTTGGCGGCGGCATTCATCGTTAGCGATCTCAGCTATTTCATTGGCCGGAACACTATAGAGCGTTTTATCTTCGAATGGAATGTTCGGGCCGATCCTTTTACAAGACGGTGAGCGCGGTAATTCATAGGGGTTTTCCGTAGCTCACGCAGCGGAACGGTTGCCGTGGCTTCGCCCGAATACATTCCATCGAATGGAATTTTTTCTAATCCTCTACCGCCAAACGGAATTTGAAATTGACGCCATGTAATTTGGCTGGCTAGAGTCGGCTCCATCGAGGCAGCAGTCGATTGAACGGGCGTCGCACATCCAAAGGCAAGATCATGTCGTTCCTCACACTCACGGACGTAACGAAATCGTTCGGCGACCTGCAAGCAGTCGCCGACGTGAACCTGTCGGTGGAAAAAGGCGAGTTCGTTTCGTTGCTCGGGCCGTCCGGCTGCGGCAAGACCACCACGCTGCAAATGATCGCGGGCTTCGTGGAAACGACACGCGGGCGCATCACGCTCGACGGCCGCGACATCACGCACATGAAGCCGAACCGGCGCGGCCTCGGCATCGTGTTCCAGAGCTATGCGCTGTTTCCGCACATGAGCGTGGCCGACAACGTCGGCTTCGGGCTGGAAATGCGCAACGTCGGCAAGGCCGAGCGCAACGAACGCGTGCGTGAAGTGCTCGCGCTGGTGCGGCTCGACACGCTCGCGCATCGCTTTCCGCGCGAGTTGTCCGGCGGACAGCGGCAACGCGTGGCGCTGGCCCGCGCAATCGTGATCGCGCCGCCGGTGCTGCTGCTCGACGAACCCATGTCGAATCTCGACGCCAAACTGCGCGAGGACATGCAGTTCGAACTGCGCGCGATTCAACGCAAGATCGGCACGACCACCATCATGGTCACGCACGATCAGTCGGAAGCGCTGTCGATCAGCGATCGCGTGGTGGTGATGGAAGCCGGCCGCATCACGCAGATCGACACGCCATACGAAGCCTATGAACGCCCCGAGAACCGCTTCGTTTCGCAGTTCATCGGCAAGGCCAACATGCTGCCGGGCACCGTGATCGCGCGCGACGGCGACGCGATCCGCATCGACCTCGGCCACGACCTCGCCGAAACCGGCCACACCAGGCAACTGCCGATGCGCGAGCGCGTGATCGACGTCGGCGATGCGGTGACCTTGTGCATCCGCCCGGAAAAGCTGCGCCTGTGCGCGCCGAACGCGGGACGCGTGCCGGCCACCGTGACGAGCCGCTTCTTCCTCGGCAGCCAATGGCTGTATCGCCTCGACAGCCGCCTCGGCGAAGTGCTGGTGTGCTGTCAGAACGAAGGCAGCGAGCCGCTGCCGGAAGGCGCGGCGGTCGGCGTCGACTGGAACAGCGAAGCGATCCGCTTCATTCAACGGGATGCGCAACATGGCTAGCACGCTGCCCGCTGCCGACGACAGCGGCATGAACGCCGGCCACGCCAGGCGCGCGCCGTGGCACGCGTTCTTGCCGCTATGGCTGATGTGCCTGCCCGCGTTCCTGCTCTTCGCGGCGCTCGTGCTGGTGCCGCTCCTGATGACGCTCGTGCTCACCTTCTATCGCTTCGACCCGGCCAGCGGGCCGCTCGCGGCATTCCAGTTCGGCAATTACGCGGAAGTGCTGGGCTCGTCGTATTTCCACACGATTTTCCTGCGCACCTTCGGCATCGCATCTCTGGTCACGCTGCTGTGCGTCGTGATCGGCACGCCCGAAGCGTATGTGCTGTCGCGCATGCGCGATCCGTATCGCTCGATGTTCCTGCTGGTGATTCTCGCGCCCTTGCTGGTGTCGGTGGTGGTGCGCGCCTTCGGCTGGAGCATGCTACTCAACACCAACGGCCTCGTGAATCAGGCGTTCGGCCTGTTCGGACTCGGGCCGTACAAGCTCGAATACACCACCTTCGCGATCGTCATCGCACTGGTGCACGTGATGCTGCCGTTCATGGTGATTCCGGTGTGGACCGCGTTGCAAAAGCTCGACCCGCAAACGGAAAACGCCGCGCTTTCGCTGATGGCCTCGCCCGCCACCACGCTGCGCCGCATCGTGCTGCCGCAACTCACGCCGGGCATTCTGTCGGGCAGCCTGATGGTGTTCGGGCTTTCCGCGAGCGCCTTCGCGATTCCCGGCCTGCTCGGCGGACGGCGGCTGAAAGTTGCCGCCACCGCCGTCTATGACGAATTCCTCGGCTCGCTGAACTGGCCGCTCGGCGCGACCATCGCGCTGCTGTTGCTGGTCGCGAATCTGATCGTGATGCTCACTTACTACCGGGTTCTGGAACGCAAGTACACCAGAAGCCTGGGTTAATTAATCGGCCCGCCGAGTGAGAACATCATGAGAAAGAACGGACCCATCGCGCTGATTTTCCACACGCTCGTCATTGCGTTCGTGCTCGCGCCGCTCGTGATCGTCGTGCTGGTCGCCTTCACACCGGACGAAACGCTCACGCTGCCCACGCACGGCGTCTCGCTGCGGTGGTTTCGCGCGATCCTCAACTACCCCGATTTCATCTCGGCGTTCGTCAACAGCCTGAAGCTGGCGTTCGCCTCCGCAACCTTGTCGTTGATCGTCGCACTGCCCGCCGCGTTGGCGATCGGCCGCGCGCGCTTTCCGGGCCGCGGCTTTCTCAACGGCCTGCTGCTCTCGCCGCTGGTGATTCCCGGCCTCGTGCTCGGCATCGCGCTGCTGCGCTTTTTCGCGCTCATCGGCGCGACCGGCTCGTTCGCGTGGCTCGTGCTCGCGCACATGATCATCATCACGCCGTTCGTGATGCGCCTGGTGCTGGCCTCGATCAGCGGACAGGACCGCAGCGTCGAACACGCGGCGCACTCGCTCGGCGCCGATGCGTGGACCACGTTTCGCCGCATCACCTTTCCGATGATTCTGCCGGGCATTACCGGCGGCTGGCTGCTCGCCTTCATCAACAGCTTCGACGAATTGACGATGTCGATTTTCGTCACCTCGCCGCAAACCGTCACGCTGCCGGTGCGCATGTACATGTACGCGACCGAATCGATCGATCCGATGATGGCCTCCGTGTCCGCGCTGGTGATCTTCATCACCGCCGGCGCGATGCTGCTGCTCGATCGCGTGTATGGGCTCAACCGGATTCTGATCGGCCAGCATTGATGTCCTCCACCGCACGCTCTCCCATGCCGTCGAACTTGCCGTCTCCCGATGCCGCCACGCCGAGGCGTGAGCCGCAATTCGTGCGCGTCGCGGAAACGCAGCGTGAACCGCTGCGCTTCTTTCTCGACGGTCAGGAAGTCACCGCGCTGCACGGCGATACCTTATTGACCGCGGTGCTGATGCAGCAACGCCGCGTGCGCGAAAGCGAATTCAGCGGCGCGCCGCGCGCGGGCTTCTGTTTGATCGGCGCATGCCAGGACTGCTGGATGCGCACCGAAGACGGATTGCGTTTGCGCGCATGCTCGACGCTGGTGGCCGAGGGCATGCGCGTGGTGACGCGGCTGGCTACTGGCGTTGCCACCGTGACGAACGGAGACGCCCAATGACCGACGCACGCAGCATCGTAATAGTCGGCGCGGGACCGGCGGGCGTGCGCGCCGCCGAGACGCTGGTCGCAGCGGGCGTCAGGCCGATCGTGCTCGATGAAAACGCGCGCTGGGGCGGTCAGATCTATCGGCAACCGCCCGCAAACGGCGGCTTTCAGCGCTCGAAAAAAGCACTCTACGGCTTCGAGGCACGCAAGGCCGACGCCCTGCATACGACGATGGCCGCGCTTCTGCCGCATCTCGACTATCGTCCCGACACGCTGGCCTGGGCGTGCGAAGCGGGCCGCCTGGATACGCTTAACGCGGGACGCGAAATCGGCGTGCCGTTCTCGCATCTGATCATCGCGAGCGGCGCGACGGATCGCGTGCTGCCGGTGCCGGGCTGGACCTTGCCCGGCGTCTACACGCTCGGCGCGGCGCAAGTCGCGTTGAAGTCGCAAGGCTGCGCGATCGGTCGACGCGTGGTGCTCGCGGGCACCGGGCCATTGCTGTACCTGGTCGCGTATCAATACGTGAAAGCGGGCGCGCATGTGGCGGCCGTGCTCGATACGAGTCCTCTGTCGCAGCAGATCGCCGCCGCGCCGAAACTCGCGCGTCTGCCGGCCACGTTCGCCAAGGGCCTCTATTACGTCGCCTGGCTGACAACGCATGGCGTGCGCATCGAACGCAAGGTGAACTCGCTGGCCGTACGCGGCGAAGCAAGCGTGCAGGCGATCGAATGGCGCGCGTCAGGCTCCGGCGCGCCAACCGAAACCATCGCTTGCGACGCGGTCGGCATCAGCTTCGGCCTGAAGCCCGAAACGCAACTCGCCGATCTCGCCGGTTGCCGCTTTCGTTTCGACGCCGGCAACCGCTGCTGGCTGCCCGAACTCGACGCCGCCGGCCGCAGCTCCGTGCGCGGCATCTACCTCGCCGGCGACGGCGCGGGCATTGCCGGCGCCGATGCCGCCGAACTCGCCGGACGCCGCGCCGCATTGGCCTTGCTCGACGACCTCGGCGTCGCGCATCCGCGTGGCCCCGGCCTGCGCGACGCGGCCTCGCTCGAACGCGGCCTGCAACGCATCGCCGTGTTTCGCGAGGGCATCGAAACGGCGTTTGCGCCGCCTGCCCACTGCGCCGCGCAATGGCCCGACGACATGATCGTGTGCCGCTGCGAGGAGATCGACGCGGGCGCCTTGCGTCGCTGCATCCGCGACAGCGAAGCGAACGAGATCAATCGCCTGAAAGCGCTCACGCGCGTCGGCATGGGCCGCTGCCAGGGACGCATGTGCGGCGAAGCCGCGTTGACGCTGCTGAGCGAGGAAACCGGCAAGCCGCTCGATGCGCTTGGCCGTCTGCGCAGCCAGCCGCCCGTCAAGCCGATTCCGCTCTCACCCGCCCTGTACGCCGACGGCGTCGCCGAGATTCCCGAGGAGGCGCGCGATGAGTGACGCCCTGCACTACGACGTCGCAATCGCGGGCGGCGGCCTGGTCGGTTCATCGGCCGCGTTGGCGCTGGCGCGGCGCGGCTTGCGCGTGGGCCTGTTCGAGCGGCGCTATTGCGGCGCGCAAGCAAGCGGCGTGAACTACGGCGGCGTGCGCTGCCAGGGACGTCCGGCCGAACAGATGCCGCTCGCCATGCGCGCGCGGCGCATCTGGGACCGCTTGCCGGAGCTGATCGGCATCGACGGCGAATTCACCGTGTCGGGACATTTGCGGCTTGCGCGCATCGAAGGCGATCTCGTCGCGCTACAGGCGTGGGCCGACATGGCGCGCGGCCACGGACTGCATGCGCAGTTGATCAGCGGCGCGGCGTTCCGCCAACGCTACCCCTGGCTCGGCGCGGCGGCAATCGGCGGCTCGTTGTGCGCGACGGACGGTCATGCGAATCCGCGTCTCGTGTCGCCCGCGTTCGCGCGAGCGGCCCGCGCGGCGGGCGCGGACGTGCGCGAGCAAACCGAACTCACCGACATCCAGCACGACGGCACGCGCTTTCAATTGCGCGCGGGCGACACGCGCATGAGCGCCGACTGGCTCATCAATTCCGCCGGCGCATGGGCGAATACGGTGGCGGGTTACTTCGGCGAAACGGTGCCGATGAAACCGATCTACCCGAACCTGTGGGTCACCGAACCCTTGCCGCTCTTCATCACGCACAACCTCGGCGTGTATGGCGGCGGCATCTACGCGCGGCAAGTGGCGCGCGGCAACTGCGTGATCGGCGGCGGGCGCGGACAGGGCGACGGCGAATACGGTCAGCCGTCGACGGAAACCACGCGCGCCGTGATGCGCGACGCCTGCGCGCTGCTGCCCGCGCTGCGCGAGGCGCTGCTGATCCGCACGTGGAGCGGCGTGGAGGGCGAAACGCCGGACGGCAATCCGATCATCGGCGCGAGCCGCACGGCGCCGCGCCTCTTGCATGCGTTCGGTTTTTCGGGCGGCGGGTTTTTACTCGCGCCGGGCGTCGGCGAAGTGCTCGCCGACCTCGTGATCGACGGCGCCACGGCCACACCGCTCGACGCTTTCTCGATCAATCGCTTTGCCGCTGTTGCCTCACCGGTCGCTTGATTGTCCGCTTGAATCAACGCTAGTCATCGTTTAGTGAAACCCCAGGAGTCGATCCATGAAACTGTTCAAGACGATCGCGGCGCTCGCCGCATTGTGTGCGTTCGGCGCGGCCGCGCCGGCCTGGTCGCAGACCAAAACGATCTACATCGGCATGAACGGCGGCCCGATGGAAAAGGCCTATACGAGCCAGGTGCTGCCCGAGTTCGAGAAAGCCAATAACGTGAAGGTGGTGGTCGTGCCCGGCACGTCGTCGGACATTCTCGCCAAGCTGCTCGCCAACAAAACCAATCCGCAAATCCACGTGGTGTTTCTCGACGATGGCGTGATGGCGCGCGCGGTCAGCATGGGCGTGTGCAAGAAGCTCGACGACGCGCCGGTGCTCAAGGAGCTCTATCCGTTCGCGCGCATGAAGGACGACATGGGCGCGGGCGTGCAACTGGGCATGACCGGCATCGCGTACAACAAGAAGCTGTTTGCAGAAAAAGGCTGGGCGCCGCCGACTTCGTGGATGGATTTCAGCGATCCGAAATACAAGGGCAAAGTGGTGTTTCAATCGGCGTCGAGCAGCACGTTCGGCCTGCACGGCTTTCTCGCGATCAACCGCCTGATGGGCGGCAGCGAGCAGAACGTCGAGCCGGGCTTCACGAAATGGGCGAGCACGGTGGGCCCGAACGTGGTGGAGTACATTCCGAACTCCGCGAAGATTTCCGAAATGGTGCAGACCGGCGAAGCGGGCCTGTTCCCGTTGACGCCGACCGCCGTGGGCGATCTGCAGGACAAGGGCATTCCGGTCGGCTATGTGAATCCGAAAGAAGGCCCGGTGTTGCTGCTGGTGGATCTGTGCGTGGTCAACAATAGCCCCGATCCGCAACTGGCGCAGAAGCTCGCGCAATTCCTGCTGTCCGCGCCGGCGCAGACGAAAGCCGCCGAAGCCGGCCGCCAGATTCCGACCAATCGTCTCGCCAAGATGACGCCGCCGATGCAGCAAAGTCTCGGCAATGTCGAGGATCTGGTGCGCAAGGTGACCGTAGTGGATTGGGACACGATCAACGCGCATCGCGCGCAGTGGGACACGCGCTGGAACAGGCAGATCGAGCGTTGAAGCCGGCTTTCCGTTGAATGAAACGCGCGCCTTGTTTGCTGCAAGGCGCGCGTTTTTTTGCCCGTGCAACGAGCCTCAGAAGATCACCGACAGCGCCACCGCCAGCCAGATCGCCACGACGCCGGCAAGAAACATGTGGCGCGCGATGCGGATACGCGCGTCGCTCGTTTCAGGCTCGACGGGGCTCGTCGCCATCCACGGCACGAGGCCGAGGCAGCCGAAACCGATCAGCGCGAACACGAACACGATCACGTCGATGGCTCGCCATCCCGTCGGCTCGTAGAGGCCCCAGTAGCCGAGAAAGACAATGCCGATCGAAAAGATCGTGGCCGACGCGGCACTGAGCGCGGGCACCGATCCGGTTGGGCTCGGCATGCTTCACCTCCGATTATCAGGCTTCGTGACGCGCCGCCCGTTCATTCAGGACGTGCGGGTTTGCCTCGCTTCATACGTCTTCAGGTGGGTATAGGCGATACGTAACAGCGACAAGCCGTGCTCGCCCTTTTGCGCGTCGCCGCCGCGCGAGATCAGGTCGCCGAGAATGTGATCCGCCTCGGTATGCGAGTGGTTTTCCATGTCGCGCAACATGGAAGCCGTGAGCGGCGACGGCGTGAACAGCGTTTGTGTGGCGCGGGCGTCGAAGTCCGGCCCCATCGTGAAGCCGTTATGCTCGGCAACCGCGCGGCACTCGCCCAGCAGATTTTCGATCACGCGCTTGCCGTCCGGCGCCGCCAGAATATCGCCGACCGAGCCGCGCATCGAGCAGGTACTCGCCGCCAGCGTGGCGAGGAACACCCACTTCTCCCACATGCGCAGCAGAATGTTCTCGCTCACCACCACGTCGAAATTCGCGCCGGTCATCGCGTCCGCGATCGCTTGCACGCGCTCGGATGCGCCGCCCGCCAGTTCGCCGAAGGTGATCGCGTGCATTTCGTTCAGATGTACGACGTGCTGCTCGGGGTTGAGCGTCGCCGCGATCACGCACTGACCGCCGAGCACGCGCGCGGCGCCGAATTTTTCCGTGAGTACGTCGATATGGCGCATGCCGTTGAGCATCGGCAGAATCAGCGTGGACTCGCCGACGAGCGGCGCGAAGGAGTCGATCGCGTCGTCGAGACTAAAGGCTTTGCAACTGAGCAGCACCAGATCGAACGGCTCGGCGCTCACGCCGGCGAGAATCGTCTTGACGTCGCGCAGCGTCAGATCGCCGCGCGGGCTGCTGATGACGAGCCCGTCACGCCGCAGTTTTTCGGCACGGCCCGCGCGCACGAGAAAGGTCACGTCCTGGCCCGCCGCCGCGAGACGTCCGCCGAAATAGCCGCCCACCGCGCCTGCCCCTACTACTAGAATTCGCATCTTTCGCCTCTTGATGAAGATGGATCACGCGCGCCGCGCCGGGAAGCGAAAACTCCGGGGCCGCAGGCGCAGTGCGTGTGCAGAAATGTAGCAAAGATTGATGATCGACATCGGCCACGATTGCGCGTGCGCGGTTTGCTGCAATGCAATGACGGCTGGCGTTGGCGTTTTTGTCCTATCAATCGTTGGCGCCGTGCCATGCGATAGACCGGTTAAAGCGTGCCGCAGATCGTGTGTTCGTAAAGCGCGAGCATTCCCGCCGCGTCCACGTCCACGCAAACCTCGCACTCGGGGCGGCTGTCCCAATCCGGCGCGGGCACCGGCATAGTGGAAGGCTTCTGAAGGGTGTGCCCCGCCGCGATGCCTTCCGTCAACACGCGCACGGGACCGCTGCGCGTCGTGTAGAGATGCGGCGCCAACAGATAGGCGACCGCGGACGAATCGTGCGTGTAGATTCCAGCGAGCCGCGCGCTTTGCTCGTGAAAACTTTCGTAATGACGCGACACGTCCCACACGAACTGCCCCGCCGCGTCGCCGCGATCGCGCAGCGAAGCCAGATAATCGCGGCTCATGATCGTGCGCTGCGTGACGTCGAGCCCGACGATCGCCACCGGCCACGGCGCGCCGAAAACGATGTCGGCGGCATCCGGGTCGCCGAGAATGTTGGCTTCCGCCGCGGGCGTGACGTTGCCGAACACCCCGTCCGTGCCGAACGCGCCGCCCATGATCACCACCTGCTTGACGAGCGAGGCGATTCCGGGATCGTCGGCGAGCGCCAATGCAAGATTGGTCAGCGGGCCGACCGCGATCAGCGTGACCTCGCCGGGATGCGCGCGCACCGTGTCGATGATGAAGCGATGTGCGGGGCGCGTGTCGAGCGCCGCTTCCCCGCCGGTTTCTAGCGCGATGTTGCCGAGCCCGTTGTCGCCGTGAATCCATGCGAGCGGTTCTGGCGCGAGGCACTTGAGCGGCGCCGCCGCGCCTTGCGCGACCGGCACGCCCGGCGCAAACCGTCCGGCGAGAAAACGGGCATTGTGCGTGGTCGTTTCGATCGTGGCGTTGCCGAACACACTCGTCAGCCCGAGCAATTCAATGTCCGGATGTAGCGCCTGAAAAACGAGCGCCATTGCATCGTCCACGCCCGGATCGGTGTCGTAGATGACCTTGTGCTTGCTCATAGATAGAACGCGTCCGGCAGTTGTTCGCGCGCGGTGGTGTCGCGTGTGACGCCGCGCAGATTGCCGAGGCGAATCGGCAACTCGGGTCCGCCGAGTTCGATGATCACCTGGCGGCACGCGCCGCACGGCGCGATGGGGCCGTCCGTATCGCCGATCACGGCGAGCGCGGCGAACTGGTTGCGTTGATAACCGGCGGCGATCGCGCTGAAAAACGCGGTACGTTCAGCGCAATTGCACAAACCGTAAGACGCGTTCTCGACGTTGCAACCGTCGAATATCTTGCCGTCTTTTGTCAGCAGCGCGGCGCCGACCTTGAATTTCGAATAAGGCGCATAAGCCTTGTCGCGCGCGACGCCCGCGCGCTCCAGCAGTTGTTCCATGTTCATGCAGCGATCCTCGATTCAATTGAGCGTAACGAACATGCCCGCGATCGTCGCGCTCATCAGGTTCGAGAGCGTCGCGGCGAGCACGACACGCAGGCCGTAGCGCGCGACTTCGGCGCGGCGTCCCGGCGCGACGGCGCTAAAACCGCCGGTCAACACCGCGATCGACGAAAAGTTCGCGAAGCCGCACAACGCAAACGACAGAATAGCAATGGTACGCGGATCGAGCGCTTGCAGACCGGCCGCGCTCACGCTCGCGGCGTCCTTCAGATACGGCGAGAGCGACGCATACGCGACGAACTCGTTGAGAATGACCTTCTGCCCGAGAAAATTGCCGGCGACGGCCGCTTCGTTCCAGGGCACGCCGATCAGATACGCGAGCGGCGCGAACACCGTGCCGAGCACCGCTTGCATCGACAGTTGCGGATGGCCGAACCAGCCGCCGATGCCGCTCACCACGCCGTTCAGCAACGCGATCAAGCCGACGAATGCGATCAGCATCGCGCCGACCATCACCGCGATTTTCAGGCCCACGGTCGCGCCGGAACTCGCGGCTTCGATCACGTTGGCGGGACGTTTTTCATCGAAGTGGAGGTTGTCGAGCTGCACGCGGCTCGGTTCCGTCGTCGGGTGAATGATCTTGGCGAACAGCAGGCCGCCCGGCACCGCCATGAACGACGCGGCCAGCAGATATTCGATCCGCACGCCGAGGCCCGCGTAACCCGCGAGCACCGAGCCGGCGACGGCCGCCATGCCGCTCGACATCACCGCGAACAGTTCGGCGCCGGTCATGTCGCGCGCGAACGGCTTGACCACCGCGGGCATTTCGCTTTGGCCGAGAAAGATCGTGGTGACGGCGGAGAACGATTCGAGCTTCGACACGCCGAGCAGCTTCTGGAACAGCGTGCCGAGCACGATCACGATCCAGCGCATCACGCCGAGGTAATACAGCACGGAGATCAACGCGGTAACGAAGATGATGGCCGGTAGCACGCGCACGGCGAATACGAAACCGCCGTCGCCGAATACCTGAAACATCTTCGATTGCACGAGCCCGCCGAACAGGAACTCGATGCCCGCATTGCCGTAGCCGAGTACATGATTGACGCCGGAGGCCGCGGCCGCGAGGATGGTCTTGCCGAGCGGCACGAAGAGAATGAATGCGCCGATTCCGATCTGCACCAGCAGTGCGCTGATTACAGTCCGTAAGCGAATGGCGCGGCGGTTGGTCGAGAAGAGGTAGGCGATGAAAAGAAGTACGGCGATACCGAGGATGTTTCGTGCGATGAGTGCCATTGTCTCGTGGTGTTTCTTGTGAAAGTGGCAGTGATGCTAAACGAAACTCGGCATGGAGAAAAAAGATTGATTGGGGGTGGCTTTCTATTTGGCGGGCCTAGGCTTCGGCTTGGTGGCAAACCACTTCGATGTTATGCCCGTCCGGACCAATGACAAACGCTGCATAGTAGTTGGCGTGGTAGTGCGGGCGCAGACCAGGCGCACCGTTGTCGATGCCACCCGCCTCCAGAGCCGCGCGATAGAAAGCCTCGACTTGCTGGCGGTTCTCAGCCGTAAAGGCCAGGTGAAGATGCGCCGGCTTCTCCTCGGTCTGGTACAGGCACAACGAAGCGTCACCCTGTGAGCTAAGCTCGACACCGTACGTCGGCGTCCCCTCCGAGACAATCGCTACGCCAAGCGGTTCGAGTGCCTTGAGGAAGAACGCTTTGCTTGCTGCATAGTCGCTGACTCCGAATTTGACGTGATCGAACATGGGCTTTCTTTCTTGAGGTGAGTGGGTTGTAAACTTTATCGTAGATTCCTGCGCATAGAATTCGTGGAAGGCGTCGCGGCGTAAGACTCGGGAAAACAATCGTCTATATCGCATCCGTCCGTTCACGAGATCATTTTCTTACGATCATTCGTCATAGTAGCGAATGCATCGATTGCAACGCCACAACACCAGAGGTAGTCTGGGTTACCCAGTGACGGCGGCCGATTTCCCCGCGCCATCGTCCTGCTCGCGCTGCTCCATACTGCCGACAAGAACATGAACAACTTTGATGCGGTCATCGAGACGTGGCTTACCAGGCCGAGCTTCGGCCTTCTGGTTAACCATGCAATAAAAGCCGTCGCCGATCTGTATATGTTCAAGGGTCTCGTGCTCATACCCATTTTGTGGTGGATATGGTTTCGACCCGGCGAGCATCGCGAGCGGCAACGCGAAATGGTCATTGCGACGATCATGAGCGGTCTGTTGGCGCTCGCCGTGGGAAGGCTTCTCGCTGATCTGTTGCCATTCCGGGTACGTCCTATCCAGAACCCCGACCTTCATCTGCACTTTCCATTCGCCGCGCAACAGGACGCCATGCTGACGGCGTGGAGTTCGTTTCCGAGCGATCACGCCATGCTGTGGATGTCCGTCGCGACCGGCATTTTCATTGTCTGGCGCGGAATCGGCGTGCTTGCGCTCCTGTACACCGCCATCTTCATTTGCCTTCCGCGCGCTTATCTCGGCTATCACTATCCGACCGATATCCTGGCGGGCGCCGCCATCGGCATCGCGATTACCTATGTCATGACGCGGCGCTCCGTTAGAGCGCGTTACGCGACTCAATCGTTGCGATGGATCGAACGCCATCCCGGCCCGTCCGCGATGCTGGCATTTATCCTCTGTCTCGAACTGGTCACCCAGTTCGACGAACTGCGCAAGTTCGTGAGCTCCGCTTCCAGGTTTCTGTGACTCCTTTTTCATTGGCTCGGCTCCGTCGGTCATAACATCCTCGCGCGACCGGCACGGCGCTCCCCTGCGAGCCGGATGTCCGCGAGCACCGCTCGGTTCGCTCCCCCGCATAGTGTTTCGCCGCGACCGCCCTATCCCGCGCGCCCGTTGCCCGCAATATCGCCACTACGCGACATTGCCGGTGTGACCATGTTCAATTCCCGAATCCAGAATCCGTCGTCTACTCCGCTGCCGGTGTCGGGCACCGCGCCCGAATCGCCGAACCGCGCGACCGGTTCGAAGGCGTCGCCATCCCGCCGCGCGTCGTCGTCGGACGCGGCGCTGGAACCGCTCGCGCACGCGCCCGTCAGGACGGCCGCCGGCGGACACGCGCAGCGCGGCGAGGCGCTCGCAAGGCTCAGGCAGTTGGGGACCGCCGCGCCCTCGCCGCTCCCCGTCAATCCGTGGAATATGCTGCTGCACGGGCTGAAATCCGGCGACGCCGCGGCGGCTTACGCGGGCGCGCTGGCGGGCGCCGAATCGCCAGGCCCGCTGCCCGCCGCGCATCCGACCGTTCTGCGCGAGCTTCAGGCGCTGCGCCGTTCTCCCGCCTGGCAGGACGTGTCGGCGCGGATTCAGTCGCACGAAGGTTTCGAGCATCTCAGCCTGCGCGGCGTCGCCCGGATGATCGACATCGCGAAGCCGTTCGGCACGTCCCGATCATGGGCGCGCGAGGCGACGACCAAGGGCGTGTTCGATGCCGCGTTCGCTGGCGCCATCTTCGGCAGCGCGGAACACTACGCGTCCGCAATCGACGCGGATCCCGAATTGAGCCAGTTGCGCGCGACGCCGCCGTCGCAGTGGAACGCGCGGCAGCGTGAGCAGGCGATCAACGCATTCGGCCGGCACGTCAACGACGCGTTCGGCATCCGCAGCAAGGTCCGCTACGCGGGCGAGCAGTCGGTCGCCGATGAAGGCTCGCTGATGAAAACCTACGACCGCAGTGCGCGCGTCGACGTGTTCGATCCCGCGTTTCGCCAAGGCTTCCTGACGCTGGCCGAAGGCGTGTTTCACGAAGCCGTCCACGTTCGGCAGCACACGCAAAACTTCGACGCCGATACGCTGCAACTGCTCAAGCTGTCGCCCGAGCCCAAGACGCGCTATGAAGCCACGGTCGGACTGATCGAAAGCATGGCTTACCGGTCGGGGCTGATCGCCGCGCTGAGCGTGATCCGGCGCGCGAACACCGGCTCCTTCCTGGGTCATGTCGCGTCGGGACTCGAGGCCGCGCCGCAGGACCCGTGGGTGCTTCTGCGCACCGAACTCGCGGCCCGGACGGGACACGACCTGCACGGACTCGTTGCGATGCACGACGGCCGCATCACGACGCGCGGCGATGCGGCGAGCGTGCTGCAAGCTATTCACGAAGTCTGTTCGCAAGGTCAGCATGCCAACCACGGCCGGCTCATCGCAAAGGCGCTGTGGGGTGCATGGCCCGACGCGGCGAAGATGCTGGGCGAGGACCACCGTGACGCCAACGTGCTGAAGGATTTCGAGCGCACGCTGGACGCCGCGTGCGGGGGCCGTTTGCATGTTTCGGGTTTGCAGTTGCTCGCCAAGCATGGAATCTCGGAGCCGCTCATCCGTCCCGCTCACGAGAAAGGCACCTTGGGCGCGGGCCTGAAGCTGGTCGCGCGGGCGTCCACGCCACTGGAAATGCTGCGGATCCGGCATGCCCTGCAATACGCGCTCGGCGAGACGGGCGGCGCTCACTCCTATGCGGAGGAGCTTGGCCTGCCGCCGCGCGCGGCGGATACGGCGCGGCCTGGTTCGTCGCGGGCGCCGGTTTAGCTGATCTCTTACTGGCCGACGTCGATATCGAATCGCCGTGAGACGCCGATCGCCGTCTCGCGGAAGTTGCCGCGCAAGGCGGCATCGACGGCTATTTCCCGGTGAAGATCGCGTTTCGCGACGGCAAAATCGCGCCGCAAGCGAATCAGATGCCGGGCCTCAGCGTTATTTTGAACGAGCGGGGAGCCTCGCCGTTTTCATCCAGCGGCATTGGATCAGCTTGTCTGACCGCCATGACAGCGGCACGGTCCCAGTTCATATCGCCACTTGAATGAACAATTCTCACCGACTCGAGATTGCCCGAAGACGTGCAACGCACTTCGAGGACCGTTTCACCATGAACGGGTTTTCCATTCCAGACGATGCATGGACGCACACGGTGTCGGACCGCTTCTGCATAATCGAACACTGTTGGCGCAATTGGTTGCTGGGAGGCCCGAGGCATTGAACTGAAGTTCTTTAGCATCGGGACGAGTATGGAGGCAAGACGTTTCTGGTCTTCGAGCGCGGCGAGCATGACCCAGTCACGTGCCGGCTGGGGGGTCTTGTTGAAAGCATCGCGATAGAAACGTGTGGCCCTGCACCATGCCGCGGGAGAAAGGTCCGCCTGTTTGCCGCTCATCAACAGCCCAAGATCGTCTGCCTCCGAGGGGTCTTGCTTCAAAGCATTCGCGATAGACGTGGAGACTGCAAGTTGCCCCTGCAACCGCTGTGCCGCAGTGATCTGTGGTGGTGGCGTGTTCTGGGTTGACTGTTTAAGCAGATCGAATGTTGCGTGCAATTGGGCCTGAAACTCCTCGTCACTCTCCGTTTCCAGTGAGAGATAGCGCGACATAATCGCCTGGAGACTCCCCACGCCTCCACAATCCGGCGGCGCTCTGTCGAGAGCGCGTGTTGTGATGCCGATCAGTTGCTCACGGTCTTCCCGCGAAATTCGCTGCATTCCGTCCAGCATGTCCGATGCATGCGACAAGGCCAATGTGCTCGCGGTAGTTGGATCGGTATTGGTGGTGGAAAAGTAAGCTTTGATGCCCGGGTCGGATACGAGTTTTTGGGCCCAGTCCATGAGGATCTTCGCCCTGGATGATCCTGAAGGAATGCCGAACCTACCTAACGCGGTGGTGTCGATAGGTTTGCCGATCTCAAACGGAAGTGCGGCGGCCAGCGGTGAGGACGAGTTGCCAACGCTCGCTGGAAGGGTCCTTTGATGGAGGGCATTCGCCGCCACCGCATTGCTCGCCGCCGCAATACCAGGATCTGGTTTTACCTTTACGTGTGGCAGCTCCGACGTGTCACTGTGGCAAAGCATGCCGCGCAACTGCGCTGGCGTCGGCGAAGTTAAAGCAGGGCCGCTTATGGAATAGGACAACTGCTGCAGAGAATTGACGACATTCTTACTTCCGTTGATTGTGACCGTACTGTTCGCGCGCCCCCAATGGAAGAACCATTGCATGTCTCCACTCGCGGCGGGCTTAACCAGAATCCCAAATGTATCGCCGTCACCGGCGAGAGTTTGATATACGGCATCGCCGCGCGGCGAAACGCCAAGTGTAAGAATGCGCCCCTGCAGCCCCGCGTTGGTCGCCGTCCCGGCTGCCAACCTGTAGCATCCACTCCCGACGGACGCGGGGCCTTCATCATCTTGTTCGAAGGCCGTGATTCGACCATTCTGGTCGATTTCGATGTACCCATTGGTCGGCACCTTGGCGCCGTCGATCGTAATTGGGTGCGCTGAGCTGTAGACACCGGCCAATGAAGAAACATTGTCTGCGCAATTGCCCGTTTGAGCGTATCCAGCAAGCCCTAGCGCCAGAAATGGAATAACTGGGATGTATCTGGATTTCATGGATCAAGGCTGAAAAAAGCTTTGGACAAACCAATGCGGCAATGTAGCTTGCGCATGGTGCGTTTCAACTACAGCGCGATCGGTAGTTTTTCAGATTGCTTACGCAAACCGCGACTAGGTCCATCGAGACTTTCCGTACGTATGCGACACATGCGCCCGTCACAGGATTATCCGCCAGCAGGCGATGACGTCGGATATTAATTCAGCGATTTTTTGTGATTCTTTCCCCGTGCTTTCATTAACGTGGCTCGGCTCGTCAGCGGCGGTCATTCAGGCGATTACTAACGCCGCCGCTGCACTCGTGGCCTTACGTTGGGGAGCATGATGCGGCACCGTCATTGACCTTTGCGTCGGAAGGTGAAGATGGTCCCGCCGCAGCAGTTGCCGTCCCGCAAATGGACATCGAATGTCTTACCGACGACGGCGTAGCTGACTGTCACGACGTCCACGCCATCGTCGGGCAGATAGTTGCCCGACATCGCCGGCACGAAATCGATCGCGTCGCGGGCGAGCAGGTAGAGATGCTCGTGCTTAGCGCGACCCCTAGATTGCGTATTTCACACCAAGCTGGACAGCGATTTCGCGCCAAGCTGGACAGGCATTTCACGCGAAGGTGGGCACGGATTTCACGGCAAGCTGGACAGCGATTTCACGCGAAGCTGGACAGT
>NZ_JBQEPU010000044.1:0-46009 GCF_052045835.1 Paraburkholderia sp. 22099 | reverse complement strand
GGCGTTTGGTATGCCGATCGAATCGACGCTTACCGTCTATGCCAACGCTGACGACCTTCAGGCCCGACGTTTCTGAGTGTTGTTCTGTCATAAGGTGTCCACTGAAAATCAGTGGACATAGCCTGCACGCTCAGATCGCTGAGTGCTAGACGCCCATTTCTGCGCGCTTACTCTTCTTCTCCAGACGCGCTTTGCAGCTTGGCGATTTCGCGGATTTCTCGTCAACAACGTCTTGCAGTTTCTGTTCAGCGATCACCTTGTCGCGCCATGCACAAAAGTTCAGGCTCGTCTGGTTTGCGTCACAGTTCGCCAACATACCTTGCACCTCGCTCGCCGGCAGTCCGCTCTGCCGCGAGATAACGTCAGCGGGATCAGGCGTGCCAGCAAATGCGGAAGAGCACGCGAATGCCAGAGCCACGAAAGCAACTCTCATCGCGCCCCCTGAGCGAATGGCGCAGCCTCTTCACGGCGGCGGTTGACAAGCCCGTTTACGCGGCGCGGCGGCAGACGGCGTCCTCGTGTATCGCGCGGGTGCACATAGACGCAGAGCGCCATGTTGCTTGCAACCAGCCTATCGTTGCCACTATTGGCAGCAACACACGTATCACGCGATCCGGTTTCCCCTGAGTTATAGGCAAAGCTCACCAATGCATCGAACTGCGCCTGCGTGAGTTCGCGGTCTCGCACATTGCGGCGAACGATCTGCTCCGTGAGCCGAACCTTTGTGGCAAGTTGCGCATTGACCTGCGCGACTGACACCGGACGTTGGAGTTCTTCCGGGGTGCAGAACCCAAGGTGAGCAAGTGTGCCAACTCCATAGGTGCAGTTGTTCGCCACATCGTTGTAATAGCTCGTCACGGCACCTTCCCGACGGCGCAAGTCCGCCCAGCCGGTAGAGCTGAGACGCAATGATTCATTCGGCATCGTTTCCTCGCGGAGACCAAGTCGACGAGACTCTATCATTCGTCAGCGGAGAAAGGGTTGCTGACTATGACTTGTCAGTACTAACAGGCAATCGGCTACTGCGGGAGTCGGCCATTACTGCAGTCAGGATGCACCGCGGGAGGTTGCCGAGCTGATCGTGACGTTCCTGAAGACCGACTGACGCGTGGCGTCCCGAGCCGAAATGGTTGCCATGCGCGCCAAGTCATCGCGTCATGAGAGTGAAGTCGTTGCCCCGCCCTAGACTGATCGGAATTGGCTGTGAGAGATAGACGTCGATAGCGTCATGTGCGCGGCGAGTGGGTATGAGCGAGCGCACGCTGGCGCGTGTGCCACGGAGGTTACGTCAACACCTCGACGTAACGCGCTTCGTTGAGATCGGAGATGAGCGTCGGGCCTGTCGGTTGCCAGCCCAAACGCGCTTGTGTCTGCGCACTCGACGCCGGCATATCGAGCGCCGCGAACATCGCCATCCATCCGAAGTGCGCCTGCACTTGCTCGCGCGCGATCGACACGACCGGCATCTTGAGGCCGCGCCCTAACGCCTCGGCAATCTCGCGGGCGCTCACGCCTTCTTCGCCGACCGCGTGATAGCGCGCACCGCGTTCTCCCTTCTCGATCGCGAGCCGGTACAGCCGCACGACGTCCGACAGATGTCCCGCGGGCCAGCGGTTACGGCCCTCCTCCACGTAGGCGCACAAGCCTTTCTCGCGCACGATCTGGATGAGCGGCGTGATGAGGCCCTGGCGGAACGGGTTATGCACTTGCGGCAGGCGCATCACCGAGACGTTGACGCCTGCCTCCAGCAGCGCATTGCTGGCCAGCTCGCTGGCGAGGCGCGGATTCGGGTGCGCGGTGTTGAACACGTCCTCGGTCGCGGGTTGACCGTCGCCGCGGCTGCCAGCGCCCGTGCCCGAGGTGACGAGCAGCGGACGATCGGAGCCGGCCAGCGCCGAGCCGAGAGCCTCGATCGCGCGCTTGTCCTTCGCGCAGTTGTCCACGAAGCGCGAGAAGTCGTGGTCGAACGCGAGGTGGATGACGGCGTCCGCCTTCGCGGCGCCGCTGCGCAGGCTGTCGGTGTCTTCAAGCGTGCCGCGATGAACTTCGGCGCCCGCCGCGCTCAGCGCTTGCGCGCCTGCATCGGATCGTGTCATGCCGATCACCTGATGACCGGCTTCGATGAGTTCGGGCACCAGAGCCGAGCCGATGAAGCCCGTTGCGCCCGTCAGAAAGATACGCATCGTGAAGTCTCCTTGGGTTAATCACCCAGGCACTATGCGATCATCCGCTTTCCTGTTGAAGTAGTGACTTTATCCCGGTAAAACGACTAACAGGCTCAGCATGTCAGTGAACGCCGCCCAAACGCTCGGGGACTTTCTGCGCAGCCGTCGCACGCGGCTCGATCCGGCCAGCTTCGGCTTCTCGGGCCGCAGGCGCACGCCCGGACTGCGCCGCGAAGAAGTGGCTCAGCGCGCCAACATCAGTTCCACCTGGTACACCTGGCTCGAACAGGGCCGCGGCGGCGCGCCTTCGGCGGTGGTGCTGGAGCGCATCTGCGCAGCGCTGATGCTGACGGATGCCGAGCGCGAACACCTCTTCATGCTGGGCCTCGGGCGGCCGCCGGAAGTGCGCTACCGGTCCGTCGATGGCGTGAACCCGCGGTTGCAGCGCGTGCTCGATTCGCTCGACGCCAGCCCGTCGATCGTCAAGACCGCGACCTGGGACGTGGTGGCGTGGAATCAAGCCGCGGCCGTCGTGCTCACCGACTACAGCACCCTGCCGGCCGGCCAGCGCAACATCTTGCGCTTTCTGTTCGGCGACCCGGCCGTTCGCGCGAAACAGCACGACTGGGAGAGCGTCGCGCGCTTCGTCGTGGGGACATTCCGCGCGGACGTGGCGCGCGCGGGGCTCGCTTCCGAAGTGGGCGATCTCGTGGACGATCTGCGCCGCGCCAACCCCGACTTCGACCGCATGTGGCGCGAAAACCAGGTGCTGAGCCATGGGGACGGCGAGAACGTGAAGCGCCTGCTGCATCCCACGCTAGGGTCCATCGAGATGGAGTATTCGCTGTTCGCTGTCGATGGTCGGCCGGACCTCAGCATGCTCGTGTACACGCCGCTGGACGCGCTCACCGCGGAGCGCATCCGCGCCGCCGCTGCGCAACGTCGATCGATGGCAGCGCAGAAAGCCTCGACTCTCAACGCGCCGCGGCTTCACGACGGCTTGCGCTAAGTGAAGGCGAGCACGAAATCGAACCGGGCCGACTTTCGCTCGCCGTCGTCGTCGATCGTCATCAGCAGCCGGCCATCGAACAAGGAATCGCGAGCATTGCGCCGCTCGCCGGGAAAGTACAGTTGGGTGGTGAGCATCGGCCCGTTGGGTGGCTGCACCGTCACATGGAAGTGTCGTGTGCGTCCCGGATAGAGCCCCGGCACGATGGTCTCGAGGCGGTAGCGTCCCTCGTTGTCGGCGAATTGATGGCCGCGCAGCCGGAACCCGTCGACGTCGTACTCCCCGGCGTCGTTCGCGTGCCAGAAATCGAGCAACGCCCCGGGCACCGCCCTGCATCGTGTCGACCACACCCGTCCGGTCAGGACGATCTTTGTTCCATTGATGCCGGGTTCGAGCAGCGATACACGTTGCGGCGAGTGCGGCAGGAAGAACGGACCTGCCGTCTGCCGCCGGGTCGGTTCCTGTCCGTCGGTGCAGGCGGGTGTCGCTGACACTTCCTCGGCCCGGCCACGGTTTGCCTTTCCGAGGGCCAACAGCAGCAACGTGGACGGCACCGTAGCCGACCTGCGAAGAAAATCGCGCCGTCCGTGGCTCACGCTTCGTGCCCGCATCGTGATCGCTCCTTGCTTCCCGCTCGATCGGCATGCTGCGCTGCGCACGCTGCCGAACCGACGAACTTCCGCGCTGGCTGCGTTGCATCCAACGAGGCACAGCATCCTGTGCCAACCATGGTAGGCCGAAACTTCAGGTCGGCGTGCAAATACATTCTTGCCAACAGAATCCGCGATAGACGGGCACAAACACGTCAGGCGCATTCAACCGATTGATGCAATGCACTAGCGTCTGCGCGAGGCCGTGATAATCGCCTCCCGGTACAGCCACCTATCAATATTGATAGCTACATTTTTATCCCTGTAACGAGTGGAATGGAAATGGCCGTGAGTGTGCGGCTTGGCTCCAAGATCATTCAATCCAACACCGGTAACCAGCCTTTATGGTGGGCAAATGCACGGGGATTTCCATCGCCAACGGGATCGGTGCGCTCAGCACTATCGGCTTCGAACGACAGTCAGCGATGTCACCCGCTACGACTTCACCTGGCGGGCGCAAACCAGTCAGACCATCGCGCAGCTGCTACGAGTACGTGGCGGCCCCGTGTCCCTCCCCCATGTGACGGTCAACACGTCGACGAAGAAATCTTCGTGACCGCCCGATCAGGAAAAACGAACATGTCCGAGCACGATTCCAGGAACGCAGGTCTTCCCGTCCGCCCCCTCACCGAGGCAGAGCAACGCCTGGTGCGCCATATCGACGAGCATTGGGATCGCGCCCGCGCATTGACGGAATTGCGCGACGGGTTGCAGACCGCCGTCGAGATCGAACTGGCAACGGTGCCGCTCTATCTCTTCGCCTATTACTCGATCAACCGTACCCCTCAAGGATTTCCGGCAACCGATCTGTCCCGCTTCGCCGATCAGGCGGGGGGCATCATGATGAGCGTGGCTGTCGAGGAAATGCTTCACTTGTCCTTGTCGTCCAACATGCTGTTTTCGCTCGGCGTGCAGCCCCAGCTCTATTTGCGCTCGCCCTCGCCGTATCCGACCGACCTGCCCGGTCATGCGAGGCTCGGGCCGGACAGCAAGCCGATGGCCCTTCCGCTGGCCAAGTTCTCGTCCGAGCAGTTATGGCAGTTCCTCGAAATCGAATACCCCGCAGCGGCGGACGCCCCGCCTGAGCTCAATAATTGGCAGACGATCGGCCAGATATATTCGTTTCTGCGCTGCATCATCAGCTCGCGCCACATCACCGACGACGACTTCAAGGCGGGCCGCGCGCCCGCCCAGATCCAGCCGTCCAACTATTCGCCCAACAACATCGACTCGGTGTATCCGACTGCCGGCTTCAATTACGGCTGCCCGGTACCGGCGCCGGTCAACGGCTCGGCGGCCGCCACGGCCGCCTATGCGAGCCGCGGCGATAGCCATGCGAGCCGCAGCGCGCTGATGACGATTGCCTCGCGCGAAAACGCCATGCAGGCGATCCAGACGATCGACGCGGAAGGCGAGGGCTTCGGCCCTCACAAGTTCGACGATCTGTCACACCACGAACTCTCGCATTACTACAAATTCCTGACGCTGCAATCGCAACTGGCCGGCTACGATCCCAAGGACGAGAAGTTGCGGAACATGCCGCCCCCGCCGCCCGCGGCGGCACGTCAGTTCAGCCGGGATGAATTGGCGAGAATCATGTTCGATTTTCCCGACAACCCGGTTGCCGCCGCCTACCCGCCCGGACGCCGCGAACTCGCCGACATCGTCAGCGGCCTGTACCAGTACATGCTGATCATGACCGAGAGCATCTTCCTCATCGAACCGAGTCAGCAAAAGCTGTATTTCAACCAGACGCTGCACCGATCGATGATCTGGATCCTCGACAAGATGATCCAGGCCATGCGGAAAGTCTCGTTGTACGGCACCGATGGCTACCCGAGTACCCTCCAATTGGCGCCCACTTTCGAAAACATCAATCTGGGCCCGCGTCACCAGGCCTTCGCTACCCTGGTCGCCATGTGCAACGGCATGAACGCCAAATACGGCAGCGAGTCCTGGTACAGCAGCGACGCGCAATATTTCGTCGAGATGATCCCTTCCTTGCCGGAGGTGAGCGGCCTATGGCAGACGCCGCCCGATCAACCGACATTGGGCAAGCCTGGCTGCGACGTCAGTCAATATCAGGGCATTCCGATGTTCACGGAGCTGCCGCCCGCGCCCGGCGTACTACTGGCTGGCGAGGTGCGGCACGCATGCATGGGACTGAACCAATGCAAGGGACAAGGCCGCAGCCGCGATAACGAATGCGCCGGCCAAGGCTATTGCTCTACCGCGCTGGAATTCAACTTCGCTGACCCGGCCTCGCCGCTGATATCGGATCACACCTGCCGCGTGCAGAACGCTTGCGCCGGTCAAGGTGGTTGCGGCCTGTATGGCACGGGACACGAGCAGGAAGCGCCGGGCGCGAATGCCTGCGCCACGCAAGGCTGCTGCGCCACGCCGATCAACGCCGAGCGCTTCAGCACCGACGGCCGCAACCGCGGCAAAAGCGTTTGGCTGCGTGCGCGCGAAGTGTTCGCCGAGCAAACCTGGCCGGAACTGCGCAAAAAGAACCCGTCGCTGCCGGCCCAGCCGCCTGAGCCGCCGCATGCGGAATTGTTCCAGTACGGTCCGACCATCGAGTGGATCCAGGAATATAGCGGTCATGGCATGACGGCTTGCGGGGCTAGCGGCATGAGCGGCGCGGGTAGCTGCAGCTAAGGAATGCCAGGACATGACTGAACTTCGAGGGGACGCAGCCGGACATCGGCTGGGGTTTGGCGTCGGGCTGCGCAATCAGCATTTCGATCATATTTTGGCAACGCGGCCGCCGGTGGATTGGTTCGAAGCCGTCTCGGAGAATTTCATGGATTCGGGAGGACGGCCGCGCGCCGTCCTGCGCCGGATCGCCGAACATTATCCGGTCGCGCTGCACGGCGTTTCGCTATCGATCGGCAGCACCGACCCGCTCGATCGTGACTATCTGACCCGCTTGCGGCGGCTAGCCGACGAGGTATCGGCCCGCTGGGTCAGCGACCATTTGTGCTGGACCGGCGCGCTGGGGGTCAACAGCCACGACCTCCTGCCGCTGCCGCTGAACGAAAGGACGCTGGAGCATGTGAGCGCCCGGGTCGCCCAGGCGCAGGAGTTACTGGGACGGCCGTTGGTGTTGGAAAATCCCAGCACCTATGTCCGCTTCCGCCAGTCGACGCTGAACGAGCCGGCCTTTTTGCGCGAGCTAAGCCGCGTGACGGGTTGCTGGCTGCTGCTGGATGTCAACAATGTTTATGTCAGTTGCTTCAATGCCGGCACCGATCCATTGGATTACCTGAATCAGTTCCCATTCGATCGCGTCGTGCAATTGCATCTGGCCGGACATCAGCATTGCGGCACCCATATCGTCGACACTCACGACCGTCCGGTTTCCGCGGCGGTGTGGCAACTGTTCCGCCTGGCTTGGCAGCGCAGCGAACAAGCCGCGACCTTGCTCGAATGGGATGGCGATGTGCCTGCCTTCGAGCGCGTGCACGCCGAGTTGATGCGGGCGCGACAGATCATCGATGGCGACGCGCCCGCCGAAGTCGAAGCCGCCCCGCGGCCGCGGCTGGACAGCGCCGAGGCGGTGTCCACGCCAGTCGCGTTCCTGGTGCCCGAGATCATGAGCAACAGCGTCGTGTGCCCGTCATGAGCGTCGACCAAGATCGGCTGGACTCGCTGCAACGCTGGATGATCGAGGCACTGATCGCGCCGGATGGCGTCGACGCCGACACCATCGCCGCCACCTTGTTGCCGGGGCCGAAGCTGTCCGCCTCGGCTTGCCTGGCCATCTATCAGCGCAGCTATATCCTGCGGTTGCGAAAATGCCTGGAAGAGCAGTTCCCCGCCAGCTACCACGCGTTGGGGGCGGCTCTTTTCGCCGATTTCGCCGACGAATATCTGCGGGCCTGCCCGTCCGACAGCTACACGCTGCACGAACTCGGCCGGCGTTTTCCGGAATGGCTCGAGGACAATCGCCCGGATCGGGACCAGCCGCCGGAACAACGCGAGTCCTGGATCGATTTCATGGTGGACCTGGCCAGTTACGAGCGCGATCTGTATCGCCTGTTCGACGCACAGGGCCACGAGGGACGGCCCTGGCCCGATGTGTCAGCCGACGACGGCGCACTGGTCCTCCAGCCTTGCCTGGCGCTGGTCGCGTACCGCTATCCTGCGGCCTGGTATTACCACGAGGTTCGCGCCGGGCGTTCGCCACAGTTACCGGTTGCCATGCGCTCCTACGCGGTGATCCTGCGCCGCGATTTTCTGACGCACACTTATCCGGTCACTCGCCTGCACTATGAATTCCTGTCGCTCGTGAGACGGACTCGGGATCTGCCGGCGTCGGTGGAAGCGATTGCCGCCGAGGCTGGGTATTCCGTTGACGTGGTGTGGCGATCCTGGCGCCATGAGGTGCGCCGGCCTTGGATCGAAGCGGGGTTCTTTGTCGAGAGAGCGGTGATCGGGGGCTAGCCAGGGTGTTGAGGTTGACCTCGTGGCGGGGTCGTTCTGGACGAAGACCGAGATTCTGATCGATCCACGCGACCGGCATATGCAACGCAGAGCGATCGAATGGCACTGTCAGAAAGGCACCGTACATTCAACCATCGAACCATACCAACACAAAGACACAAGAACCGCCGAAACTACCGACCTGCCTCACCCGCACACGCTCCCACAAACGCATCGACGAGTGGCACGGACTCCCCTCTCAAAGCCGCCCGCTCCGGTTGAAAAAGCGTTGCAACGAAGAACGGATGTCCGTCCATCTCGACGGCACGCACATCTCCCCGTTCATCATCCGCGGCGACGCGCAGCGGCCCCGAAACAAGCGACGCTCTGAACTCGGGATTGAGTCCATAGCGGCACCGATAGCCCTCCGAGGTTTCGCTGACTCCATAGGCCGTCGCAACGCGAGTCCCCGGACGCAGCCGGACAAGATCCACAGCTTCAACCAGGGCACACTCAAGTGGCGAAATGACTGCGCGGGTCGCATCTGGCGCTGTCTCAGCATGCTCCGCATCGGTCCAACCGAGAACGTTGCGGGCATACTCAATGACGGCATGTTGAAACCCTCCGCATGTCCCAAGGAACGGAATTGCCGCTTCGCGCGCATGACGAATAGCGAGCAACGCGCCGTCCATGCTCCGGTACGGACTCGCCGGGACGCACCAAATTCCGCCGAACTGGGAAATTCGCGAAACAGAATTGATTTCCCCAGTGGGAACCCATTCAAATTCGATCTCGACTTGCTTCACATCTGCCGCTCGCTTCAATGCAAGCGGAATAGCCTGGTGCGCCGGCACCGAGTGGTCAAAGTCACCAACCAGACCCACGCTTTTCGCATTACCGTTATCCTCCTTGCCTCGTTCGACACCGCCTGGCGGAAGGCCGAGGCAAATATCCGGTGGAAATTCATGCCCGGTGCGGTTCCCGAACATAGTAGATATCCCACTCCGACTCAGTCGTTTTTAAAAACCCGTGTCGTTGATAGAAACGGTTCGAGTCACTATCGCGAAGCGCTCCCAGTCTGATCGAAACCGACTGGGAGTCCGCGTCCGCGAGAATCGCCGAGAGTACTGTCGAACCAATACCTTTGCCCTGGTGCTCCGGTAGAACATAGAAATGCTCGAGCAACAGGTGATCGGCCGCGGGCTTTATTTGCACGAAGCCAACGGATACGCCGTCAACCACAATGAACTTGCACAACGCCGAATCGAACGACGACATGAAACGATCGCGTGCACGCCGCGGCTCGAAGCGGCCGATACGCTCCAGGCTCTCTCGCATCGCGTCGATGCGCATCTGAACCAGCGTTTCGATGTCGTCGTGCGTTGTGCTCGCGAGCGTCGGGTTCACCAGTCTCATGCCTCGTTAATATTTCCCGCAGCCGCAGCCTGGATCATCTTCCAGCCATTGCCGGCGGGATCGCGGAAACCGGCATCGACGCTGCCGTAGCGGTCCACCGGCTCCTGGGTGAATTCCACGCCGTTGGCCTTCAGCCTGGCGTAGCTGGCGCGGCAGTCGGCCACAGTAAGCACCAGCGGCGGCATGGCGCCCTTCGCGACCATCGCCCGCAGCGTTTGCGCGGTGGCTTCGTCGTGGATCGGCGGGCCCGGCGTGAAAAGACCGAGCTGGAACGAGGGCTGATCGGGATGCTGGACCGTGAGCCAGCGGTAAGCACCGTTGCGCACGTCCGTGTGGACGCGAAAGCCGAGCTTCTCGACGTAGAACACGAGCGCTTCGTCCTGGTTGTCCACGTACAAGCCCACTACATTGATACCTTGATTCATGACGCCTCCCTGGTTGATGGGCGGAATGTACCTTTGCCCACGCGGCGGCGCTTCTCCAAAACTGCGGTGGTGAGGTCGGGGCGCTGCGCGGCCCTCAGGACGCAGGCGGGCACGCGGTCGAATTCAGGCATATCGGCCCGGGCCTCGACGCGCATGGCGCTGGGGCTTCGCCCGGTGATGTCGTGGAAAGTGCGGCCGAAGGTCCCCAGGCTTTCCCACCCGGTGGCGAAGGCAATTTCCGTGACGCTGAGTTCGGTGTCGCGCAGTAAGGTGGTGGCCTGCTCGATGCGCCGCGTCAGCAAATAGCGATGCGGCGGGATGCCGAAGGCCTGCTTGAAGGACCGCGCGAAATGGGCTTCGGACACACCACTGACCGCGGCCAGCCGCTTGACGGGCCAGGCTTCGTGCGAGGCGGCGTCCATGCGGTCCCTGGCGCGTAAGAGGCGGCGCAGCAACGCCGGAGCTTGCAATGCGTCGGCGCCGGCCTCACTGCTGCCCACAACCCACGTCCCCTTCTTCACAATGCAACTGTTCGTCGAGCAGTCTCGTTTGCGCTTGCGTGAGCCGGCTCAAACAGGACGAATGAATCATGGGCTGCGCGCTATACGGCCCAGCCGATGAGCTTAAAAAATCGCATTGGGCATCGCGATAAGCAACCCACGCGCGCTCGGCCTTCTGCAAGCGCGGCTTGCCCTGCGGGCTCACTTTTGCCAGCAGCTTGCCGTAGGTCTCGTTGAGCTTTTTGTCGGCGGCCTGGTAGCTAAGGTCGGCGCAACGATTCAGCGAATTCTGGTCCGACGCCTTCTTGCAATCGATCTTTTCCGCGTAGGCATTGCCGCACAACCACAGAGACGTCACCGCCAGAATCGACACTCGCTTCATAGAAAACCCTCGGGCGTTGTTTCGTCAAATGGAGTGGTGAGCGGCAGTCCGCTCGCCAGTACAGCAGGATAAACGATACGATGCATCTCTGATCCGAAGCCGTCGCGTTTCCGCCAAACTTCGATTCACCGTTTAACCGATTGAGCATCTACCTTGACTATTCACATCCGCCCCGCTCACGCATCCGACGCCGCGCTGATTCTGCGCTTCATCACCGAACTCGCGGTGTACGAGAAAGCCGAGCATGAAGTCGTCGCAACCGTTCGAGACATCGAGGCCAGTCTGTTCTCCGCAAGTTCAAGCGCCAAGGCTTTGATCTGCGAGATGAACGGCGAGCCGATCGGCTTTTGCGTCTACTTCTTCTCCTATTCGACGTGGCTCGGCAAGCAAGGGCTTTATCTGGAAGACCTGTACGTGTCGCCGACATCGCGCGGCAGCGGCGCGGGCAAACAGATGTTGCGCCACCTCGCCCGCATTGCCTGCGACACCGGCTGCGGCCGCTTCGAATGGAGCGTGCTGGACTGGAACGAGCCGGCAATCGGCTTCTATGAATCGATCGGCGCGAGCGCGCAAAGCGAATGGGTGCGCTACCGCTTGGCGGGGGACGCGCTCAAGGCGTTTGCAGCGGGTGACGCATGAGCGAGGCTCGCGTTCGAACGGATGCATGGCCGCATGGCCGCTCGATCGGTAATCGCCCGTGATACACGCCCTTTTTATCTGCGGCAAGAACCGTCTGCGCAGCCCGACGGCCGAGCAGGTCTTCGCCAGTTGGCCCAACGTCGAGACCGATTCGGCCGGTCTCGGCGCGGACGCCGACGTCGCGCTTTCCTCCGAGCAGGTTCGCTGGGCCGACATTGTCTTCGTGATGGAAAAAGCGCATCGCGCGAGGCTGTCCGCGAAATTCCGCGCATGCCTGAACGGCAAGAAAGTCGTTTGCCTCGACATTCCCGACGACTACGCCTTCATGCAGCCCGAACTTGTCGCCCTGCTGGAACAAAAAGCCGGCAAATTTCTCCGGCGGAAATAGTCCGGACGCGCCGGTCGTCCATCATCGCCCCGCTCCCACCGGCTCCGCCTCGAACGCGTCGCCGGTGGCAAAAAACGTCCCGCCGGCCACGTAATGGCACGTGCGCAGATCGGGATCGTCACCGAAATGCCAGCGGTTGTTCGAATACACGCGGCTGTCCGCATACGCGGCCACCACTTCGCCGATGATCAGGTCGTGCCGCTGGCTATCGTCCGGAATCACCTTGCATTCCATCCACGTGATGCAGCCGGCCAGCATCGGCACGTCGATGTTTTGCGCGGGGAACGTTTCGAGGTCGAAGGCCGAGAACTTGTCGAGTTCCGCGCCGGCGTTCGTGCCCACCGCCAGCGTTTGCGCGGCGAATCCGCGGCTCGGCAATTGCAGCCCGAACACGCCGCTCGCCTCGATCAGTTGCCGCGTGAGCGTGCGGCTGTCCACCACGACGACTACCTTCGGCGGATTGAAATCGAGCGGCATCGCCCACGATGCCGCCATCACGTTCGCGCGGCCGCCGTGTGCGCTGGTAATGATCGTGACCGGTCCATGATTCAGCAACTGCGTCGCCCGCGACAACGCCACGGGTTCTCGTGTGATTTTCATACGTCGTTTCCGCTTCAAAGGGATGAAGGCGATTGTAGCGAGGCTGCGCGAAGCGGATGCGGGCAAGCGAGGGCGCCCAGGCGCTCGAGCGGAAAGTCGGGCAATCAAGGCAGGGATTCAAAACGAGGATGCGGGGCGGCAGCCGGGGAGAGCCGCCGCCCAGGCGCGCATCAATGTGGCGCTTTACCGTTGGGTACGGCGTCCAGCGGTTTGTGCTGTTCCTCGCCCAGGCCGGGGAAGAAAGCGTTCCAGGCAGCGCGTACGCCTTGAGCCGCGGTGGCCTCGGCCTGGACCGACTGCGATTCGCCGTCGGCTGCCTCCGAGGGATCGGCGGTCAGGCCGCGCCAGTGCGTGAACGTCAGCAATGGCTTCTCGGTCCATGCGCCGTCGCCAAACTTCGCAAATGCCGTGTCCCCGCTCGTCAGTTGCACCTCGTACCAGCCTTCGCGGACGGGCGTGTGGTCGGCAAGCTCAAACCAGGGGGTCGGTTCGATTTCCTTCATGTCGTCTCCGGTCGGATAAATCGTCATAGATAACCACAACAAAGGCATTCTTCATACTCACGCGACCACGGCCCGAACGGCGCGCGGCATGTCCGCGCGAGGTTGTGCAGTGCGGTGCGTCGAGTATGACCTGCGGGCGATCCGTCCACGTCGCGCATTTCAGGATAGCCGCGCATAAACGACACGATAGCGCGACATGGGCCACCCGGACAAACGCAAAACTTATCGGCCGCGCCGAGCGATCAATGACAACGTGCGGATGGCCGGCGCCAGTTGTTCGGCGGGCGTATTGCCGTAGCCGATCACCAGCCCGTTGGTCTGCGCGCGCGGCCGCAACGCGAAACCGGACAGCGCGCGCGGGTTGAGCCCCTGGGCGAGCGCGCGTTCAGCCAGCGACCGATCGGCGATCCGCGGCGGCAAACACAGCGTCAGATGCATGCCGCACTCGCCGCCCAGAATGGAAGCCGGCGCGAAATGCGCGGTGAGGGCGTCGCGCAACGCCTGCTGGCGCTCCCGATACAGCCGCCGCATGCGCCCGAGGTGCCGCCCGAACTCGCCGCTTTCGATGAAATGCGCGAGCGCCAGTTGCTCCAGACGATGCCCGCCGCGCAGCATTTCGTGCAGCGCGACGGCCGCGCGCTCCGCGATCGCGCGCGGCAGCACCACGAAGCCGACGCGCAGCGCCGGAAACATCGTCTTGCTGAACGAGCCGACGTAGAGAACCGGCGCGTCGTCGACCAGTCCTTGCATGCTGGCGATCGGTTCGCCGGTGTGCCGGAACTCGCCGTCGTAGTCGTCCTCGATCAGCCAGGCGCCGCTGCGGCGCGCCTGCGCGATCAAGTCCAGCCGCCGCGCCACCGACAGCACCGCGCCCGTCGGATACTGGTGCGCCGGCGACGTGTAGATCAGCTTCGGCGGATGCGCGGCCCATGCTTTGGGCGGCACGACGATGCCTTCCGCGTCGACCGGCATCGGCAGCGTCGTGAGATCGCCCAGGTTGAAGGCGGCCTTCGCGCCGCGATAACCGGGATCCTCGACCCAGGCGACGTCGCCGGGATTGGTGAAAAGCCGCACGCACAGGCTCAACGCCTCCTGCGCGCCCTCGGTGATCACCACCTGCGAGCCCTCGCAGCGCACGCCGCGCGCCATCCGCAGATGCGCGGCGATCGCGTCGCGCAACGCCGGTTCGCCCGCCGGCGTGCCGTAGCCGAGCGCCTGGGGCAACGCGCGCTCCATCGAACGTTCCTGCGCGCGCCGCCACGCGGGCAGCGGAAAGCGGTCCAGCGCGGGCGTGCCGGGCGTGAGAGGAAGGCTGTTGTCGGCCGGGGCGTGCGCCGCCGCGAACTGCCCGACTCGCGCCGCGTAAGTCGCCTCGGAGGCGGCGAGGTTGGCGGACGGTTCGCCACGCGCAGCGGGGCTCGACAGCGGACTGACGCGGGTGCCTTTCTTGTCGGCCACGACATAGCCGACCGCGGCCAGATGCTCGTAAGCGATCACTACCGTGTTGCGCGAGACGCCCATTTCGGTCGCCAGCAAGCGCGACGAAGGCAGCAGCGAACCAGCCGGCAAACGCCCGGCGAGAATCGCCTGCTGCAAACGCTCGATCAACTGCTTTTGCAGCGGTGCGGTTTTTTCGGCGCTGCGAGCACGATTCGCGGCGGCTGGATTGGCGAGCGGGCCAATGATCTCGATCATCGCGGCTGGACCCATCAAATGTGTTTGTCTTGGATCTTTTTAACATACCACGTTTGCCGTATCGTTCTTCGTAAGCTAACGACCCGCTTTGGAGAGTAGAGATGGAACCCAGACGTAACGCGTTCGAACAACCCATCGGCACACCCGTGCCGGACTGGAACGGCGCCGGGGCGCCCGGCCGCGAGCCGCTCGCGGGCCGCTATTGCCGGATCGAACCGGTGAACGTCGAGCGCCACGCCGCGGACCTGCACGACGCCTACCGCTCGGCGGCCGATGGCCGGGACTGGACGTATCTGACGATCGGCCCGTTCGACAGCCTCGACGCGTATCGCGAGTATCTGACGCGCGCCGCCGCTTCGGCCGATCCGCTGCACTATGCGGTGATCGATCTGGCGACCGGCAAGGCGGTCGGCACGCTGGCGCTGATGCGCATCGATCGCGCGAACGGCGTGATCGAAGTCGGCCACGTGATTTATTCGCCGCGTCTGAAGCGCACGCGCATCGCCACCGAAGCGATGTTTCTGCTGATGAAGCACGTGTTCGACGAACTCGGCTATCGGCGCTTCGAATGGAAGTGCGATTCGCTGAACGGTCCGTCGCGGGCCGCCGCGTTGCGCTACGGCTTCACGTTCGAAGGCATCTTTCGCCAGGCGATCGTGTATCGCGAACGCAATCGCGACACCGCGTGGTTTTCGATCATCGATAGCGAATGGCCGGCGCTGCGTTCGAGCTACACGCGCTGGCTGGATGCGGGCAACTTCGATGCGCAGGGCCAGCAGGTCGAGCGGCTGGTGGATCTGATCGCGCGGCAGTGGGCGGCAAGTTAGCGAAGGCGATCGATAAGCGCTCGCGAGTTGGATGCATCGAGCCGTCGACCGGATTGCAACGAAGCGCTCAACCGCCGACGCGCCCACCGCCCACCGCGCGCCACCGGCTCAAGCCGCGCCTGCCGCGCGACGCAGCACGATGGTCGGCTTGCCTTTGTAGGTGGTGCGAAGGTGCTCGCGATAGCCGCACTTGTCGGCGACGCGCAGCGAAGGCTGATTGTCCGGCGCGACGATACAGGCCGTTTCAGCGCCGGGCCAGTGCGTGTCGGCCCAACGCAAGGCGGCGCGCACGGCTTCAGTCGCGTAGCCGCGGCCATGCGCCGCCGGGTCCAGGGCCCAGCCGGTTTCAGGCGTGCCCAACGAAGGTTCGATCTCGCGGTGATAGTCGGCGAAGCCGACCTCGCCGAGAAACCGGCCGCTCTGCGTCTCGCGCACCACCCAGTAGCCGTAACCCAGCATCGCCCAATGTCCGGCGTAACGCAGCAGACGCGCCCAGACTTCCTCGCGCGTGAACGGTTTGCCGCCGATATAGCGGATCACCTCGGGATCGGACCACATCGCATAGCTATCGAGGAAATCGTCACGGGTGTGCGGACGCAGGGTCAGGCGGTCGGTGGTGAGGTGGGTGGAGTGAGTGGACATTTGAAGGGCGAAGGTGCGGGAACGCCTGAAAGTTAAGGAGCGTTGAGAGTGCGAGCGATGATCGCAGATTTTGTGCGCGTATGCCCAGCGGCCCCAACCCAACGCCTTCCCCCTCACCCCTCACCACACGCTAAGATTGAGGCCCGCCGGCCCCGCAACCCGCGCATCGCAGCGCGGCTTGCACGCATGTCGCCAGCACGCGCGCCGCCCGCACATCAAAAGAAAAGCCCTGCCTCGGAGAATCGGATGTCTGAAGAATATGAAGTCCACGGTCCGCACGACCATGCCGTCCAACACGCCGGCCATCATGACGCGGACCCCTTTGCGGGCCGCATGGCCGTGATAACGGCGGTCCTCGCGACGATCGGCGCGCTATGCGCCTATCAGAGCGGCAACAGCGAAAACCTGGCGCTGTACTACAAGAACGAAGCCGCCATCAAGAAGACCGAAGCGTCGAACCAATGGAATTACTACCAGGCCAAGGGCGAAAAGCAGAACCTCGCCGAACTCGGCGAGGCGCTCTCGCCCGGCAACACCGATGCTCACGCGAAGTTCGCCGCGGATGTCGACAAGTACAAGCAGCAGAAAGAACCGATCCGCGCGAAGGCCGAGTCGATCGAAAAGGAAGTGCTGGACAACGACGCCAAGAGTGAAGCCCTTCTGCACGGCCACCATCGCTGGGCGCAGGCCACGACGTTGATCCAGGTCGCGATCGCCCTTTGCGCGATCACCTTGCTGACTCGCAAGAGATGGCTGCGCAATCTGTCGTTCGTGGTGGCGACGGCCGGCGTGGTGATGGGCGCGGTGGCGTTTTTCTCGGCTTGATTCGATGCAACGGCTAGCGGACGCATCCTCGAATTGCGCCGCGCCGTACTGTCCGCGATAAGGAGTGGTGTGTGATCGATGGCTCTGCCGTTCTAGGCGTTTTCTCCGTGTATGTGGCCGGTGTCGTGATCCCCGGGCCGAACTTCGTCGCCGTTGCGCACAAGGCCGCGTCGGCCACGCGCGTCGAGGCGCTCGCGATGGTCGCCGGCATCGTGCTGGTCAACCTGCTCTGGGCAAGCTGCGCGATTCTCGGTGTCGGCATCGTATTCACCGCGTTTCCGTGGCTCGCGTTGGTCGTGAAAGTGGCAGGCGCGGCGTATCTGATCTGGTTCGGCGGCCGGCTGATCGTCAACGCGTCGGCGGGCAAGCCGGCGCAAAGCGTGAAGGCGTCGGCGGGCGGCTTCCGGCAGGCCTTCGCGCAAGGTTTCGCGACCAACATCGCGAATCCGAAGTCGATGGCGTTCTTCGCCGCCGTGTTCTCTTCGGCCGCGCCGGCGCATGTGAGCGTGGGAACCTTTGCCGCGATGCTCGGCATGGTGGGCGTCGTCGCGAGCAGCTGGTATGGATTCGTCGCGCTGACGTTGTCGCACGCACGCATCGCAACGGCGTACCGGCGCTGCAAGGCGTGGATCGACCGAGTGTGCGGCGGCCTGATCGTCGCGCTGGGCGTGCGTCAGTTGATTCGCTAGCGGCTCATACGATTCAATGCGCACCGCCGCGTGCGCGTTCGAGCAGCAACTCGCGCTCGCGCGCATTGCGCGTCATCGTGGCCGCGCGTTCGAATTCGGCGCGCGCCTCTTCCGTGCGCCCCAGTTTCGCCAGCAGATCACCGCGCACGCTCGGCAGCCAGTGATAGTTGGCGAGCGCGGGATCGGCGGCGAGCGCGTCGACGATCTCCAGACCGGCAACCGGCCCGAACGCCATGCCCACCGCCACCGCCCGATTCAGTTCGACCACCGGCGAAGGCGCCACCTGGGCCAGCGCGTCGTAGAGCGCGACGATCTGCGCCCAATCGGTGTCGTCGGCGCGGCGCGCGCGCGCGTGACACGCGGCCAGCGCCGCCTGCAACGCATAGGGACCGCTCGCGCCGCCGAGCGCATGCGCGGCGTCGAGCGCGGCCAGTCCGCGGCGGATCAGAAGCGGATCCCAGCGGCTGCGATCCTGATCGAGCAGCAGCACCGGACGGCCCTCGGCATCGGTGCGTGCATGCGCGCGCGACGCCTGAATCTCCATCAACGCGACGAGGCCATGCACTTCGCTTTCGTCGGGCACGAGACCGCTCAACACCCGCCCAAGCCGCAGCGCTTCCTCGCATAGCGCGGGACGCATCCAGTCGTCGCCGGCGGTGGCCGAATAACCTTCGTTGAAAATCAGGTAGATCACCTGCAGCACCGACGCGAGCCGCGGCGCGCGCGCGTCGGCCTGCGGCACCTCGAACGGCACCTTGGCCGCCGACAGCGTGCGCTTGGCCCGCACGATGCGCTGCGCGATGGTCGGCTCGGGCACGAGAAACGCCCGCGCGATCTCGTCGGTGGTGAGGCCGCCGAGCAGCCGCAGCGTGAGCGCGACGCGCGCATCGGTGGACAACACCGGGTGACACGCGGTGAACACCAGCCGCAGCAGATCGTCGCCGATATCGTCGGCACGCGCGGCATCGAGGGCATCGACGAAATCGGGCACAAGGTGAGCCTCCAGCGCGTCGAGATCGTGGCCCAGTTCCTCGCGCTTGCGGGCATGCAGCGCTTCCTGCCGCCAGCGGTCGAGCGCACGGTTTTTCGCGGTGGCCATCAGCCATGCTCCCGGATTGTCGGGCACGCCGGCCTCCGGCCAATGCTCGAGCGCGGCCACCAGCGCGTCTTGCGCCAGCTCCTCGGCGAGCCCGACGTCGCGCACGATGCGCGCGACGTGGGCAATGACCTTGGCGGATTCGATCCGCCAGACGGCCTCGATGGCACGATGGGTGGCCGGTATCGTCACGAGTTCAGCCCGCCGCCTGGGCGTTCGGGTCCATGTAGATCAGTTCCCAGACGTGCCCGTCGATGTCCTCGAAACCGTGGCCGTACATGAAGCCGTAGTCCTGCGGCGCGCGCGGCGCCGTGCCGCCCGCGGCGAGCGCCCTCGCGACCAGCGCATCCACCTCGCCCCGGCTTTCGCATGACAGGCCCACCAGCACCTCGGTACTTTCCTTCGGGTGGCAAAGCGCCTTATGCGTAAACGACTCGAACAGCGCCTTGACGAGCAGCATCGCGTAGAGGTTCTCGCCGAGGATCAGGCACGCCGCCTGGTCGTTGGTGAATCGCGGCTCGAAGCTGAAACCGATCGCGCTGAAGAAGGCCTTCGACCGTTCGAGATTGTCGACGGCGAGATTGACGTAAATCTGCTTGTGCATGATGAGCATCCGTTGGTCAGGTGGTGCTGCGCGGCGACCGCGCGTTGGGGCAGGTGCCGCCGCGCATGCGGCGCGGCGTTCGGATCGACGCGCGGCTCAGCGCCTGGCCGCTTCCAGTTCGCGGAATCGCTCGACTTGCGGGCCGGGTTCGAAGTCGTCGAGTTGAAATAGCTGGCGCACTTCGATTTCGCCCTCGGCCTGCTCACCGAAGGGCGCCGGAAAGCGCCGTGCCCATTCCATCGCTTCCTCGCGCGAGCGGACCTGAATCAATGTGTAGCCGGCGATCAGTTCCTTCGTTTCCGCGAACGGACCTTCCACCACGGTCTGCTTGCCGCCGCTGTAGTGAACCCGCCAGCCCTTCGAACTCGGTTGCAAGCCGGTGGCGTCGAGCAGCACGCCGGCCCTGGCCAGTTCTTCGTGGTAGGTCGCCATCGCGGCCAGCAGCGCTTCGTCGGGCATGTCGCCGGCTTCGCTGGCGGCCGTCGCCTTGACCAGGATCATGAATCGCATCGCCGTTACTCCTTTTCGTGGTGAGAGGGAGAGCCGTGCAGCCTTGCTGGCTCCTTACTCACACGACGAGCGATGCACGACCGGATCGACACCCTAGCGACGCGCCAGGGAAAACCCCCGGTCAATGCCAACGGATGCGCCTATCGCTTACGCGAAACAAGGTCCGAGCTTGCGAACCTCGACGGTGCACCACGACGCCGCCGGACAGGCTTGCGCGATCGCCACGGCTTCGTCACGGCTTTCGCAATCGAGCAGGAAGAAACCGCCGATCATTTCCTTGGCTTCGGCAAACGGGCCGTCGAGCAGTTTCGGCTGGCCGTTGCGCACCTGCACGCGCACGGCGTCTTTCGTCGAGGTGAGCGATTCGACGGCGAGCAGTTTGCCGCGTTCTTTCAGGTCGGCGGCGAAACGCACCATCTGGTCGTAGACTTCGCGCCCCGCGGCTTCGCCGCGCTCGATGCGTTGATGCGGGGGTTCGACGATGAGCAGCATGTAAGACATGGCGTCTCCGATTGATCGCGCCGCGGACGTGAACGCCCGGTACGCGTATGAACGCAAACAACGCGCTTGCGGTAGGTAGGGTGAGGCAGTCTAGCAAGCGCGGATCACTCCGGCAAACGCTGCCCGACGCCGGCGTGGCGGTCGATTGGGATCTTTACGGAGACTCGTCGTCTCCGCGCGGCACGGAGAGGCTTTTTTGCGTCGATCGCCGGTTTTCGCTGCACGGCGCGAAGCCGCTGCAATGCAAAAACGCCCCATGCGGGGCGTTTTCGTTGGCGCAGTATCGGAGCGAGACTGCCGTACCGATCAGACCGCCGCTTCGGCGATCGCCCGCATCTGCGCGGAGCGCATCAAGCCTTCGATCATTCGCGCTTCGGCGCTCGCAATCTCACTCAACGATGCGACGGACAATTGCCCGTCCAGAATCGCCAGCGCCGCGCACAGGCGGGCGTATTCGTCGTCCTCGACGGTCCACGCGCCGTCGCGATGCTCGCGGGCGTCGACCTGAACCATCGCGGCATGCGCGCTTTCGATGTCGGCCAGCAAGTCCTCACCAAGCCCAAGCCGCGCAAGCTCTTGCGAGACCAGCAAATGCCGGCTCAACGTCGTGTGGAGCGTCCGCGAGCCGTGGCTGTGCCGGAACGCGTCGAGCGCGCTATAGGCCTGCAGGACCATCGCCGTGGTGACTGGCTCGTGTGCGGTGCGGCTAAAGGTCAGCGCGCGCAACAGCGGGGACATGGCCGACTGGCTGTGCTTGCGGACTCGCGACTTACTGGACATATCGTTCAACCTCCTTCGCTGACTTTCAGCTCGACCACCGAATTCTGCACGACTTCGGCGATAAGCGCCGCCGAAACGCCGGCGGCTTGACAGGGCTCGACTGCGAGACCGTGTCGCCATCATGGCAAGCAACTATTAAGGCCGGCTTAAACGTCGGAGGAGTGGTTCAAACGAAAAAGAGACCCTGTTCCCGCGAGAGAACAGGGCCGGACAGGATGGAAGGGTCGTGCATGCGCGTGGATGCCTGCCGACCTGTCACCACCGCAAACCAATCAAGCTGTTGCTACCTCAACTGCTGCTGCAAAAAGCGATTACCGACTGAACTGCTATTGCTGCTGTTGCTGCCGTGCTTGTTGTTCCTACTGCTACTGCAAAAGCGGGTGCTGCCTTGTACTGCGACTGCATCGCAGCCGGGTCCTTCGCCTTCAACTACGCCTGGCTGCAACCCCCTACTGATTCGCGCGCTTCTTGCGTGGATCGCGCGCCGTTTGCATTGCTTCTACTTCCTACTGCTTTACTGCCCTGCCGCATTCGACAACGCGGCACACTGCCATCAACGGTACGGTTCAAAACAACGCGGGGGGAGACCGCGTCGATGGGGCTCGGTGTTTTGTCGCTCCATGGAAAACAGTGTAGGCGAGGGCATGCGACGGCAATTGGTCGAAGCGAGGGGAATTGGCAGGCTAATTTGACGAATCGGCGTAACGCGGCGCTTTCATCCGATGTCAGAGGCGTGCGGGCCGGTTACGCCGTGGTGAGTGTGGTGAGTTAACTGGCGGACGGGCCGGTGCCGAGCGACGCTCGACCCGGCGAAAAACATCAACCTCGCGCGGCGAAGTCGCTGATCGTCAACAGGACTTTTTCGCCGGGCCGCGCCAGCATCTTTCGTTCGGCGACGGCGATGATGCGCTTGCGTCCGTCCGCGAAGGTCTTCAGTACGCGTTCCTCGCCGGCGTCGCGTTGCAGCCAGAAGTGCTGTTCCAGCGCCTCGCGCGTCACAGCGCATTCGAGCTCCCGCCCTCGCGCCGAAAGCTGGAAAATCACCGCGCGTCCGTCTGCCGAGACGCTAGGTTCAAGCTCGATAATCTCCATAGCCCACCTCGCAAAGTTCATTAAGCCATTCGCCGTGTTGAACGAACGACGCCGGAAGAAACTGAACGAAACGCCGGCCGCGCGGCGGTTCGCCGCCTGGCGCGAGCAGGCATCGAAATTGCGCACTCCCCGGTTCGCGGGTGAGACAAAAGCAAAGCGCATGCCAATTTGCATACCAAGGCGCGGCGGGTCGCTGCGCCTGATGACGCCCACTGAGGCCGTACCTCGTCTCACAAGCTGCAAAGTCCGGCAGTGCCTGAGACGGCGCGCGCGGCGATATGCTGATCCGCATCGATAAGAGCATCGGTCGATGACATCGGCGTGTGCTTCGAGCAATGAAGTCGAGAGGCGACAACCTGACCGCGTGGTAAAAAAGCGCTGCTGGCTCGACAATTCACGCCAATTTTTACTGACCGTCGCCCTCGCCGGAAACGTTACCGACATGTCCGATCACGAACCCGCCCTCACCCTGCGCCCGGCGCTGAGCGCCGACGAGGCCTTTCTGTTCGACCTGCGCAAGGCGACCATGACCGAACACCTCGCACGCGCCGGCGACGCTTCGGACGACGCCGAACATCGCGCGCGCGTGCTGCATCGTTACGACACAGCGCGCGTGATCTGCATCGACGGCGCGCCGGTTGGTTTGCTCAAAGCACACCGCACCGACGCCGAGTGGATCGTCGTGCAATTGCAAATCTCGCCTGAACACCAAGGGCGCGGCATCGGCGAACGCGTGCTGCATACCGTCCTGCAAGCCGCGCAGATGGAAGCGCTGCCGGTCACGCTGAAGGTGCTCAAAGGCAATCCCGCGAAGCGCCTGTACGAGCGCCTGGGCTTCGAAACCATCGGCGAAGATGACAGACAGTTTCACATGAGGCGTGCGCCGCGCGCGTCGGCGGAAACCGAAGCAGAATAAATGGCGGATAAAGACTGCCCCGACGCGTCGAACCCAACGGACTTTGTTATGACCTTTCGCGACACCTCAGTAATTGCCAACTGGCACGCTCATGTTTATTTCGATTCGAGCAGCCGCGACACCGCGTGGGCCTTTCGCGAGCAAATCGAAGCGCGCTGGGACGGCAAGCTGCAAATGGGCCGTTTCCACGAACGGCCTGTCGGACCGCATCCCATGTGGTCGTATCAGCTCGCGTTCGCGCACGAGCAGTTCGCCGAACTGGTCGGCTGGCTCACGTTGAATCACGGCGCGCTGGATGTTTTCCTGCATCCGAATACCGGCGACGCCCTGCGCGATCATCGTGACGCCGCGGTATGGATCGGCCATTCGCACGAACTGGCGCTGGGCGCGTTGCGCTGAAGCGCGCCGAATCCGCGCGCGCACGCAGCGCGTGTTCAACGACCGAACGCGCCGCTCACATATTCGTATACGAACTGCACCAGCCGCGCGCGGCCACCTGCTTGTCGCCGAACAGCGTGCAGCCGCCGTAGGCGTCAGTGGCTTTGCCCTGGAACAGCGAGCAGTTGCCGCAGGTTTGCCCGGCGGCATAGCCGGGGAATTTCGCCTTGTCGACCTTCGACGCGTCCTCTTTATAGCCGACGGCTTGCGCCTTCGGATCGGCTTCGCTTAGCGCGTTGGCGGTGTCGGCGAACGCGGCGCGCGACAGCACGAGCGATGAGCCCACGCCCACGCTCAACAGCAGGAAATGACGGCGCGATGTTTTCATTTGTTGATCCGTTGGAAAGTGGGGTGCCCGTCGACGGCAAACGTTTAGACCAGGCGCTTTATTCCGTCGACATGTTCTTATTCCGCCAGGTGCCGCTTGTGGAACCGGTCATTTGAAACGCCCGGTCCGTTCATTCGCCTCCGGCAACTGCCGCGTTTCGCGCACGGACTTCGGATGCCATAGCCGCGCGCCGCCCTGAATACCCGCATCGTTCGAAACGGTTGCGACGTTCGCCGGCAACTCGATCGTGAGACGCGCCGCGTTGCCGCCGCCGATCCACAACCTGTCGTAATTCACCAGCGAGTTCAGAATGCCGATCACCTTCTGCACGCGCCGGTTCCAGCGCTTATTCCCCACCTGTTCACGCGCGGCCTCGCCGATGTACTCGTCGTACGCGACGCCTTTCCTGCTCACCGGATGATGCGCAAGCTCCAGGTGCGGCATCAGCTCGCCGTCGCGAAAGAGCGCGGTGCCCGCGCCCGTGCCGAGCGTCAGCACGAATTCGATGCCGTGGCCTTCGATCACGGCAAAGCCCTGCATCTCGGCGTCGTTGATCATGCGAACCGGCAAACCGCCCAGGCGTTGCGCCAACGCATCCGCGAGCGGAATGTCGTGCCAGCCCTCGATGCCGAAGTGCGGCGCCGTGAGAATGCGGTTGTTACGCACCACGCCGGGAAAACCGATCGACATCAGCGAAGGCGGCGCCTGTTTGATGAGCGGCTCGACCAGTTTCGCCAGCGCATCCACCAACTGATCCGGCGTGCACGGATGCGGCGTCGCCACGCGCACGCGCTCGGTTTGCATCTGACCGTCCGCACCGATGATCGCGGCTTTCAGGCCGCTGCCGCCAACGTCGATCGCGAGAATCCGCTCGGTGCTGTCTTTTACTTTCGCCTTACGTGTCGCCACGGTGTCCCCCGGTTGTGTCGTATTGAAGCGTTGGATCGCGTCACTTCTTCTCGATTGCGTTCTTTTTCAATGGCCGCCATGCATGGCCGTTGCGCGCCAGCAGCGCATCCGCCTGCGCGGGTCCGTCGCTACCGGCCGCATAACCGTGCACCGCAAGCGCGCCGCCGGTTTTCGGATGCAGCACGTCGTCCACCGCGCACCAGGTCGTTTCGATGCTGTCCGCACGCTGGAACAACGTCTCGTCGCCGAGCATGCAGTCGTACAGCAAGGTTTCATAACCGACGTTGGCACGTTCCGCGAAGAAGTCGCCGTAATCGAACGACGACTGCACCGCGCCGATCCGCATCACCGGCCCCGGCGTTTTCACGTTGAAGTCGAAGCTCGTGCCGTGCGCCGGATCGATGCGCAAGGTCAGCACGTTCGGCGTCAATGCGTCGACGGGTGTGTCGCGGAACAGGCGGAACGGCACGGGTTTCAATTGCACTGCAATCTCCGTGCGGCGCGCGGCGAGCCGCTTGCCGGTGCGCAGATAGAACGGCACGCCGGCCCAGCGCCAGTTCTCGATGAACACGCGGGCCGCCGCGTAGGTTTCGGTCGTGCTGTTCGGCGCGACGTCCGGCTCCTCGCGGTAACCGATGCCCGCCGGGCCGTTTTCGTATTGACCGAACACGACGTCGTCCGGCTTCAGCGGCTGGATCGCGTCGAAGATCTCGGCCTTCTTGTCGCGTACGGCTTCGGCGTCGAACGAATTGGGCGGTTCCATCGCGACCATGCCGAGCAACTGGAACAGATGGTTCGGCACCATGTCGCGAAACGCGCCGGTCTGCTCGTAGAACTTGCCGCGCCCTTCCACGCCGAGGGTCTCGGCCGCGCTGATCTGCACGTTGTCGATGTACTCGCGCCGCCACATCGGCTCGAACAGCGCATTCGCGAAGCGCACGGCGAGAATGCTCTGCACGGTGTCCTTGCCGAGAAAGTGATCGATGCGATACACCTGCGATTCCCTCGCATACGACAGAATGTGCGCGTTCAGATCGCGCGCCGAGGCGAGATCGGTGCCGAACGGTTTCTCGATCACGATGCGGCGAAAGCCGCCGCTCGCGCCCTCGCCTTCTTTCAGCAAGCCCGCCTGGCCGAGATGCTCGACGATCGGTTCGAAGAAGCGCGAGCCGACCGCGAGATAGAAGATCACGTTGCCGCCCGGCGTTTGATCGAGCTTCTGCTTGAGCTTCGCAAACGTCTCGTCCGATTCGAATTCGCCGGCCATGTAGTCGAGGCGTTGCGCGACCCAGTCCCACGCTGTGTCGTCGAGCTTGCCGGCGTGGAAGGTGCTCGCTTTGTCCGCCGCGAACTGCCGCAGCGACGCGTGCAAATCGTCGCGCCACTTGCTCGTCTCACGCGCGCCATGATTCACGCCGACGATTTTCATGCCGCCGTCGAGCAGGCCGTCCACCGCGAGGTTGTACAGCGCGGGCATCAGGAGCCGTTTCGTCAGATCGCCGGCCGCGCCGAAGATCACCAGCGTGCAAGGCGGCGCGGGCCGCTTGCCGGCCGGCGAGGCGGGCGCATCGTGCGCCCGCGCGCTGATCTTGCAACTGAGTTCGCGGCCGGGGCTATCGGATGGCGGGGTATTCGGTGTAGTCGACATGGGATTCACGTTCGAAAAGCAATGAAAAGAACCTGGCGATACAGGAAAGACCGCGCCTAACCCGGCCGCAGCCGGCGTTCAGGTGCGCAGCCGGGCACGCCATACCGGCGCCGATGCGGAAGCCAGAACCGGCTCACGCTCGGGCTCCGGTTCCGGCATGGCCGGCGTGGGCGCGGTCGGAATCGGCGCGCGCTCCGGTTCGCCCGCCAGCGGCACATTGCCCGACGCGGCCATGGCGCGCGGTTGCAGCAACAATGCAACGAGCCCGCTCCACCCGGTTTGATGCGAAGCGCCCACGCCGCGCCCGTTGTCGCCGTGGAAATACTCGTGGAACAGAATCAGATCGCGCGACCGGGGGTCGGCTTGCAACAGCGGATACGCGCCCATCACCGGACGCTCGCCGTCCCTGTTCTTGAGGAACAGCGTGGTGGCACGGCGCGCCAGTTCGTCGGCGATCTCGCTGAGCGAGAACTTTTGCCCCGAGCCGGTTGGATACTCGACGCGAAACTCGTCGCCGTAATAGCGGTGAAATTCGTATAGCGATTCGATCAGCAGATAGTTCACCGGCATCCACACCGGACCGCGCCAGTTCGAGTTGCCGCCGAACACGCGCGTATCCGATTCGGCCGGCAGATACTTGACGCAAAAGCTGTTGCCGTTGTGGTTGAACACGAACGGATGGTCGCGATGGAATCGCGAGAGCGCGCGCACGCCGTGGTCGGAGAGGAATTCGCTTTCGTCGAGCGCCCGGCGCAGCAAAGCTTTCATGCGATGCCCGCGCAATACCGAGAGCAGCAGCGCATTGCCCTTGCCCGGCTCGTTCCAGCGCGAGACCAGCTTCGCCAGATCGGGGCGATGTTCGAGGAACCAGACGAGCCGCTCGCGCAGACACGGCAAGTGGCCATGCAAGCGTTCTTCAAGCACGTGCACGGCGAAGAGCGGAATCAGACCGACGATCGAGCGCACGCGCATCGGCACGCTGCTGCCGTCGGGCAGGCGCAGCTTGTCGTAGAAGAATTCGTCCTCGCTGTCCCACAGGCCCGTATCGCAGCCGTCGTCGCAACTCACGGCTTCGGCGATATACAGGAAGTGCTCGAAGAACTTCACGCCGATATCGACGAACACGTGGTTGGCATACGCGAGTTCGAGCGCGATGCGCATCAGGTCGAGCGCGTAGGCGGCCATCCACGCGGTGCCGTCGGCCTGATCGATGTGGCCGCCGGTCGGCAACGGCGAAGAGCGGTCGAAGATGCCGACGTTGTCCAGCCCGAGAAAGCCGCCCTGAAAAATATTGCGGCCGTCGGCGTCCTTGCGGTTCACCCACCACGAGAAATTCAGCAGCAGCTTGTGAAAGACCAGCTCCAGAAAATCGCGATCCGCCTTGCCCGTGAGCGCGCGGTCGATCTCGTAGACACGCCACGCGGCCCACGCATGCACGGGCGGATTGGCGTCGCTGAGCGCCCATTCGTAGGCGGGCAACTGGCCGTTGGGGTGCTGATAGCGGTCTTTCACCAGCAGCAGCAACTGACGCTTCGCAAACGCCGGATCGATCAGCGCGAAAGCGGCCGCATGAAACGCCAGGTCCCAGGACGCGTACCACGGGTATTCCCACTTGTCCGGCATCGACACGATGTCCGCATTGCACAGGTGCCGCCAGTCCGCATTGCGGCCGTGTTTGCGCGAGGCGCCCGGCTTGGGTTGCAGCGGATCGCCGTCCAGCCAGCGCTGCACGTCGTACTGGTAGTACTGCTTGGACCACAGCATGCCGGCGAGCGCCTGACGCTGCACGAGACGCGCGTCGGGGTCGTGGATCTCGTGTTGCAACGCGCCGTAGAATTCGTCGGCCTCGGCGATGCGGTGCGCGAACACCGCATCGGCGTCGAGTTGCACGTCGCCCAGGTTGCCCTGCGGACACCAGCGCATGTACACCACGGCGCGCCCATGCGGCCCGAGTTCGATCGGCGCATGCGCCGCGGCCCGGGTGCCCGCGTCGCGGCGTATCGCCTGTTCGTCGCCGTGCACGAGGTAATCGTTGAAGCCGTCCTTGAACGGGCCCGTGCCTTCCATGTTGAAAAGGCGCTTGACGTTGGTATCGTTCTCGCAGAACAGCCACGTGATGCGCGGCGCGTCTTTCGACCATGCCGTCACCACGATCGGGTCGTGTACGCGATGATGCCCGAGCACATGCGCTTCGCCGTTGTGATCCGTGCGGATGGCGAGCGACGGCTTCTCCTTGTTTTCCTTCCATGACCACGAATTGCGCGCCCAGATTTGCGGCAGCACGTCGAGCGAGGCCGCCTCGTCCGCGCGATTCTCGATCGTCACGCGCATCAGAATATCGTCGGGCGCATGTTTCGCGTATTCGACCTGCACGTCGAAATAACGCAAGTCGTCGAATACGCCGGTGTCGAGGATTTCATACTCCGGCATGTCGCCGCCGCGGCGCGCGTTTTCCTCGATCAGGTCCTGGTACGGAAACGCGGCGTGCGGGTACTTGTAGAGCATTCGCATGTACGAATGCGTGGGCGTGCCGTCGAGGTAGAAGTACAGCTCCTTCACGTCCTCGCCATGATTACCCTGCGCGTTGGTGAGGCCGAAAAGACGCTCTTTCAGGATCGGATCGCGGCGATTCCACAGCGCGAGCGACACGCACCAGCTCAGCGTGTCGTCACCGAAACCGGCGATGCCGTCCTCGCCCCAACGGTAGGCGCGGCTGCGCGCATGGTCGTGCGGAAAGTAATCCCAGGCGGTGCCGTCCGCGCTGTAATCCTCGCGCACGGTGCCCCACTGACGCTCGCTGAGATACGGTCCCCAGCGTTGCCAATGTGCACAGTCGGCCGAATGCAGGCGTGAACCCTCAACGGTGGCGAGCAGATTGGCGGCGCGAAGCGGTGGCATGACGACGTCCTTGCATCAGGCTTGCGGTGGGACTCACATCCTAGCGCGGTTTGCGTAACCTTGGGCTTCAACTAGGCAAGCAGCTTCTCCATGCGCAGCAACTCGCCGAGCGACCACGCCTGGAACGGCGTGCCGCCAGGCGCATGCGGAGCGTCACCGCCGGCGATCTCCGAGAGATGATCGAGGCCGGCGTGGTCGAGATGCGCATGAAGCGGATCGAGAAAACGCGCCTTGGCTTCGGCGCGAGCGTCCGCCGCATTGCCGCGCACCCGCAACCATGCCTCGACGAACGGGCCAAGCAGCCACGGCCACACGGTTCCTTGATGATAGGCGCCATCGCGCTCCAGCGGCGGACCGCCGTAATACGCGCGATAGGCGGGATCGGACGGCGCCAGCGTTCTCAGGCCAAGCGGCGTGAGCAGATGCGCCTCGACCTGGTCGAGCACCGCGCGCGCCTCCGCGCCTTCGAGCAACGGAAACGGCAGACCGCCCACGGCAAAAATCTGATTCGGGCGGATCGAGCGAGCGACGCGGCCCTGAATGAAATCCACGTCGACGTTATCGAACAGCGCCTGCGTGGACGAATCGACGAAGCGCTCGCGAAACGCTTGCAACGCACGCTCGGCGGGCGGCAGCCACTGCGGATTCCACGTTGCTGCAATGCGCAATGCGTTGATCCACAGCGCCTGCACTTCGACCGGTTTGCCGATGCGCGGCGTGACGACCCAGTCGCCGACCTTGGCATCCATCCACGTGAGTTGCATGCCGGGGACGCCGGCGTTCAACAGGCCGTCGGCGGCGGAAGCCTGGATGTTAAAGCGCGTGCCGTTCGTATAGCCCACGAGGATGGCTTCGGCGGCTCGCTGCAGACGCGTTCGCGTAGCGGCGCGCGCGTGTCCCGTCGCCAGATAGTCGTGCAGGGCGACGATGAACCACAACGACGCATCCACCGAGTTGTATTCGGGCGCGTCGCCGTAGTCGGGAAAACGGTTCGGCAGCATGCCTTCCGATAGCGTGCCCGACCATTCGAGCAGGATCGCTTCGGCCTCGTCGAGTCGGCCCGATGCGATCAGCAAGCCGCGCATCGCGATGAACGTGTCGCGGCCCCAGTCGGTGAACCACGGAAAGCCCGCGAGGATCGTGCGGCCTTCGTTGCGCGTGACCACGTAGGCATCGGCGGAACGTTGCAGCCGCGAGCCGAGTGCGCCGCGGCGTTGCTCCTCGATGCGCGCCAACTCCGCGGCATGCGCGGTTGGTGGTCGCGCGCCTGGCTGCGCTGTCGGCTCGCTGCCGGATGCGGCCGTGCAGGCTGCCGTGACGCTCGGCGCGCTGAGGATCATCACCGCCTCGCTCGCCGCCAGATCGAAGCTGAATACGCCGGGCGTCGCAAGATCCTCGCTGAAGTCGAGGCCACGCTCGCGCTCGCGAACGTAGCAGAAGTTCCGATACCAATCGGGCGCGTGCGTGTAGACGCCGTTCGTGACTGCGCTGATCAGCGGCACGTCGCCGTAGGGTTGCCAACTCACGCATGCGTCGCCGTTGCTGAGCCGCGCGTTGAAATTGAACGCGGGATTTTCGTGGTGCAACGCGTGATAGTCGCGGCCCGACAGCAACGGTCTCACTTTCAAGGTGAATGCGCGCATCGCGGGTGACGACTGAACGCCGTTGATCGCGCCGTCGAGCCGCCAACGCAACACCGTTTCGCGCGTCGCCTTGGTCACGAATACCTCGGCGGTGAGCACCCTCTGCGTATCGAGCTGAAACCGCCAGGTCGGCCACGGCACGGTGTCGAATTGAAGAAGGCTCGGCGCCAGGTCGGGATAGACCACGTCCGGCACATAGCGCTGCATGCTCAACGGATAACGCGCGCCATCGGTTTCGAGCCACGCCTCCACGCCGTTGACGAGCGCCATGCGCCCTCCCGGCGCTCGCGTCGCGGTGAGCAGCAACGCATGATAGCGGCGCGTGCGCAGCGTGCCGACCGTGCCCGATGCGAATCCGCCGAAGCCATCCGCTTCGAGCCATTCGTCTTCGAGACGGGTGATGTCGAAAGGTCTTTCGATGCGTGTCATGAATTTACCGGAATAGGCCAAGCCGTGATCTTTCGATACGCCAAAACTACCGGACATATGGCGCTGCGGTGAACATTGTCCTGCTGATCGCTTTCCATCGCCTTTCGAAGAACCGACGCATCGAACAAGTTTCACTGACTCTCAAACGTTTCACAAATATTTCTCGGAAGGATTAGAGACTGCATCCGCTTTCACGAAACCGGATGCGGACATGAGAAGAGACAAACGCCTCGCGAGTGCGCTGTTTATCGCGTTTGCAATGTATGCGTTGAGCGGCTGCGGCGCGGATGATTCGCCACCGGCTGCAAGTGCTTCAACAACCTCGGCATCTTCGTCGCCCACGATTGCGAACAACAGCGATGTTGCGCAAAACGCGGGGACGTCATCCGCGGCGTCCACACCGCTCGCGGAGAACCCGTTCGCCGCTTCCGACGCAATCACGCAAAACATGCAAGCCAGTCTCGCCGCCGACAACCGGCAAGTCGCGCCCGTGATGCGTTACGCACCAGGCGACAGCGCCGGCAGCAACTAACTCCCCAAGCCCATTCCCCCGGCGCGCGAGGCGCGCTATTCTTTCCCCCGCAGAAGGTGATATTCGATGACATCAAATAGCCGTCGCCGTTTCCTGCAGACCGTGGCATCGTCCGCCGGCGCTGCCGCCGCGCTAACCGCGCTGCCCGAGTCGATTCGCAATGCGCTTGCCGTGCCCGCGTTTTCGCGCACGGGCACGATTCGCGACGTCGAGCACATCGTCGTGTTCATGCAGGAGAACCGTTCGTTCGACCACTACTTCGGCCACCTGCGCGGCGTGCGTGGCTACAACGACCGCTTCCCGATTCCGCTGCCGAACGGCAAGCCGGTGTGGTATCAGCCGTCGAAGGCCGACCCCACGAAGCCGGTGCTGCCGTTCCATCTGGATACGTCCACGACCAGCGCGCAATGCGTCGGCGATCTCGATCACTCCTGGTACAAGACCCATGCCGCGATCGGCGGCGGCCGCTACGACCAGTGGCCGGCCACCAAGACCGACATGACGATGGGCTATCACCTGCGCAGCGACATTCCGTTCCACTACGCGCTGGCCGATGCCTTCACCGTCTGCGACGCTTACTTCTGCTCGCTGCCGGGACCGACGCACCCGAACCGTTCATATCTGATGACCGGCATGGTCGATCCGACCGGCACGCTGGGCGGTCCGCTGCTCGACAACAACGATTTCGTCGACGGCGACGGTCCGCCGAATTATCAGTTGCTCTCGTGGACCACCTACCCGGAACGCCTGCAAGCCGCAGGCATTTCGTGGCAGGTGTATCAGCAGGGGCTGACGGGCGCCGATCCGCTGAACGGCAACTACGGCACCAACGTCTTGCAGAACTTCACGAACTTCATCAACGCGCAGCCGGGCTCGCCTTTGTATGAGCGTGCGCAAACCGTTCGCACGATCGCCGATCTGAAGGCCGACGTGCTGGCGAACAAGCTGCCGCAAGTCTCGTGGCTGTGCCCGCCCGCCGCGTACTCGGAACACCCGAGCTATACGCCCGCGTATGGCGCGGAGTACACGTCGCAGGTGCTCGATGCGCTGACGTCGAATCCCGAGGTGTGGAGCAAGACCGTGCTGTTCATCATGTACGACGAGAACGACGGCTTCTTCGATCACCTCGTGCCGCCGCAACCGGCGACGACGCCCGCGCAAGGCAAATCGACGGTGAGCACCGAGGGCGAAATCCATAACGTGGTGAATCCCGCGCGCGGCGGCAGCTATACCGCCGACGGTTTGCCGTATGGCCTCGGACCACGTGTGCCGATGACCATCGTGTCGCCGTGGAGCAAGGGCGGTTTTGTATGCTCGCAGGTGTTCGATCATACGTCGGTGATTCGCTTCATCGAAACGCGGTTCGGTGTGGTTGAGCCGAACATCACGGCATGGCGCCGCGCGGTCTGCGGCGATCTGACGGCTGCATTCGATTTCCGCACGCCGGACTCCAAGGTGCCGCCGCTGCCGGACACGAGCAACTACAAGAGCATCGCCGACAATCAGTGCGCGACCCAGCCGAAGCCGACTGTACCCGCGGCGCCTGGCGCGATCGATCCGCAGGAAAGCGGGATTCGTTTCGCGCGCGCGTTGCCGTATGAGTTGCATGTGAACGGTCACGCGGATGTGAAGAAGAACACGTTCGAGATTTCGTTCGGCAATTCCGGCGACCAGGGCGCGCATTTCTACGTGTATGCGACGAATCGCACGGATGGTCCGTGGCGTTACACGGTCGAGGCGGGCAAGTCGCTCAAGGAAACGTTCGACCTGACTACGACGAATGGCGCCTATACCTTCGAAGTGTTCGGGCCGAATGGTTTCGTTCGGAAGTTCGCGGGCGACACGCAGAAGGCTGCGAGTTCTCGCGGCAACGACAAGCCGGCGCAGCCTGAGGTGAAGGTGCAATACGACGTGGCGAACGGCAACGTGTTTCTGAGTTTCAGCAACAAGGGCGGTGGCGTGGCTCGCTTGACGGTGACCGACAATGCTTACGGTGCGCGCGTGCGTCCGGTGCTGGTGCCGGCCGGCGCACATATCGAAGAGGCGTGGGTGCTGGCGTCGAGCCATCACTGGTACGACTTGACGGTGACGAATAACGACGACGCGAGTTTCTCGCGTCGCTTGGCGGGTCACGTCGAAAATGGGCGGCCGAGCATCAGCGATCCGGCTGCGGTCGCGCCGGTTCTGGTTACCGGTTAAGTCGCGTTGGGAGCGCTGGGGGACGCAAAACCTTCACGCTCCCAGCAAAACCCCCGTCCTGAACGGCCGCGTGCCCGTCACACGCCCCAGCGGCGCGCCGGCCGTCACGAACCGGATCGCCCGCCGCATATAAAACACGCCTTCGGTATTGCTCGACACCGTGGTTGTCTCATCGGTCAACGGATCGACGATATCGAACAAAGCCTGGCCGACGCGAATCCTGTCACCAATCTTCGCGCGATGAATCAGGATTCCGCTCACCGGCGCATAAAACTGCTCACTGCCGGCGAGCGGCGTCGCAGGCGTCGGCAGTTCGGGCAGCGGCTTCGCGTCGATCAGAATCGCCTTGCGCCACGCGAGATAATCGACAAGCGCGTCGGCATCTTCTTGCGCCGCTTCATAACAAACATCGCGCTGCCCGCGGCATTCAACCGTCACCGCAATCGTTCCAGTCGGCACCGGTTTATCCGCCGGCATGTCCTGCTGCAACTTCCACCACAACAAGCCATGCGTCTCATCGAACGACTCGCCGCCTGAGTTAGTGGCAAGCAGCGACGCTTGCGCGCCGAGATACCGGGCCAATGGTTCGAACTCAGGCCACGCTGCTTCGCTCGTATAGAGATGCATTGCCGCTTCCAGGGAACAATGCAAATCGATCACGACATCCGCGTCGAAAGAGAGCTTCAGCAAAGCCAATTGCAAGGACTCGAATTCAGTCAACGGCTTCTGTTCCGTCAACTCAGCCGCAATCAGTTCACGCACGATCCGCCGATTTTCTTCCGCGTCGGAACCGAGCACCTCCTTCGCCCGCGTCGCCAGTTTCGGGAACTGCATGAAGTGCCGATTGAAGTTCTTGCCGCTGCCTAAATCGAATCGTCCAAGAAATTGACCCAGCAGGTACTGGCCGAGTCCAACCGGATTCGCCACCGGCACCAGCACGATTTCCGCATTCAGCGCGCCCCGCTTTTCGAGTTCTAGCAATCGACGCTTGAGCAGAACAGTCGTCAGCATCGCGGGCGTTTCGTCGGCATGCAGCGACGACTGGATATAGATCTTCTGTCCGCTCCCAGCCGGACCGAAGTGAAACGACACCAGTTCGCGGTGCGTGCCGATAGCCGGCGACAAGAGCGGAATCGATTGCCTGTTCATGAGCGGATGATCTGAAGAAGATTGAGGGAATAAGAAGCTAAACGATCAATTGCCGTATGGATCGAAGTCGAAGTACTTCCTCGCGATCCGCGCATACGTGCCGTCCTTGAGCATCGAAGCGGTCGCCGCGTTCATGGACGCCTGCACCGCGGTCTCATCCTTGCGCAAACCGATGCCCACGCCGCGGTCGCCCATCGAAAGCGGTTCGCCGACAAACGCAAAACCCTTGCCCGCCGGCGTGCGCAAAAAGCCGATGTCCGCTTCCACCGAACCGAGCAGCGCGCCGTCGAGCCGGCCATTGCGCAGGTCGGCGAATACTTCGTCCTGACTCTTATAGGCGACCACATGCGCCCCAATCGGCGCCCAGTTTTTCAGCGCGTAGCCTTCGAACTGCGTGCCGGACTGCACGCCGATCTGCTTGCCGGCCAACGCATTCAAGCCGCCCGCGAGCGCGGAACCCCGCCGTGCGATCAAGCGCGACTTGAATTGAAAGAGCTTCGAGGAAAAGAGAATCTGTTGCTCGCGCTTCTCGGTGATCGCCATCGACGACAGAATCGCATCGATCTTGCGCGCCTGCAGCGCCGGAATCATTCCCGCGAATTCGAGTTCCACCCACTCGCAACGCGCGTGGATGCGCCGGCAGATTTCGTTGCCGAGATCGACGTCGAAGCCTTTGAAGGTGCCGTCAGGCGCCTTGACGTCCATCGGCGGATAGCTCGGATCGATACCGAGACGCAGCGTGTCGGGCTCGGCGGCAAACGCGCCGCCGCTAAAAATCAGCGCGGCGCTCAGGATCATCAGCGGAATTTTCATGGACGGGAAAAGTGGATTGGGTGGAGGACGACAAACCGATCCTATGCCGCACCCGCGCTTTGAAACAGTCCCATCCGGACTATCATGATCACCTTTCCCGATCACCAACAGAAGCTTTCATGGCGCTGACGATTTCCCAACTGCGCGCGTTCACCGCCATTGCCGAGCACGGCAGCATCCGCGCGGCGTCGCGAGCGCTCGGCATCGCGCAGAGCGGCATCACGCAGCAATTGCAGAACCTGGAATCGATGCTGGGCGCGACCTTGTTCACGCGCACGAATCGCGGCATCGCGTTGACCGCGCTCGGCCAGCGCCTGTTGCAGCGGGCCGGCGCCATCATCGGCGAATGCGAGCGTGCGGAGCAGGAAGTGCGGCAATTGCGTGGCGACTACATCGGCGAGGTCACGTTCGGCATGACCACCGAGCCGCTGGTCGACGCGTTCGCGCCGGTGCTGATGGAATTTCGCTCACGCTTCGAGCGGGTCGCGGTGCATCTGCGTACCGGCACCTCGCGGATGATGATCTCGTGGATTCGCGAAGGCTCGCTCGACTTCGCGGTCGCGCTGGTGTCGAAGCACACCGATACGGCCGATCTGTCGGTGACGCCGCTTTATGCGTCGGATCCGGTGATCGTTTGCCGCCAGGGTCATCCGAAAGCCGGTGCGACGTCGCTGGCCGAACTGGTCGATTGCACGTGGGCGGCGACGCGCTCGCCGAATCTCACGGACGATCCGCAAATCAACCGGCTCAGTCATCTGTTTGAAAGCCACGGCCTGCCGCCGCCGAAAATCGTCGCGACCGTGGAAGGTTTGTACGAGACGCTGCATCTGGTCGGCGCGACGGATTGCCTGTCGCTGGAAGCGTCGGTCGTCGCGAAACGCGGGCCGTTCGCAAGCACGCTCACGTCGATCGATGTGCGCGAGCGCGCGGTCGAACAGAACGTGTGCCTGCTGCAACGCGCGGCGATTCCGCTCACGCCCGCCGCGCAGGAACTGGCGACGATGATTGCGTCGTACACGCGCACCGTGCGGGCGCGGTGAGTGCCGGCTTTAATGCCTTATGTTGGTCGAGTTCAAAACTCGACCAGCGCGAAATCTTCCTTGCCCACGTCGCAGAGCGGGCAGCGCCAGTCGGCCGGAACATCCGCCCAGCGCGTGCCGGGCGCGATGCCTTCATCGGGCAGGCCTGCGGCTTCGTCGTAGACCCAGCCGCAGATCACACAGACCCATTGCTTGAAGTCATCCGCCGAGGCTGCGGTTTCGCCCGCTGCATCCGGCGCATCGGCTGCCTGCGATGCGGACGTCTCATCGAGGCTCACCACAAGCGGCGCGGCAGTGCCCGCGCCACTTTCCGCAAGGCGCGCTTGCAGACTTTCCAACAACCGCTGCGCTTCGGCCCACGTCAGATCGATCCAGTAGGGATCGCCGGCGCCGTCGTTGAGCCGCTCGGGGGAAAACTGGATCTCGACGGCTACGCCCTTCTTGTACATGGCAGTCGGAATAGCAATGAAGCCGGCAGCGCGTGCCGGCGTGTGTCTTAAGCGTGGACTAGAGCAGTTGATTCAGCAGGATGGAAGCAATCAGGCCGGCGGCGCCGATGATGCCGAGCACTTGCAGCAGAGTGAGGGATTTGCGGGAGGGGGTGGGGATGTGTTGCGTCGTCACGAGGTGTTCTTGAAAATGAGGAAAAGCGAAATGGTACACGGGCGCGCGGCTTGCGGATGTCGAATGGCGCAAACCTTCACGCATGAGATGCCATTATCGCTGCCCGAAGGTGGCCGAAGACGGCCGATTGCCTACCGAACGGAGATGGATTAATTCGTCGCGGAGTGCAAAGTTCGCTGACGTTCGCTTATGCGCGATTGCAGCTATTCATTGCATTGGCGTGGCGTGGCGCCGCGGCCCGCGGCGCCGAAACCGCCTATCAGCTTTTCGCCAGCGGACTGCCCTGACGCGAATCCCAGAAGCGAATCACGGCGGTATCGCCGGTGCCGGCGCCCACCCGTTGATCCGGCGCGCCGCGCTCGCGCAGCAAGGCCCGCAGTTCGTTGATAACCGGAAACACCTCGTGATTCCAGTCGGCGCCCTGTAAATCGTGCGCGCGCTGTTCGGCTTCGACGATCTCGCGGTCTTCCTTGAAGATGCGCTCGGTGAACCACACGAGCAACGGCCACGCGAGATTCAGCACACCGGGAATCCCCGGCTTGCGGATCGACAGCAGCCCGAACGTGCGATTGGTGCGCTGCTCGCGATCGAGCGGCACGTAGACGATCCACAAATCCATCACCAGCGTCTGCTCCGACGTGCGGATTTGCAGCGTCTGATACGGATACTCGGTGCGGATCGTCATGACGTCCTTGTCGTTGTCGCCGCCGGTCTTGCGGCTCTGGCCGAATACGATCGCCTCGCCGATCGGCTGCTGGCCGGCCATGCGCGCGAACGTGTAATCGACCTCGACCCAGCCGTCGCCGTGACGCCGCCCCAACGAACGCGCGCGCATCTGCCCCATTTGCCGGCGATGCAGGAACTGATGGTTCATGTCCATCAGGTTCTCGTGCATGAACGAGTAGTGGCAATTCACCGGACGGCCGAAACGGCGCGTCTTGTACTTCTTGTCCGACACCGAGCCGAGCGCGGGCAGCGGCCTTTCATCGGCCAGTTCGGCATTGCCGGGGAACACGAAAATCAGTCCCTCGACTTCGCGGCATGGATAGGAACGCACGCCGTTCGGCAGACGCTCGCGGCCCAGATACGGCACGTCGATGCACTTGCCCGAGCAGTCGTAAGTCCAGCCGTGATAGCCGCAGCGAATCGACTCGCCATCCACCACGCCCTGATGCAACGGCACCTGACGATGCGCGCAGCGGTCTTCCAGCGCGAACACCTTGCCGCCCTCGGTGCGCGCCAGCACGATCGGATCGCCGGCGAACGTGACGCCATGCGTCTTGCCTCGCTTCACCTCATGCGACCACGCGAGCGGATACCAATAGTCAGGGTGAATACCGACGCGGCGCAGATCGCGCACCGGCGCCTGATTGGCCGCCTGACCCGGCGCGTGGGCGTTCGCGGGTGCGTGGGTGGAATTCGGCGCGCCCGCATGAGCGAGCGTCGCGTCAGCCGGTGCATCGACCGCATCTTGTTCGAGCGGGGGAACAGCATGCATAAACGGAGCCTCCGTGCACGAGCGGATAGAAGGTTGCCGCCCTGCTAGTCGCGGGCGGCATCGTCGCACAGTCTACTCGAACCGGAAGCGGCATGGGGTCGATGCGGACCGCGCGGGCCAGCCTTGGCCGCGCCTGCTGCTGGCGGGGGCGCGTCGGCCGGCCGCTTTGCGCGCCGCCACGAACGCGCGCCGCGGCGCGCTCTGGTCGCCCGGCGCGGGAGCGCCAGGCATCGCGCTCCGGGTAGCGGTATCGTGTCGGCATCGCCCGTTTCCACTCGAATCGTCCGCTTATGCCTAGCCGTTTCAACGCCGCCTTCACCGCCTTGCTCGCCGCCGCCCTGTTCGGCGCGACTACCCCGCTCGCCAAGGCGCTGCTCGGCTCGCTGTCGCCGTTTCTGCTCGCCGGCCTCTTCTATCTGGGCAGCGGCATCGGTCTCGCCGCGGTGATCCTGGCGCGCCGGCTCAAGGCAAGCGCCGCCGCGCGGCAGACCGATGGTGGGCATTTTCCATTGCGCGAAGTGCCGTGGCTCGCCGGCGCGATCGTGGCGGGCGGCGTCGCGGGGCCGGCCCTGCTGATGCTGGGTCTGCAAACCACGCCGGCGGCCACGGGCTCGCTGCTGCTGAACCTCGAAGGCGTCTTTACCGCGCTGATCGCGTGGATCGTGTTCCGCGAGAACGTCGACGTGCAGGTGTTCCTCGGCATGGCCGCGATCGTCGCGGGCGGCGTGGCGCTGTCGTGGCAGCCGGGCGCGGCCGGACTGCCGCCCGGCACGCTGCTGCTGGCCGGCGCATGCGCGTGCTGGGCCGTCGACAACAATCTCACCCGCAAGGTATCGACCCACGATGCGATGTTCATTGCCTGCGTGAAAGGACTCGTGGCCGGTTCGGTCAACGTCGCGCTTGCGCTCTCGCTCGGCGCCGCCTGGCCGAATGTCCCGACCCTCGCGCTCGCGATGCTGACCGGTTTTGCGGGCTATGGCGTGAGCCTCGTGCTGTTCGTCGTCGCGCTGCGCAATCTCGGCACCGCGCGTACCGGCGCCTATTTCTCGGTCGCGCCGCTGTTCGGCGTGACCTTGTCGTGGCTGCTGTGGCCGGACATGCCGCCGCCGCTGTTCTGGGTCGCCGCCGCGCTCATGACGCTGGGCGTCTGGTTGCATATCCGCGAACGGCACGAGCATCCGCACACGCATCACGCGCTGGATCACACGCATCGGCATCGGCACGACGCGCATCATCAGCATGAGCACGACTTCGCTTGGGACGGCAAAGAGCCGCACAGCCATCCGCATCGGCATGCACCGATTACGCACACGCATGCGCATTTTCCTGACATACATCATCGTCACACCCATTGATTTTCCGCGTCACCGCGTGGCTCGCGCGTTTGCCGCACTGCAAGACAAAAATCTCTGTGGAATGAGTCCTGCGATAGACCGATTCAATTTGCATCGCCGCCGATCGCATCCTCTAATGACTGCTGGTGTCCGAGCGTCCTGGTGTCCAACCCGCCTCCCTTGCGTGGAGAAGTCCTATGTCACAACCCGAGCCTAACGTTGACGAAGTGGTGAAAAGCATCGCCGAGGAAACCGACACGCCCCCGGAAACCGTCTCGAAGATGTACGCGGACACGCTCGCCGACTATCGGCACGACGCCCGCGTGTTCGATTACGTGCCGCTCTTCGCGGCGAAGAAAGTGCGCGATCAATTGCGCCACGGTTCGAATCGCAAGCACTGACACGGCGGCGCGCGGAGACCACCGCCTGCCCGATTGGTGTTTGCACCAGGCTGGTTCATTCGAGTGCCGATTCGCACGAACGCGCACCGATTCTTTATTTTCCGCTGCTAGACTCTGACCCGGAACCATCGACTCGGGGGAGCTGGTATGCGAGTGACAATCGTAGGCGCGGGCATCGCCGGCTTGAGCACGGCGTGGTCGCTCGCAAAACTCGGACACGACGTCACGCTGATCGAGCAAGGCTCGATTCCCAATCCGCTCGCCGCGTCCGGCGACCGGCATCGCATGATCCGCCGTGCATATGGCGATGCCGATGGTTATGCGCGCAACCTCGCCGAGGCATTCGATAGTTGGGATCTGGTGTGGAACGACCTGGGCGTTTCCCACTATGCGAATTGCGGCGTGCTCGGCATTTCGCAATACGCGGGCGATGGCGCCGAACGATGCCGCGCCGGCCTCGACCGGATGGAATTCGAATACGAACGGCTCGAACCGCGTGAAGCAGCCGAGCGTTATCCTTTTCTCGACCCCGAGACGTTTCGCTACGGCTACCTCGATCGCGAAGGCGGCGTGCTCTTTAGCGAACGCATCGCGCGCGACATGAAAGCGTGGCTGAAGATGCGCGGCGCCGATATTCGCATGCGCGTCAAGGCGCTTTCCGTCGATCCGCATGGCGCTTGCGTGCGGCTCGACGATGAGACCGTGGTGCGCGCCGACCGGCTCGTGGTCGCCGCGGGTGCCTGGACGCTGCAACTGTTCCCGGAGCTTGCGGAAGAACTCGTGACCTATCGCAATGCCGTTGCTTATCTGGAACCGCCCGCGGATCTGGAGGACGCGTGGTCGAATGCGCCGGCGATCGTCGATATTGGCGGCGATAGCGACGGCTATGTGCTGCCGCCCGTCGATGGCGTCGGTTTGAAAATCGGCGCCGGCGTGCATAAGGTGCGCGCGCCGGACCCTGACGTCGATCGTGTGGCGGGGCCCGGCGAGGGCGACAGCTTGCTTAGGCTGTTTGCGCCGCCGTTCAGTCGGATCGACGAATATACCGTTGCCGAAGTGAAAACCTGCGCGTACACCTTCACGGCGGACAAACGCTTCTTTTCGAAACGCATCGGCAATACGCTGGTGGTGTCGGCATGCTCGGGCCACGGTTTTAAATTCGGCGCGGCGGTGGGGCGGCGCGTCGCGCAGGCCTTGGAGACGGGTGATGATGCGATGCTCGCGCGGTGGTTGAGAGCGGAGAGGGTTTAGGTCATGGTGGCGGGGCGTGTTGGCGGATCAGTCGGCGTACCGCGAAACGCATGCGCTTCGTGCGGCTCGATGCCCGCGTAGTTGAGCGTGAACCCCGGCGATAGTGGCTCCAAGTTTGCAGCACATGCTGGAGCTAACAATAGCGCCGCAAATTTCTTATGCTGTCGGAGCTAAAGCCGTCGCCTGGATACCGCCAGGCGGGAAGGCGCTGAAGGGCGCAAGGAGGCGTTGAGCGCGACCGTCTACGTCTGCGCCCGCTCAATTCGCCCTTGGCAGAAGCATGCGGCTGCTGCCCGCCACCATCACCCACAAGGAACCGCGCTGATGTCCGACTCGATTCAAATCCGCCCCGCCACGCCCGACGACTTCGACGCTTGGCTCCCGCTCTGGGACGCTTACAACGCGTTCTATGGACGCTCCGGCGAAACTGCGTTGCCGCGCGAGATCACGCTGATTACCTGGGGCCGTTTCTTCGACGGTTATGAGCCGATGCACGCGATGGTCGCCGAACGCAACGGCCAATTGCTCGGCCTCGTGCATTTTCTGTATCACCGTCACACGACGATGGCGGGACCGACCTGTTATCTGCAAGATCTCTATACGCTGGAAGCCGAGCGCGGCAAAGGTATCGGCCGCGCGCTGATCGAAGCGGTGTATGCGCGGGCGAAGGCCGACGGTGCGCAACGCGTGTACTGGCAGACGCATGAGACCAATCAGACGGCGATGAAGCTTTATGACAAGGTTGCTGAACGGTCGGGGTTTGTGATTTATCGGAAGGGGTTGTGACACGATGATGTGAAGCGTATTGCTTGTGTCAGTCTCGGTGTCCAATTTTTGGGGTGCAGTTCAAGCGGTCCTCCTTCATTTAACAACCACATCAGCTATGGAAACACCACAATATTGGGCTCAAGCAGCACAGCGCCGCGATAAGGCCGGATGGAACGGATTTCCGCTGTCGCACAAACAAGTCGAACGTCCAGCCCAATGTTAGGTTCAAGATCAAACGCAAGTAACCCGTCAGGCTGATGCCGCAAGCTGATTTCCGAAACAAAGCTGTCATCAAGCATGGCATTGACATCAATGTTGGCGCTGCGCACATCCAGGAGGGCGATCGTGACCGCGTAATCCGACCGCCCAATCCGCTCGACCGCCGGTCGATGCTCCCGGTGTAGCACTTCGAGTATCACGTCGACAAACTCCAGCCGCCGTGGATCTACCGGCCCATCTGCCGGATCATGTCTTCTCATCCGCTTGGCTCGCTCCATGCTGATGGAAAGCACGCTCGCATCATGGAAGGAAGGGTATCTCCCGAAGACCTTCAGGAGAAGCTCATTGTCTTTTACAACAGGCCACGCCGAACCACTTACCTCGTCCATTTTCTTCCCACCCGTAATCGGCATGAGTTTCGACTCATCAAACGGATCAGTCCATTGCACCGGATTCCCACCCACATAACACCCCCAAGGCCGCGAACGCGGCCCTTCCGTCACAACTTGATCCCCAAACACATCTACCTTTTTATGGCTATGCTCTTCGCAAGAAGAACAATCCATCCGCCATACACAGGCTCGATCTCAACGAACACTTTTTCCCCTCGTTCGATCGCAACCACTTCGCGCTCAATCACCGGTAACCAGACTGTCTCATTCCTCTGCTCACTCCGGACAGCAGAAGCGCTAGCGAATCCCGATAGTCATTCGGCTCACTCGCCGAATCCCACAGATGAATTCTGTCAACAATGTTCTGCTCGCGGAATTTGTCAGCAACAAAGCGATCCACCCCTTCCGCAACCAGAGTGAAGCACTGCCCGGCTTGTCCGCGGAAAAAAATGCTGACGCCTTTATCGTCCTCAGTAAAGGTGATGCCAGTGACATGCGCCTCCACGAAAGCAGAAAAATCAATCATCGATGCGCTCCCGTCTGTCATGGTTTTCGGGGCCACGGCGAGTAAGGACGCCCCGGTTCCTCGCGTGCTCCCCCCGGCCATTCACACACATGGTCCGCCTCGTTGCCTTGGTGCGGTTTGTCATAGTCGCGCTGCGGCAAACCGCAACGCCTCATAAGACATGTTCAATCCGCGCGCGATGGATCAAACATGCTTTTGTGCCAATAGAACCGCTCATCCCGCAACCACGCAAATCTCTTCCTGGTCGCCAACTCCTGTAACGGCGTAAGCGGGATTTCATATCGCCAAAGTAGTGCGATCAAATCCCATAGGGCATCCTTATTTAGGTAACGTATGTCAATATCGATCAACAGCCCCCTTCCAACCCCCTGAATGTGCCTAATCGCCGCGATTTCCTTAAGTCCCTGGAAGAATCGCCGCTCGTCACCCAATGAATAGAAACTGCTCAGATGGATCTCAATCTGCAGTTTCTTGTTTCTCGAAAGTTATCGACGACGCCCGCCTAGGTAGAGATTGACGTACCCGCGACCGGGCGTCTGGACGTCCCAGTGCGAGCCGCCATGTGAAGCGCCCCGGCTTTTGTCCTCCGGACCCGAAAGCACCCACACTACCCCTTTATTCGCTTGATTAGGATTCGTCGTCGGAACACGGATATCCAATCGTCTCAAGCGACATTCCACAATCCGCCAACAGCTTGATTGTTGAGGAAGAGGCAAAAAACGAAAATACGATTGTTTCACTCAATTTATAGAATATGCCAATGCGCAAGACGTTACCTCCTTTCTCGTCAAACCCGCACATTCGCAGATTTTTTAAGAAGCTCTGAATCTCTGAGTCCACATCGTCAACAGTCTTCACATCGGAAGACAGCCAAACATGAAACTTATGTCGTCCATCCTGACCTTCCCTTTTCTGAACACGAAAACTTTTTCATGTTCTCAATTTCCAATTCTTTCGACTCATGGAATTGAGCATCGACTCTGATAGAGAGTTTCATTATTTCATCCTCGATGATGGTCCGAACCGCAACACGATTACTTGCAATCAGGACCAGGCCGACGTAAGCGTTTCCCTTCCAAGCAACACTTCTCGCTACCGGGCACGACCCTACGAACAAGGCCAGTTTAATGACGGGTTCGCTCAGTTCAGAGAGCGCTGTTGCTGACGGCACCAATGCTCAGCAACAACTGAAACGCTATCGCCTTATCGCCCAGACGCAATGCCTGGATAGACCGAGGTCAAGCCGTAAAAGACTTCCCAAACATGCTCTTGTGACAATAGACCTGCTCATCGCTTAATCAAGCAGATCTCTTCCGGATCGCCAGCGATTGCGCTCGGGCAAGTGCGGTTCCATAACGGCAGGCAGAGTTATCACGTCTAGCAAGGCAAATTATCGCGGCTCAAAACCGCTGAATCAGTAGTCTCCTCGTCCTTTCTTGTCGGGTAATGGATCTTCGCGCCTCATCAGCGCGTGCGTATCACCATCGCGCACCAGAAACTGCACCATGCAGCGTCAAGAACCAGAAGCACCGCAAAGCGGCGCTTCTGTTGCCTGCGCGACAGCTTCAAGGTAAGCGACTCGGCCCGACCGTTTCCCGATGCTGATTTTTCCAAAGCATGATGGGCGCGTTTAGATTGACGGAGCCAGTCAGCCATGTCGAACGCAGGGGCGCGAGCCCATCCCCATC